>NZ_JAUEYJ010000005.1:0-338444 GCF_032489615.1 Bradyrhizobium sp. SZCCHNR1051 | reverse complement strand
GGATGGTTCGGAAATCCAATCCTAACCCTTCTTGACCACCCGCCGCCCCATAGGATCTGTGGTACCTGCCGCCTGCATTTTTTTGAGCAGGCGGGCCATGGGAGCAGCCAGCTCCCGGCCTTCCCTGCGCCCTCGGCATTTTCGAGGGTCTTGATGCGATCAACTCGGGCGCGATGGCGCCGCGGGACGTGTTGATGCGTCTGTGCGCATCATGATGGTCTCGTCGAGTGGGCCCCCACCCCCGACCCCTCCCCGCAAGGGGGAGGGGAGAAGAGAGAGCGAACCTCTCGCCAAATTCACTCGCAGAAGAGCGGAGAAGTATCGTGTCAGCGAAGAACGCGGCCGCGGATTGGCCCCTCCCCCTTGCGGGGAGGGGTCGGGGGTCCCCGAAGCACTCTGTTAGTTATGAGCTCCTACGAGATAGCTCAACCCCAAGCGCGAACGTCGACGCGTGAACCTGCGATCCTCAGATCTTCAGCTCACTCCCCGTCACCCGCTTGAACGCTTCGAGATAGCGCTGGCTGGTGGCATCCACCACGCTCTGCGGCAAAGGCGGCGGCGGGGCCTCGCCGTTCCAGCGGCCGGCCTTGCGCTCGGCGTCGAGATAGTCGCGCAGCGGCTGCTTGTCGAAGCTCGGCTGCGGTCGGCCCGGCTGATAGGCATTGACCGCCCAGAAGCGCGACGAGTCCGGCGTCATCACCTCGTCGATCAGGATGATGTGGCCATCCTTGTCGCGGCCGAACTCGAATTTTGTGTCGGCGATGATGATGCCCTGTTCGCGGGCGAGCGCCTCGCCGAGCGTATAGACCGCGCGCGTCATGCTCTCCAGCGTGTAGGCCGTCTCGTCGCCGACCACCTCGCGCATCCGCGCGATCGTGATGTTCTCGTCATGGCCGGTCTCGGCCTTGGTCGCCGGGCTGAAGATCGCGGGCTCCAGCTTCTGACTCTCGACCAGGCCTGCAGGCAGCTGCTCGCCGGCGAGCGTGCCGCTCGCCGCGTATTCCTTCCACGCCGAGCCGGACAGATAGCCGCGGATCACGCACTCGATCGGGAACACATTGGTGCGCTTGCACAGCATCGCCCGGCCGAGAATCTCCTGCCGGTGCGGCTTGAGCTCAGGCACTTGGTCGATGATCTCGTCGGTATCGGCCGAGATCATGTGGTGATGCACGACGCCTTCGAGCGCATTGAACCAGTAGGCCGAGATCTGCGTCAGCACCGCGCCCTTCATCGGGATGGTTTCGTTCATCACCACGTCGAAGGCGGAGATGCGGTCGGTGGTGAGCAGCAGCACGCGGTCGTCACCGACGGCATAGATGTCGCGGACCTTGCCGCGGCCGATTTTCGGGAGCGGCAGATTGCTGGTGAGGAGCGTGGTCATCGTGCGGGGCTTTCGAAACGGGAGCGTTGCGCTCTCAATAGCCTATTCCGGCAGCGGAATGAACTCGTGCTCCTGGGGAACGGCGGCGAAGCGGCCGGTTTTCCAATCCTGCTTGGCCTGCTCGATGCGTTCCTTGCTGGAGGAGACGAAATTCCACCACACGTGGCGCGGCCCTTCCAGCGCGTCGCCGCCGAGGAACATCATCCGGGTCGGCTTGACCGTGCGCACGCTGATGGCGTCTCCAGGGCGGAAGACCAGCAGCCGCGGTCCTTCGTGGCGTTCGCGCGCGATCTCGACCTCGCCGTCGACGATATAAATCGCGCGCTCCTCGTGGTCGGGATCGAGCGGCACGACCGTGCCGGCCTGCGCGGTGACCTCGACATAGAACCAGGGCGAGACCATCGTCACCGGCGAGACCGCGCCGAACGCGCGGCCGGCGATGATGCGCGCGGAGAAGCCGGTGTCGCTGACCGTCGGCAGCGCGTCGGCCGCATAATGCTGGAAGCTCGGCGCGATCTCTTCGGATTCGACCGGCAGCGCGATCCAGCTCTGCAGGCCCAGCATCTTCTGCCCGTTCTGCCGCTGCAGGTCGGGCGTGCGCTCGGAATGCGCGATGCCGCGGCCCGCCGTCATCAGGTTCATCGCGCCGGGCTGGATCTCCCGCACGTTGCCCTCGCTGTCGCGATGCATGATGGCGCCGTCGAACAGATAGGTGACGGTGGCAAGCCCGATATGCGGATGCGGCCGCACGTCCATGCCCTTACCGGACATGAACTGCACCGGGCCGAAATGATCGAAGAAGATGAACGGCCCGACCATCTGCCGGCGGCCATGCGGCAGCGCGCGACGCACCGCAAAGCCGTCGCCGAGATCGCGGGTGCGCGGCACGATGACGTGCTCCAGCGCATCGCACGAGGTGGGATCGCCGAACTCGGGATCGATCGATGGCTGCCAGCTCATGGGGCGCTCCTGCAATGTGGTCGCGCCAGCTTAGCAGCTTTGCTGAGGCGACGGCAGGGCAGGAGGTCGCGGTGGCGGCGCGATTTGAACGAAGCGAAGCTCCGGCCTAGAGTTCCGGCGCTGACAACGGACCCATGACGATGACGCTCGAAAGCCTCGATCTCGCGCTTCGCGCCGCCGCCATCGCGCTGCTGGCCGTGCTCGCCGTCTCGCTGGGACGCGATCTCGGCAGGCAATGGCGCGGCCGGCTCGCGATCGCGCTGGCGCTGGGCTCGGCCGCGCATGCCGCGACCTTCAACATCGGCGGCACGGCTGCGCCATCGCTCGCTTCCGCGCCGCTGATTGCGCTGGCGACCGCCGATATCGTCGTGCTCTGGCTGTTCTGCCGCGCGCTGTTCGACGACGGCTTTGCGTTGCGTTGGCTGCACGGCCTGATCTGGCTCGCGGTGTTCGGCTTCAGCCTGCTGAGCTGTCTCGTGCTGGGGCCTGCCGGACATGGACGGCTCGTGATCGTCGCCAATAATGTGCTGGCTCTCGGCTTCCTTGGCCTGACCTTGGCGCAGACCATCCGTTCCTGGGCGGCGGATCTCGTCGAGGGGCGGCGGCGCATCCGCGCCTTCGTCGTCATCGCGGCGATGGCCTACGGCGGCGTCAACGCGCTGCTGCAGATCGCGTCCGCCGGCAGCGGGCCGTCGGAGCTCGCCAATGTCATCAATGCGGCGATGTTCTTGGGCGTGGTCGGCGCCGTTGCGTTGATGCTGCTCAAGGTCGGTGCCGGCGACGTGCTCGCGCCGGAGACCCCGCAGGTCGAGACGCCGAGCGTGGCAGCGGCTACCGTGGTCGTCCCAGGGGCGGAGACGGCGGCCAACCGCAAGCTGGTCGACGCACTGATGCGGCTGATGGCGAACGAGCGGATCTACCGCCAGGAGAACGTCACCATCGGCATGCTGGCGACGCGGCTCTCCATTCCTGAATACCGGCTGCGGCGGCTGATCAATGGCGAGCTCGGCTACCGCAATTTCAATACCTTCCTCAACGCCCACCGCATCGAGGAGGCCAAGGCCGCGCTGGCCGATCCCGCCCAGGCCGAGGTGCCCGTGATCACCATCGCGATGGACGCCGGGTTCCAGTCGCTCGGCCCGTTCAACCGCGCCTTCAAGGCGGTGACCGGGGTGACGCCGACCGAGTACCGGCGCATGAGGCTGTCGGCGGCGTGATCTGTTCAGCCTTGAAACTGCAGAGGAATTCCAAAATCGGCGAGATCCCGGCGATTCTCGGCTGGGATGATTTCCAAAATCGGCGAGCGTCCGGGCCGCAGCCGCAGTCCGGTCCGGCAGATCCAACTGCCGGAGCTCCTCATGACTCGCCGCCTGCTGATCGCTCTCGTTGCCACCACCGCGCTGACCGCCCTGGCTGTCGGCAGCGCCCGGGCCCGCGACGTGCCGAAAATCGCGACAGGCTTCATCGCCAGCGTGCTGTGCTCGGAGACCTTCGTCTCCGGTCTCGACCCGGACCGCACGCTCTCCGAGACACGGGCCGCGATGCCGGGCGCCGGCCTGCTGAGCTGGGCGATGGACATCCGCGTCGATCGCGCCGCCAAGGACGTCACCGTGACGCTGCTCGGGCTCGGCCGCAGCCGTGCAGTGTTTCGCGACGGGCTCGGCTGCCATATGGATCATGGCGAGAGTCCGGACTGGCCGGCCATCCGGCCGTCCCAGCCGGCCTTGCTGCCCGGCACCGCTCTGCCGCACGGCGTGGCGCCGGTGACACCGGCGCTGACTGCGGCGCTCGATCGCGCCTTTGCCGAGCCGGAGGTGCCGCCGTTCCGGCGCACCCATGCCGTCGTGGTGATGACGGACGGCAAGGTCATCGCCGAACGCTACGCGCCGGGCTTTGCGGTCGACACGCCGCTGCTCGGCTTCTCCGCGACCAAGTCGATGACCGCGACCTTGATCGGCATTCTCGTCCGCCAGGGCAAGCTCGCGCTGCATGCGCCCGCGCCCATCGCGGCGTGGCGCGACGACAAAGATCCGCGCCACGCCATCACCGTCGATCACCTCTTGCGCCACACCGCAGGCCTCGCGCTCGGCAGCTCGCTGCAGGCCTCGCTGTTCTCGGCGCTCGAGCCGGTCAACCGGATGAAATTCGTCGAAACGGACCGCGCCGCCTTCGCCGAAACCATGCCGCTCGAAACCACGCCGGGCGCGGTCAGCAATTATCACGACGGCAACACCGTCATCCTCTCTCATCTCATCCGCGACGCCGTCGGCGGCAGCGCTGCGGATGTGCTGCGTTTTGCGCATCGCGAGCTGTTCGATCCGCTCGGCATGACCAGCGTCACCCTCGAATTCGACGCCGCCGGCACGCCGGACGGATCGAGCCAGATGCTGGCGTCGGCGCGCGACTGGGCGCGACTCGGCCAGCTGTATCTCGACGACGGCGTCGTGGCTGGCCGCCGCATCCTGCCCGCCGGCTGGGTCGCGTATGTCAGCGCGCCGACACCCGGCGCGTTCGTCGGCCTCGGCGCCGGCTTCTGGACCAACAGTGGCGACAGCTTTGGCGCCAACTACCGCAGCTCCCATGGCTGGCCGCGCGACGCGTTCTTCGCCAAGGGCACGCTCGGCCAATATGTCATCGTCATCCCCTCCGAGCGTCTCGTCATTGCGCGTTTCGGGCGCACCGTGAACTGGCCGCCGGAGGCCGACGGCGTGGCGCAGCTCGTGAGCGACGTGATCGCGGCGACCCATGGGGAATGACGCATGCGCTACGCTCTCCCCAGCGCGGTGGCCTGCGCGACACGTTCGAACCGCTCCAGCGACAGGATCGCATCGGCGAAGCTCTGCGCGCGGTTGCTCAGCACCGGCCGGGCGAGCGTCAGAAACTTGTCGCTCATCGCCTGCGCCGAGGGGAACGAGGTCGGCTCGCCCGAGGGATCGTCGTGCAGCCGCTCGTGCACGCCGTCTTCCGTGGTGATGGTGACGCGCGCGCCGAACGGATGGCTGCGGCCGACCTCCAGCCTGTCGTCCTGCACCACGTCGAACTTGTCGGCGAGCGCATTGATCGCGATGTCACCCAGCCTGACGTAGTCGTCCCAGCCGAAGCGGCCCTGGTCGAGCGCCAGCGCGCCGGTGAAGAACATCGAGAACTGGCCGCCGACGATCGAGGTCGGATGCCGCTTGGTCGCGGCGTCACCGGTCAGGGTGATGCCGTTGCGATGCAGGCCGACCTCGACGCGCTTGACCTGGTCCGGCGTCAGATTGTGCTCGCGGCGCAAGGCGATGATGGCGTCGATCGCTGCATGGGTATAGCGGCAGCTCGGATACGGCTTCACGCCGATCTTCATCGTCTCATAGGTGGAGCCGAGCCCGGCGACGGCCTTGTCGTGATGCGGCGCGTCGGTGTAGCCGACCAGAAGACCGTGCTTGCCCTCGACGGATTCGATCGCGCCGACGAAGTCGTTCTTGGCGAGCGTCGCCGCGATCACGCCGTTCATTGCCGACGCGCCGACCTGATAGCGCTTGTTCCAGGCGCCGTTGACGAGAAACTGCAGCGAGCCCGCGGCCTGGCTGCCGGACACGCCGAAGGCGTAGATCAACTGCTGCTCCGACAGGCCGAACAGCTTGCCGGCCGCGGCGGCCGCGCCATAGGTGCCGGCGGTCGCCGTCGGGTGGAAGCCGCGGGCATAATGCGAGGTCGGATCGAGCGCGTTGCCGAGCCGGCAGCACACCTCGTAGCCGGCGACGATGGCGGTCAGCACCTCGCGGCCGGACGCGCCGACCAGCTCGCCGACGGCGAACGCGGCCGGCACCACCGGCGCGCTCGGATGCAGCGAGGAATCGGCGTGGGTATCGTCGAAATCGAGCGAATGGCCCATCGTTCCGTTGAGCAGCGCCGCCACCGCCGGCGTCCAGGTTCTGTCGTCGCCGAATACGGTCGCCTCGCCCGCCGCATCGAGCTTCAGCGCCGCCAGCATCTTGACGATGGACGGCGTCGATTCCGCCTCGCGCCGGGCCCGGATGGCGCTGCCGAGGAAGTCGAGCGTCAGCACCTTGGCGCGGTCGAGCACCTCGGGCGGGATATCGTCATATTTCAGCTCCGCGACATAGGCGGCGAGCGTTGCGGTTTCCTGGGCCATCGTGTTTCCTCGCATCGTTGCAATGACCGTAGGCAAGCCGATTCCGCCTTTCAAGCCGGTTCGGCCGGGTGGGGAGCTGCCATGCCGGGATCGCGCTGGTGCTGTTCGAGGTGAGCGACTGATGATGTCCTTGAAGCGGCTGTTTGGCCGGTTGCGCGCCCGCAAGGCGCCGATGTCGCTGGCGGTTCGCGGCACGGTGGCGGCGACGCTTGCCTTCGCCATCGCCACGGCTTTTCAATTGAAGCTGCCGCTGTGGGCGGTGCTGACGTCGCTGATCGTGACGCAAGGCAGCGTCGGGCGCTCGCTGAAGGCAACGCGCGACTACATGTTCGGTACCATCGGCGGTGCCATCTATGGCGGCGCCATCACGGTCTTCATCCCGCATTCGGGCGAGCTGCAACTGCTCGGCATGCTGATCCTGGCGGTGACGCCGCTCGCTTTCGTCGCCGCGATCAATCCCAGCCTCAACGCCGCCACCGTGACGGCGGTCATCGTGCTGCTGGTGCCGACGATGGGCCATCTCGATCCGCTCGGCTCCGCGATCGACCGCGTGTTCGAGGTCGCGGTCGGCGCGCTGACCGGCCTCGCCGTATCGTTCATCGTGTTGCCGTCGCGCGCGCATGTGCAGATGCGTGCCGCGGCGGGGCGTCTGCTCGAACTGATTGCAGCTGCCTTCACCGAGCTGCTGGCCGGCCTGTCGCGCGGCCGCGACAACGACGCGCTGCATCGGATCCAGGACGGCATTGGTACCGCGCTCACCGAATTGAATGCGACAGGAGCGGAGGCCGAGCGGGAGCGCTCGGCGCGGCTGTCCTCCGGCGCCGATACCGGCCCGCTGCTGCGGACGATCCTGCGCCTGCGCCACGACGTCGTGATGATCGGCCGTGCCAGCGTGGTGCCGCTGCCATCCGAGCTGCAGGCGCGCTTGTCCGGACCAGTGTCGCGCGTCAGCGATGCCATCGCGAGCTATCTGCGCGGCTGTGCCGCGGCCATCCGCAACGGCTCCGGCCCGCCGGCGATCTGGCCGATCCACGTCGCGGTGAAGGCCTATGCGGAAGAGGTCGCCGCCGTCCGCAGCGACGGTCTCACGCGGGGCCTGCCGGGTGACGCCGCCGAGCGCTTCTTCGCGCTCGGCTTCTCGCTGGAGCAGATGCGCCAGAACCTGATCGACCTCGAGCGCGTCGTTGCCGAATGGGCGGGCGCGTCGACCGGGAAGCCGCATCGACCGGAGCGCGACGAGACGCCGGATACAGCGGGGGCCTGATCTCCTCATCGCGACAACCGCAGGAAGCGCAGCACCAGCAGGGCCGCATAGATGGCGGTGCCGATCGACAGCCCGATCCAGATTCCGATCGCGCCGAGCTTGGTGTGCAGGCCAAGCACGTAGGATGCGGGAAAGCCGATCAGCCAATAGCCGAGCACGGCGAGCAGCAGCGGCACGCGCGTGTCCTTGATGCCGCGCAGCGCGCCGACCGCGATGGTTTGCAGCGCATCGGTGATGAAGAAGGTCGTGCCGACCAGGAGCAGCGTGGCGGCGAGTGCCGCAGTCGCCGCGGCATCGGCGAGGCCGGCGCCAAGAAACAGCTGCACGATCTCGAACCGCGCAAGGATGATGCCGAGCGTGAACAGCATGGCAAGGACGAGGCCGAGCAGCATCGCCATCAGGCCGGCGCGGCGCACACCGTGCGCATCGTTGCGGCCGGCCGCATGGCCGACGCGCACGGTCGCGGCCATGCTGATGCCGAACGGCACCATGAACAGGATCGCCGTGATCTGCAGTGCAATCTGATGCGCGGCGAGAGCGGCCGTGCTGATCAGTCCCATCAGGATCGCCGCCGCCGAGAACAAGCCATATTCGAGCAGGAACGACAGCGAGATCGGAGCGCCGATGATCAGGAGCTGCCGCATCAGCCGCCAGTCGATGCGCCCGAGCCGGGCCAGGACATGATAGTCGCGGAACGGCGGGCGCAACGCGGCGAACCACAGACCGGCAAGAAACGTTCCCAGGTTGACGGTCGAGGTGGCGAGGCCGACGCCGGTCAGGCCGAGCTGCGGAAAACCCCAGTGGCCATAGAGCAGCGGATAGACCAGCAGCGCGTTGAGCGGGATCGCGGCCAAGGTGATCCAAAGCACCGGCTCGGGGCGGTTGACGGCGCCCATGAAGCTGCGCAGCGCCAGGAACCACAGCATCGGCGCAATGCCCCAGGCGAGGCCGGCCAGATAGTCCTGCGCGAGATGCGCCACGCCCGGCGCCTGTCCGAGTGCGAGCAGGATGACCTCGCCGTTCAGCGCGATCAGCATGATCGGCAACGCGATGAACAGCCCGGCCCACAGCCCGACGCGCAGCGCGCGCCGGACCAGCCCGGCATCGGCCGCGCCGAACGCCTGCGCGGCGAGCGGCGCCACCGCGGACATCAGACCCATGCCGAAGGTGGAGCCGACGAAGTAGACGGTGCCCGCTAACGCGGCCGCTGCAACGGCATCGCCGCCGAGACGGCCGATGAAGGCGAGATCGGTCGACATCATCGCAATCTGCGACAGCTGCGTCAGCGCCATCGGCGCGGCGAGGCGGACCGTCTCCCAGAGTTCGAGCGCGAGAGAAGGTGTCGGCGCCGCCGGCGGCGGCGCGTGGTCGGTTCCGGCTGTGGAGGTCATGATCGAGGCTATAGCAGTCCCCGCAGTGTCGTGCACATCACGCCGTCGTCGTCATGGGCCGTGCGAGATGCGAGCGTCGCGGCAACATCATCGTTGGAGCTTGGGTTCGCGACGTCGGCCATCGCGGACTGCTCTCGTGCCGAACCAGATCGGATCGGACGGCCACACACGTTCCCGCGGCACGGCGTGCCCGGGTGATGCTCGATTTGCTCCCCTCGAACAGGAAGAGGGGCAGGGAAGGCCGGGTGCTTGACCACACCCATGGCCCGCCTGCAAAAGAAGTAGCAGGCGGCAGTCACCACAGGTGGGCCGCACATCCGGCCTTCCCTGCGCCATGGTTGGAACGGCTTATACGTACTCTCCCCGGGGACCGAGCTTGTTTGCCCCCGTCACCTTGCGGATCGCCCGCCGGCTTGACCTCAGCATCGGGAGGCCAGGACCATACGATTTCGCCGTACGCGGCCGCTCCTTCGTCCACGCGCCAGCCTCGAGGAAACCTCAAGTGCGCGCTGTGAGCTGCCGCATCCATCGCATCCCACCCTCAACGTCCGTGACGATCGCGAAGCGCCCCTCTCATGAGGACGGGATGGGTGTAGTATTTCCGATTTTCGGAAGTAAAGCAAGCGGAAAGTTTAGGCCAGATGATCTCGATCGGACCATGTGTCTGAGGTGGCTATCGAAATCAATGTTTGCACGCGGCCCGCTCTCAGCTGACGAGCCGAGTGTAGCGCACACGTCAGCCGTCCATGTGGGCGCGGAGCGCTTTGGAGCCGCGGAGCTCCACGATCAAGATGTGCTCCTGGTCGGTTCGCGAAGCGAACGACATATCCCAATCAGCAGGTCCTGCGTTCAGCAGCGGAACCGAAAAGCTGTTGAGTACGAATTCCGTGTCGAACGAAGCTTCGAGCGGTTTGCCGAACCAATGCTCGTAAGTCGCGCGCGCGACATGATCGATGTTGTGGATGATGTCGGTGTAGTCGCGTTCAACCCAGGCGAAGAACTCGCGCTGTTGTTGGTCGGGCGCCAGCCGCTCGCCAGGCGCATCAATGAAGATCTCGATCTCGGTCTGCGTTGGTGAGAACTGCCGCTTTGCTTCCCAGTAGGATCCCATCGAGACGAGATGTCCAAAGAACGCGTCGTCAATTTCAACCCGCCTCATGATCAGTTCGCTGAACAGCCTGCGTATCAGGCCCATCTGATCGCCCCCTGACGCACAATGCGCCTTGCCTTCATTTTTCAAAGCAAGCCGAATTGCGCAAGAGCATCGCGCGCCTGCTGATCCAGTCCTTCCCGTCTTTCGTCCTCGCTCGGCGTGCTGCAAAGCCGCCTGAGCTCAGGGAGAAACTGGAGAGCAACGTCCTCGGGAAGGAACGGGATGAGCAGCTGGAGTATCCAATACTTCCAAACGGCATCGTCGGAATTCAAGACATGCCAGATGTGCGGTGCCATCGGCGCGCCGATCGAAGCGAGGAAGGGGGCGAGAATGTGCGCCACCGGCCAATTGTAGTCCTTTAGCCACGCCGTCAGCTCGGGAAGGATTGGGGCGACGGCCGGGTAGCCGGCCTGCACGGC
Organism: Bradyrhizobium sp. SZCCHNR1051; assembly: GCF_032489615.1. Classification (NCBI taxonomy): domain Bacteria; kingdom Pseudomonadati; phylum Pseudomonadota; class Alphaproteobacteria; order Hyphomicrobiales; family Nitrobacteraceae; genus Bradyrhizobium; species Bradyrhizobium sp. SZCCHNR1051. The sequence goes on along the minus strand of NZ_JAUEYJ010000005.1, from coordinate 327,741 downwards.
TGCCCGCGCACGATCGAGGTCGGCCTTTCCCTTTGGGGTGAGCTGATGGATATCGTCCATGATGAGTCTCGGTAAAGACAGATTGATGAACTTCTGCGGGCTGTTCTGGCGAAGATGATCGCGCTATGCTGGCGCGCGCTTCGCGAGAGTCACGGGCGGCGAGTTGGAGTATGTGCAGGCCTCGCTGAACCAGATCGCACCCGTGCTACATGTGCTGCTGGTGGCCGAGCAGGTCTTGGCTCTCGGGATCGATTTGCGCCAGGAGGCCGCGGGGTCAGGCGGGCGCTGCGACCTGCCGGAGCATTGTCTTCACCACCAGCCGGTGAAACGGCATGATGGCGGCAAGATAGAAGCGGCCGAGCGTGTTGTGCGTGTGCACCAACGTGGTCGCGGTCACCTGCGAGGCCTTGCCAATGGGGCTGACCTCGGACCTGACGTCGACCACGACACGAAAATCCAGATGCTTGTCGTCGAAGCCGAGCACGATTCGTTGCGGCGTTTCGTCGACGACCGGAAACATCCCGATCAGAGGACGTGGGATGTCTGGGTCCGCGCCCGAGGTCTTCAGACCGAAGGGCCTGACCAGCAGGTTGCGGAGCTTCAGGAGCGCCGCCATCCACCAAGGCGCGCGGCCGAGCATGCGCTCGGCCGCCGTGCGGGCATCGATGTCCGGCTCGTCAATCGTGATGCGAAAGGCATCGGCGAACTCTGCGCCCGCGAGCCATCTGGTACGGTCGATGTTGGGAGTGATCTCGCTGATGGCCATGTGCAGTGAGCCTCACATGTCACGGTTGTGCCCGCGCTGTGCGCGATGCGGAGCATCATCGCACGCTCATGTTCGCGAAGCCAGCGCACGAATGGCATAGCGCTACGGCCGGTCATTCGTCATTGCTTCGCTTCGCGCTTCGCTCGCAATGACGTCGGAGAAATGCCGCGTGAATGGCGCTACCGCCCGCGTTCCGGCACGCGCGTGATCTTGGCGCCGAGCGCGTTCAGCCGCTCGTCGATGCGCTCGTAGCCGCGCTCGATCTGGTCGGCATTGTCGATATACGAGGTCCCCTCGGCGCACAGCGCGGCCAGCAGCATGGCCATGCCGGCGCGGATGTCGGGGGAGACGACGCGGGCGCCGCGCAGGCGGCTCGGGCCGGCGACGATGGCGCGGTGCGGGTCGCACAGCACGATGCGCGCGCCCATCGAGATCAGCTTGTCGACGAAGAACATCCGCGACTCGAACATCTTCTCGAACATCAGGATCACGCCCTCGCATTGCGTGGCGGTGACGAGTGCGATCGACATCAGGTCGGCGGGAAAGGCCGGCCAGGGCTGGTCCTCCAGCTTCGGCACGTGGCCGCCGAAATCGTCCTTGATCCGCAGCGTCTGCTCCGAGGGCACGATGAGGTCGTCGCCGGCAACCTCGCAGACGATGCCGAGCCGCTCGAAGCCCATGCGGATCGAGCGTAGATGCTCGGTGCCGGCGCGCACGATGCGTAAGGGAGAGCGCGTCACGGCGGCAAGGCCGATCAGCGAGCCGACCTCGATGTGATCGGGCTGGATCGAGTAGCTCGCCTGGCCCAGCGTGCTGGCGCCATGGATCACCATCGTGTTGGTGCCGATGCCCTCGATGTTGGCCCCGAGCGCGACCAGGAAATGCGCAAGGTCCTGAACGTGCGGCTCGGAGGCGGCGTTGCGCAAGTAAGTCGTGCCGTGGGCGGCCACCGCGGCCACCAGCGCGTTCTCGGTCGCGGTGACACTGGGCTCGTCGAGGAAGACGTCGGCGCCCTTGAGGCCGGAGGCGCGCAGCTCGATCTTGTCGGTCGCGGTGACGGTGGCGCCGAGCTGCTCGAAGGCGAGGAAATGGGTGTCGAGGCGGCGGCGGCCGATGACGTCGCCGCCTGGCGGCGGCAGCGCCACTTCGCCGCAGCGGGCGAGCAGGGGCCCTGCCAGCAGGATCGACGCGCGGATGCGCGCGCAGAGGTCCGGATCGAGGTCCGCGGCGCGGATCTCCTTGGCATGGATCGTGAGCCTGTTCCGGCCGCGCCATTCGGCGGAGGCGCCGACCGAGCGCACCAGCTCGACCAGCGTCTCGGTGTCGCGGATGCGCGGCACGTTGTCGAGCGTGACCGGATGCTCGGTCAGCAGCGCGGCGGCGATGATCGGCAGGGCGGCGTTCTTGTTGCCGGACGGCTCGATCGCGCCCTTGAGCCGGTGACCCCCCTCGACGATGTATTGAATGGGCGCCATGCGCGAAAAGTCCGTTCTGAGATGGTGATTCGCCCCGGGACCGGCGAAAGCGGAACATCGATCTTCAACGGAATTAACACGGAAGGGACGGGCAGGCCACTGCTCCGCAGACTCAGGGTACGCCTGGTCGTCTATCGCGCCAGTGCGAGGTATCCTCGGGCTGGACGTCGCGACTACACGTCCACGTTCGCCGAAAGCGAGTTGTCCTGGATGAACTCGCGGCGCGGCTCGACCACGTCGCCCATCAGCTTGGTGAAGATGTCGTCGGCCTCGTCGACCTCCTTGACTTTCACCTGCAGCAGGGTGCGCGCGTCGGTGTCGAGCGTGGTCTCCCAGAGCTGTTGCGGGTTCATCTCGCCGAGGCCCTTGTAACGCTGCATGTTGATGCCCTTGCGGCCGGCATCGGTGACCGCCTCGAACAAATCGACCGGGCCATGGATCACGGTCTGGACGTCGCCACGGCGCAAGGCGCCGGGCTTCGCATAGGCCTCCTGCAGGCGGGCCGCATATTCGTCCAGCTTGCGGGCATCGACGGACGCGAGCAATGCGTCGTCGATGACTGCGACGTCCTTGACGCCCCGCACGGTGCGCTCGAAGGTGAAGCCCTGGCCCTCGACGAAGTGGCCGATCCAGCCGCGCTCGACCTCGTCGGCCAGCACGTCGAGCCGTTTTGCGATGTAGGCGGCCGCGGCGTCCGCCGTCGGGATATCGCGGGTGATGTCCGGGCGCAGCACGCCGGCGATCGCGGCCTGCTCGACGACCTTGCGGTCGTAGCGCGTGTGCAGGTTGCGCAGGATGTTGCGCACGAGACGCGCTTCCTCGACCAGCGCCAGGAGGTCACGACCCTTGCGCTCCTCGCCTTCCGCCGTCTTGAACACGCAATCGTCGAGACCGGTGCCGATCAAATAGTCCTCGAGCGCGCGCTCGTCCTTCAAATACTGCTCGGATTTGCCGCGCGTGACTTTGTAGAGCGGCGGCTGGGCGATGTAGAGGTGGCCGCGATCGATGATCTCGCGCATCTGCCGGTAGAAGAAGGTCAGCAGCAGCGTGCGGATGTGGGCGCCGTCGACGTCGGCGTCCGTCATTACGATGATCTTGTGATAGCGCAGCTTGTCGATCGAGAACTCGTCGCTGATGCCGGTGCCGAGCGCGGTGATCAGGGTGCCGATCTGCTCGCTCGACAGCATCTTGTCCGGGCGCACGCGCTCGACATTGAGGATCTTGCCGCGCAGCGGCAGCACCGCCTGGAACTCGCGGTTGCGGCCCTGTTTGGCGCTGCCGCCGGCCGAGTCGCCCTCGACGATGAACAGCTCCGACTTGGCCGGATCCTTCTCCTGGCAGTCGGCGAGCTTGCCCGGCAGCGAGGAGACGCTGAGCGGGCTCTTGCGGGTCAGCTCGCGCGCCTTGCGCGCGGCTTCGCGTGCCGCCGCGGCCTGGATCACCTTGCCGACGATGGTCTTGGCCTCGCCCGGATGCTCCTCGAACCAGGCGGCGAGCGCCTCGTTCAACACGTTCTCGACCACGGGCCGCACCTCCGAGGACACCAGCTTGTCCTTGGTCTGCGACGAGAATTTCGGATCCGGCACCTTCACGGAAAGAACGGCGGTGAGACCCTCGCGACAGTCGTCGCCGGTCAGCGCGATCTTTTCCTTCTTCGCATTGGCCTCGGCGTAGCCGTTGACCTGGCGCGTCAGCGCGCCGCGGAAACCGGCGAGATGCGTGCCGCCGTCACGCTGCGGAATGTTGTTGGTGAAGCACAGCACGTTCTCATGATAGCTGTCGTTCCACCACAGCGCAGCTTCCACCGTGATGCCGTTGACCTCCGAGCGCACCATGATCGGTGCCGGGACGATCGCTTTCTTGTTGCGGTCGAGATATTTGACGAACTCCTCCACGCCGCCGTCGTAGCGCATCTCTTCGCGCTTCTCGACCGCGTGGCGCATGTCGGAGAGCACGATGTTGACGCCGGAATTCAGGAAGGCGAGCTCGCGCAGGCGATGCTCGAGCGTGGCGTAGTCGTATTCGACGTTCTTGAACGTCTCCGTCGAGGCGAGGAACGTCACCTCGGTGCCGCGCTTGCCCTTGGCCTCGCCGACCACCTTCAGCGGCGCAATCGCGTCGCCATGGGCGAACTCGATGAGATGCTCCTTGTTGTCGCGCCAGACCCGCAGCTGCAGCTTGCTCGACAGCGCGTTGACGACGGAGACGCCGACGCCATGCAGACCGCCGGACACCTTGTAGGAGTTCTGGTCGAACTTTCCGCCGGCATGCAGCTGGGTCATGATGACCTCGGCGGCGGACACGCCTTCGCCCTTGTGGATGTCGACCGGAATGCCGCGGCCGTCGTCGCGCACGGTGACCGAATTGTCCGGATTGAGCACCACCTCGACCGCCGTGGCGTGACCAGCCAGCGCCTCGTCGATCGCATTGTCGACGACCTCGTAGACCATGTGATGGAGGCCGGAGCCGTCGTCGGTATCGCCGATATACATGCCCGGGCGCTTGCGCACGGCATCCAGGCCCTTCAACACCCGGATCGATTCTGCGCCGTATTCGTTCGCGGTTGCAGGCTCGTTGTCGGCGATGGTTTGCCGGGCGGGTTCGGTCATGTGGGGCCTTCGGAAGGGGTGGTCGAATCGGCATCGCAGATCGCATGCCGAGAGCGCTCTTTCTCTCACGAAAGAAGCCACGCGCCTAGCGCAAAGTGGTACTTCGTAAGACATTGAAGAGATAGCGCTTTTTAACGGTTTTTCAAGGCCTGGCGAGGGTCGTTTTCGTCCCCTCCGAAAGCCGGATTCAGGCCCTTCTCGCGGCTGGTTTTGAGGCGTGCAGCGGGGCGCTTTCGCGTGCGATTCAAGGCACGAGTCACGCGTGACGCGGCAGGCGCCTCCTCAGTAGAGCGGTAGCGGCAGGGCGGTGCCACCAGGGCCAACCATCAGGCCCCAGGCATCTCCGGCGGCGAGCTCCAGCGTGTCGATCACGGCGGGCCGCCGGGCGATCTTCAGTCGCCGACCTTGCCGAGCACGGGCGTCGCTCTGGCTCTCGGCAGGGATGTGGGGCTCGTCGCCGAGCGCTTGGGCGCCGGCAGGTGCCTGCCGTCCAACGACAGCTCCTTGAACCGGCGAACTGACAGGTTCAGCGGCGGAGCGAGTTACCGCCGCGCGCTGATCCGCCCCGCCTCGACGTCGAAGATCTCGCCGAGCTCGCGTAGTTCGGCAAACGCCGCGGGATCGGCGCCGGTCAGCCATACCTGGGCACCGAGCGTGCCCAGCTCGGCGAACAAAGCGGTGCGGCGGCCGGGATCGAGATGGGCGACGATCTCGTCGAGCAGCAGCATCGGCACGATGCCGGTGGTCTCGGCCACGAGCGTCGCATGCGCAAGGATGAGACCGATCAGCAGCGCCTTCTGCTCGCCGGTCGACGCGTCGCGCGCCGGCATGTTCTTCGGCGCATAGACGACATGGAGATCGGTGAGATGCGGGCCGTCGAGCGTGCGGCCGGCGGCGGCATCGCGCGCGCGATTGTCGCGCAGGACAGCGCGATAGCGGTCCTCCACCGCGAGCGCGGGTTCGGTCAGCAGCGCATTCTCCATCCAGCCGTCGAGCGCGATCTCGGCGGACGGGAACGCGGAGGCAGCACCGCGCTGACGCAGCATCGCAGCGAGCTTCACCGCGGTCTGGCCGCGGCTGGCAGCGACGGCGACCGCGAGCTCCGCAGTCTCGCGCTCGATGGCGTCACACCAATGGTCGTCGAAATTGCGCACCTCGAGCAGCCGGTTGCGCGAGCGCAACGAGCGCTCCAGCGCCGACACCCGGCTCGAATGCGCGCTGTCGATCGCCAGCACCAGGCGGTCGAAGAAGCGCCGTCGCTCCGATGCCGCGCCCATGAACAGGCCGTCCATCGCCGGCGTCAGCCACACCATGCGGATGTGGTCGCCGAAGGCGGCCGCCGAGCCGACCGGCTCGCGGTCGATGCGGCAGCGGCGCGTGGTGTTCGCATCGCTGCGCGGCGGCTCGATGCCGGTGCCGAAGGTCGTCAGCCCCAGCGCGCCCTCGACCTCCGCCGAGACCGCCCACGACCCGTCGCCCTGGTTGTCGGCGACGTCCTCCAGGGTGGCACGGCGCAGGCCGCGGCCCGGCGCGAAGAACGAGATCGCCTCCAGGCAATTGGTCTTGCCGGCGCCGTTGGCCCCGACCAGCGCGACCATGTCCGCCTGCACGCTGACGCTGGCAGCGCGATAGCTGCGGAAATGCGTCAGCGCGAGGCGGTTGATGCGGGAGGGGGTCATCGGGAGGAGCTGGGACCTTGATTCGTCATTGCCGGGCTTGACCCGGCAATCCATCGTCCGCGTCAGCGGACTATTTCATCATATGGATCGCGCCAGTCAGGATTGCTCGCGACGATCAGGTCGATCTTCCATTCACGCGACCAGTGCTTGATATTCTTCTCACGCTGCAGCGCCGCCGCGATTGTTTCATGCGTCTCGAAGTAGACGAGGCGCTTGATGCCATAGCGGCGCATAAAGCTCTCGGCGAGACCTTCGCGGTGCTCATAGACGCGCCGGACGAGATCATTGGTCCCGCCGACATACAGCGTGCCGCCCGGCTTGCTCGCGAGAATGTAAACCCAGTAGGCCATTTGTAAGGATGGATGGCCGGGTCAAGCCCGGGCATGACGGGTTAAACTCGATCTCGCAGCAGACTCGCCTCACACCCGCATCGGCATCAGCACATACAGCGCGTTGCGGTTGTCGCGGTCCTGGATCAGGGTCGGCGAGCCCGGATCGGCGAGCCGGAGCACGGCGACCTCGCCCTCGATCTGCGCGGCGATGTCGAGCAGATAGCGCGAGTTGAAGCCGATATCGAGCGCGTCCGAGGCGTACTCGACCTCGAGCTCTTCGGTCGCGCTGCCGGAATCCGGGTTGGTGACGGAGAGCACCAGCTTGCCGGGGGAGAGCGCGAGCTTCACGGCGCGGCCGCGCTCGGAGGAAATGGTGGAGACGCGGTCGACGGCGGCGGCGAAATCGGCCTTGTCGACGACCAGCTCCTTGTCGTTGTTCTGCGGAATGACCCGGCCATAGTCCGGGAAGGTGCCGTCGATCAGCTTCGAGGTCAGCACCACCTGTCCCAGCGTGAAGCGGATCTTGCCTTGCGACAGCTCGATCCTGATCTCGCTGTCATTGTCCTCGATCAGCCGCTGCACTTCGCCGACGGTCTTGCGCGGCACGATCACGCCCGGCATCTCGGCGGCGCCGGCAGGCTGGGGCAGGTCGACCTGGGCGAGGCGGTGGCCGTCGGTTGCAACCGCGCGCAGGGTCGGCTGCTTGGCGGTGCCGCCGGCGTGCAGATAGATGCCGTTCAGGTAATAGCGCGTCTCCTCGGTGGAGATCGCGAACTGCGTGCGGTCGATCAGGCTCTTGACGTCCTTGGCGGGAACCCCGAACGCATGCGTCATGTCGCCCGCGGCGAGATCCGGGAAGTCGCTCTCCGGCAGCGTCTGCAAGGTGAACTTGGAGCGGCCGGCGCGGATCGCGAGCACTGCACGCTCGCCGTCGCTCTCCAGCACGATCTGCGAGCCGTCCGGCAGCTTGCGGACGATGTCGTAGAACATGTGCGCCGGAACGGTGGTTGAGCCCGCGGTGGCAGTCTCGGCGGCCAGGGTTTCCGTCACTTCGAGATCGAGATCGGTCGCGCGCAGCGACAGCCGGGCATTCTCGGCGCGGACCAGCACGTTACCCAGGATCGGGATGGTGTTGCGCCGCTCGACCACACGATGGACGTGGCCCAGCGACTTCAGGAGCTGTGCGCGTTCGACGGTCACCTTCATTGCACTATACCCGCCCGTTCCAACTGAGCTTGTCCTGGAATGCCGGCGGGCTGAGCAGCGCCGCGGCCGATGGCACCTCGCGCCCGAACGGCGCTTGGCCAGCGTCCAGGAGCGTGAGGGGGAGGCGTAAAGTGGCGCGGATGAGGCCCGAGCGCAAGGGATGGCGGGCCGATTTCCCACGTTTCGGCAGGTGCTTCCGCGATCCGCAGGCCGGGTCCGAGAACGACGTCCGAGCATGACGTCCGAAGGACAGCGTCGAAGGGCCGGGACAACGGCCCGGCTGGGGGCGAACCTTCTGTCCGCTCCCCTGGCCGTGCGTGCCGTCTAGTCCTGCAACTGGCGCTTGAGCGACTCGACCTCGTCGTTCAGCGCGATGTCCTTGCCGACCAGCGCTTCGATCTTGCGCACCGCATGCAGCACGGTGGTGTGATCGCGTCCACCGAAGCGGCGGCCGATCTCGGGCAGCGAGCGCAGGGTCAGCGTCTTGGCGAGGTACATCGCGACCTGGCGCGGACGCACCACGTTGGCGGTGCGGCGCGACGACAACAGGTCGGAGCGGCTGACGTTGTACTGCCGCGCCACGACGCGCTGGATGTCCTCGATCTTGATGCGCTTCGGTTCCTGCGGCCGCACCAGGTCGCGCACCTCGCGCTCGGCCATGTCGAGCGTGACCGGCTGGTTGTTGAGCTTGGAATGCGCCAGCAGGCGGTTGATCGCGCCTTCGAGATCGCGGCCGTTATGGGTGATGGAGCGGGCGAGATAGTCGAGCACCGGCTCCGGCACGTCGAAGCTCGCATGATGCGCGCGGGCCGCGGCGACGCGCGATTTGAGAATGCCGAGGCGCAGATCCTCGCCGAGCGAGCCCATCTCCACGACGAGGCCGCCGGCAAGCCGCGAGCGGACGCGATCATCGAGGCTTTCGAGGTCGGACGGCGGCCGGTCGGCGGCGATCACCACCTGACGCCCCGCGTCGATCAGCGCGTTCAGCGTGTGGCAGAACTCGGCCTGGGTCGATTTTCCCTGCAGGAACTGCAGGTCGTCGATCACGAGCACGTCGATGCCGCGCAGCGCTTCCTTGAAGGCCAGCGCGGTCTGCGATTTCAGCGCCGCGACGAAGCCGTACATGAATTTCTCGGCGGTGAGGTACAGCACCTTGCGCTCGCCGCCGGCATTGCCGGCCCAGGTGACGGCCTGCAGCAGATGCGTCTTGCCCAGCCCGACGCCGGCATGAATGTAGAGTGGGTTGAACATCACGGGGTCGCCGCGGCGGCCGTCCGCGACCTGGCGCGCTGCGGCATGGGCCAGCGTGTTGGCGCGGCCGACGACGAAGCTCGCGAAGGTCAGCCGCGGATCGAGCGGCGAGCCGCCGAGCGCGTCATGGCTCGTGGCGAGCGAAGCCGCAGCCGACGCAGTTCGCGTGTCGGCGCTCGTCGCCGGCCGGTTGTCGTTACGCTCGGCCCGGCGGGCTTCGACGGCGACGGGGGCTTCCTTGACCGGCGTCGCGCAGCGCATTGCGGTGCGAACGGACAGATCGATGCGGTGCACCTCCGGCATCTCGGCCTGCCAGCACGACAGCACGCGCTCGGCATAATGCGCCTGGATCCAGCTCTTCAGGAAACGCGTCGGCACCGACAGATGGACGCTTTCGTTCTGAACGGCCTCGAGGTCCATGCGGGCAAACCAGCTCGTATAGACGTCCTCGCCGACGGTCGAGCGCAGCCGCCCCTTCACGCGAGACCAGCGATCCTGTTCCGAATTTGTCATGGCAGTCGCAACTTTTCGAATTGAGTGGTGGTGTCGTGTGATCGCCGGGCAGACGTCTCGTGAAAGGACACGTGTGCCGCAGCGAGACCTCGAGCGGAGGCTCAACTCCAGACATGGCTCGCCGTTCGGCGCGGACGCCGTCGGGCCATCAATGCTGGTGGAAGAAGCTTCTCCGCGAGGTCAGCGCATACTCAGATGCGCGATGGACGCGGGAGGGCCGATTGCCGTGCTGGCAATGGCCGGGCTGGAGATGTCGATCACTTCAGTGTTGACCGCCAAGGGTGCGTTATCCGGAACCAGCCTATGGTGTGTGCCCGCAATGTGTCCGTAAAACATGCAACCTCCCCGCCCTGCCGTGATTGCTCACGGCAAGTTGTCATCCCAACGCCGTCGCGCCTGAACCCCAAGATTCAGCCGCACCGCCGTACATCCCGTCCAACTTGTCCACTCGGTGAGCGAAGCCGCCACGAGCTTCAGCCGGGTCGACCGATGTCGTATTTCTCTTGTTCAAAGCGGCGCAACGATGATGCTGCGCCCGAGAAATTTCGACAAAGTTCAGTCGCTCCCCATATTGCTATGGGTACAGATCCGGCCATCGCTTTGGAAAGCGTCGCCAACGCGCACACCGCCGCCGATTTGCACGTCCGCCCCGTTTCTAAAACCGCGCTGGTCTCAAGATCGTGGGCGCCGCGAGTGATTAAAGAAATACACGATGCGTCGGGACTCGCAATCCATAAGATCGGAGCACGCGTTACGAGTCTTCGCGGCGGTTGCGACGCGGTGTTGCGCGTTAAGAAAGCAACGTTTTGAATCATCGCGAGGAATCTCGGATGTGACAAACAACATCGTCTGCCCAAAATTTCTTCATAATTTTTTTATGTTTCGACCGGCCTCACCCGCTTTTCCAATCACTTGGTCGCGCTATGCACTTAAGTCATTTTCGAAACGATGTTTTTCGCGATTGCTCGAAGCGGGTAACTCCCGCGATGCGCGGTGCGCAAAGTGAGCGGCGCATCGCGCGCTCTTGACAGCGATGCGCAAGCGCGGCGCGCAGATTCGCAGCTGTTTCAGATGAGACAATATTGTCACTGCGTAAAAATACGGAACTTCACGTAGTTCCGACGGAACCTGTGTCAGGCGCGCACGATATCGCGCGGGTTCCACCACGCGCGAAGATCGTATTCGCGATGCGATATCACCATCAAGATGTGACCATCAAATGGAGAAGGCGCGGCGAGCGATGGAGGGATGCGCGACAGCGGAACGCGCAATTGAAGATGGCACAAAAGAAAAGCCCGGCGCGAGCCGGGCTGTTTGCATCTTGATAGTTCGTCAGCCGCGCGATCGCGTCACTTCGCGAGCTTGGCGATCTGATGCGTGAGGCGCGACACTTTGCGGCTCGCGTTGTTCTTGTGAATGATGTTGCGCTGTGCGGCGCGCATCAGCTGCGGCTCGGCATTGGCCATCGCCTTCAGCGCGGCGTCGCGATCGCCCTTCTTGATCGCGTCCTCGACGGAGCGAACCGCGCCGCGCATCTGGGTGCGGCGCGACTTGTTGATGATGGTGCGGCGGGCAATCTTGCGCGTCGCTTTCTTCGCGGAAGTCGTGTTGGCCATGCTCTCAAATATCCTTCGGCGGCGAGCAGTCGCCGCTCTTGCGGGTACGCGCGCGGCCCGCTTGACGCGGCCCCATCGACGCGGTGGGTTGTTCGGACGCCTCTCTGAGAATGCCATGACCGGAGCAGTTGCTCGGCGGATCGGCGCTGCTCAAAGAACAGCGGCGGCGGGATTGCGCCCACCGCCATTGGCGACCTTATAGGGGCAGGCCTGGCGAGCGTCAACGGTCTCGGAGCGCCCCGCCGCGGCTGGAATCGGCCAAAACCCGGTTCTAAGCCCCTGACGAGGTTGAATTTCTGCGGGGCCCCCGCTATGGCCTTGCTGCCCGAGAGGGCGTGCGAGAGAGGGCAGGTGAGGCATGATCCGCGGTTTTTTCCGTCTGGTGGGGCTGTTGCTGCTGGCCGGAAGCTTCATCTTCCTGGTCTATGACGGCGCGCGCTGGGTGGCCGACCAGACCCTGCAGTTCACCCGGTTCGGCCAGCTCTGGAACGACGTCCACCAGGCGAGCCAAGCCGCCTTCAAGGCCTGGATCGAGGCCAAGGCCCCGTTCTTGTGGGAGTGGATCGTCAAGGTGTTTTTGGACCAGCCGGTGTTTGCGGTGCTTGGCCTGCTCGGAATCCTGCTGATGCTGCTGTTCCGGCCGCGCAAGCCGCTGATCGGCTATGGACGCGACTGAGCGCGGCGGTTCGTCTCGCCGCGCCGGCAGCAGTACTGGATTCCGCTCGGAGCGTGACGCGGGAACCGCTGGCGCGGCGTAACGGCGCTACTGCTCGTCCCGTAGAGCCCTATATATTCCCCTGACAAGAGGTCATCGTGCCGTGGGCCGTCCCGCGGGCGCTGGCCATGAGCGGAGACATCCCATGTTCTTCATGCGCAAAGCCCCTGCCATGCCGTCTGCCGCCGAGGCGCTGCCCGGCCGCGCCCTGCCGATCCCGACCGCCGCGACGCATTTCGTCAACGGTCGCCGCCTGTTGCCGCCCTATCCGGACGGCCTCGAGCAGGCCGTGTTCGGGCTCGGCTGCTTCTGGGGCGCGGAGCGCAAGTTCTGGCAGCTCGGTGACGGCATCCACGTCACCGCCGTCGGCTATGCCGGAGGCCATACGCCGAACCCGACCTACGAGGAGGTGTGCTCGGGGCAGACGGCGCATACGGAGGTCGTGCTGGTGGTGTTCGATCCCAAGATCATGTCCTACGAGCGCCTCTTGAAGACGTTCTGGGAGAGCCACGACCCGACCCAGGGCATGCGTCAGGGCAACGACGTCGGCACGCAATATCGCTCAGCGATCTACACGTTCAGCGATGCGCAGCGCGAGGCGGCCGAGGCGTCGAAGGCGGCCTACGAGTCGGCGCTGCGCGCCAAGGGGCTCGGAGCGATTACGACCGAGATCGTCCCGGCGGGGCCGTTCTATTTCGCCGAGGATTATCACCAGCAGTACCTGGCCAAGAATCCGGCCGGATATTGCGGCCTCGGCGGCACTGGCGTCGCGTGCCCGATCGGTGTCGGCGTGAGCGCATAGGTCAGGCTGAGCGCGCCGGATCACGGTGAACATCGGATCCCTCTCCCACGCCGTGGGAGGGGGATTTTTTCCGGGCCGCTTTCACCGCGGCCCGTTTGCGACGGGGGACTACAGGCGCCAACGGTTTGTTAACCTTAACCGCGCATGACTAGCTCACATCCTCATTCAAGGATTGTTCGAGTGCGCGCGTTGTTTGTTCCGGTCATTACCGTCCTGTCCGCGATCCTGTTGTCGGGCTGCATGCAGACGATCTCCCCCGTCGCTGCCGTCCAGCCGCAGAGCGATCTCGACGCGATGGCCTATGGAACGCCTTCCACCGGCCCGGTTGCCGCCACCGGGCAGGGTGGAGCGATCCCTACGTTGCGCAACTCGTTCGCTGCCGCCACCCGCGCAGACGCCTATGTCGTTCCCGCCGGCTATGCGCCGACGCGCCGCGACTCCGCCTATCATCTCGATGCCGGCGACAAGCTGCGCGTCGTCGTCTACGGCCAGGAGGGTCTGACCAACACCTATGCGATCGATGCGTCCGGATCGATCACGATGCCGCTGATCGGCAGCGTGCCGGCGCGCGGCCGCACCACCGCCGGCCTCGCCGCCGAGATCACCGCCAAGCTGCGCAACGGCTACATCCGCGAGCCCTCGGTGGCGGTCGAGATCGAAGCCTATCGCCCGTTCTTCATCCTCGGCGAGGTGCAGGCGCCCGGCCAATACCCCTACGTGCCCAACATGACGGTGGAGAGCGCGATCGCGATCGCCGGCGGCTTCTCGCCTCGGGCGCGGCGCGACGTCGTCACCCTGACCCACACCGATGCATCCGGCGCCGCGCGCTATGAGGTGCCGCTCGGCACCTCGCTCAAGCCGGGCGACACCATCCAGGTCGGCGAGCGCTGGTTCTGACCTCCATAGGAATCGCTGCACGCTCGCGATGACGCGCGGCGCAGAACGATGCGCCCCCCTCTTCTTTCGTCGTTGCGAGCGAGGCGAAGCAATCCAGAGTCGCACGCGACGCTCTGGATTGCTTCGTCGCTTCGCTCCTCGCAATGACGGTGGTGCGGTGATCAGCGCAGATGCTGGGCAAAGAACGCCAGGCTGCGCGTCCAGGCGAGGTCGGCGCTCGGCTGGTCATAGCTGGCACGCTCGTCGCAGCCGAAGCCGTGCTGGGCGCCGGGGTAGATGAAGATCTCGACGTCCGGCCGCTTGGCCTTGATGGTCTCGACGTCGCTCAAGGGAATGCCCGCGTCCTTCTCGCCGAAATGTAGCTGGGTCGGCACCGTCGGCTTGTCGTCGGCGAACCGCGCGACAGCGCCGCCATAATAGCCGACGGCGGCGCGGAGGCCCGACAGCTTGGTCGCAGCCGCATAGGCGATGCTGCCGCCGAGGCAGAAGCCGATGATGCCGACCGGCCCGACATTCTTCACGACGTCGATTGCGGCCTGGGTGTCGCGCAAAAAGGCCGCCCAATCCGGATTGGCGACGAACTTGCGCGCGACCGCGATCTCGTCGGGCGAATAGCCTGAGGTGAAGCCGGGCTCGACGCGGTCGAAGATCGCCGGCGCGATCGCAACGTAACCCTCGGCGGCGAGGCGGTCGCAGACGTTGCGGATGTGATGGTTGACACCGAAGATCTCCTGGATGACGACCAGCGCGCGCTTTGCAGTTCCGGTCGGATCGGCGCGGTAGGCGCCGAGCTGGAAGCCATCAGATGCCGTCAGCTTGATGTCTTGTCCCACGTTCTGTCCTCTTTGCGGTCGTCAGGCGCGTGTCAGCGCCACATCCAGTTGGTGCCGTAGTCCTCTTTCCAGCCGGTCAGCCGTCCCCTGCGGAACTTCAGGTAGAGGCGGTGATGGTGCGAGACCAGTCCGCTGCCGCCGAGATTACGCAGTGCCAGAAAGGTCTCGTTGCCGGGCGTGCCGTTCAGATAGATCAACGGCTGCTCCAGCACGCGCGATGTCTCACCGACATCCATGCCGAAGGCAAGCGGCGTGACGTTGGATGACGTCGCTGTGAAAGGCGCGTCGGCGACGCTCAGCGTCTGCCCTGCCGCGGCAGGGGGAACGGCCGACAGGCTCGGCAGCATGGCCGCAGCCAGGCACAGCGTCATACGTGCGGATGGTCTCATGGGCTGAAATCTCCTTTCGCTGTCGCGTTGGCTGCACCTCTTCCTAGCGTGCCCGGCGCCATCAGCCCAGCATCGTTCGCGCTGCACAACGTAAAATGCCAATTCAATTCGCAAGCCGGCGGTCAAATCCCGTTGCGTCGTCGTGGCAACGCGATCATTCTTATGATGGCTGGCATCTATCCGGTGGGTCCCAGCGAATCGATAAAACCGAACTTCGCCCTAAGCGAAGTCGCACGCCGGGCGGGGAAGAAACCAAATGCCCAATCTCACCATCAACGGGCGGACCATGTCCGTCGACGCGGCGCATGACACGCCGCTGCTATGGGTCATCCGCGAGCAGTTGCAGATGACCGGCACCAAGTTCGGCTGCGGCGCCGGGCTGTGCGGAGCCTGCACCGTTCATGTCAACGGCGAGGCCGTGCGCTCGTGCCAGACCATGGTCGGCGACGTCGCGAACAAGAAGATCACCACCATCGAGGGGCTGTCGCAGAAGGGCGATCATCCGTTGCAGAAGGCGTGGATCGCCGAGCAGGTGCCGCAATGTGGCTACTGCCAGTCCGGCCAGATCATGCAGGCGGCCTCGCTGCTCGCCAAGACCACGAGCCCGACCAAGGAGGAGATCGTCGCGCATATGGACGGCAATCTCTGCCGCTGCATGACCTATTCGCGGATCCAGAAGGCGATCCTGCGCGCCGCGTCCGAGATGCGCACCGCGTCCAACACGAGCGACCGGAGGGCGACATGAACCAGCACGTGAAAGCAGCGCCGTCGATGGCCCCCGATCTCAGCCGCCGCTCCTTCCTGGTCGGTACCGCCGCCTCCGGCCTCGTGCTCGGCTATGCCGGCCTCGCCGACAGCGCACTCGCAGCAGCGGCACCTGCGAACTTCGAGCCCAGCGTGTGGTACGCGATTGCGCCGGATGGCATCGTGACCGTGACCTGCGGCAAGGCCGACATGGGCCAGCACATTGCGTCGACCATGGCGCAGATCGTCTGCGAGGAGCTCGGCGCCGCCTGGAAGGACATGCGGGTCCAACTCGCCTCCAACGATCCGAAGTACAACGATCCCGTGCTCGGCGCCCAGATCACCGGCGGCAGCTGGAGCACGATGATGAACTTCGATGCCATGAGCCGCGCCGGCGCCGCCGGCCGCATCACGCTCACCGAGGCGGCCGCGACCGCGATGGGCGTGCCGGCCAAGGAGCTCGTGGTGCGCGACAGCGTTGTCATGCATCCGAAATCGAAGAAGCAGATGACCTATGCCGAGATCGTCAAGAGCGGCAAGATCACCAAGAGCTTCTCAGCCGACGAGTTGAAGGCGCTGACGCTCAAGACGCCCGATCAGTACACGATGATCGGCGTCTCGGTGCCACAGCTCGACATCCCCTCCAAGACCAACGGCACGGCGAAATATGGCATCGATACGATGCTGCCGGGCATGGTCTACGGCAAGGTCGTCACGCCGCCGGTGCGCTTCGGCGCGACGGTCACGGCGGTCGACGACTCCGAGGCCAAGAAGGTGCCGGGCTTCATCAAGGCAGTGACGCTCGACGACAAGACCGGCTCGACCTCGGGCTGGGTGGTCGCGGTCGCCAATACCTATGCCAACGCCAGAAAGGCGGCGGACGCGCTCAAGATCAGCTACGACAAGGGCCCGTATGCCAATGTCAGCACCGACACCATCATCACCGAGGCGATGCGGCTGCAGGCGCAGGACGACGCCGGGCAGTTCTTCGTCAAGGACGGCGATGCCACGGCGGCTTTGTCGGGCGCGGCCAAGGTGCTGGAGGCGGAGTACACCACCAGCATCAACATCCATGCGCCGCTGGAGCCGATGAACGCGACCGCCGAGTTCAAGGGCGACATCCTGCACATCTACTCCGGCAATCAGTTCGCGACCCGCTCCGGCGCGATCGCGGCAGGTGCCGCCGGGATCGATCCGAAATACGTCGTGATGCACCAGGCCTGGCTCGGCGGCGGCTTCGGCCGCAGGCTCGATGCCGACATGATGGTGCCGGCGGTGCAGGCGGCCAAGGCGGTCGGCAAGCCGGTCAAGGTGATCTACTCCCGCGAGAACGACATGACGATGGACTACTCGCGGCCGCTCACCTACCAGAAGGTCAAGGCGGGCCTCGACAGCAATGGCAAGCTCATCGCCCTGAGCCATGACGTCGTCTCGGCGTGGCCGACGGCGCGCTGGGGCATCCCCGACTTCCTGTCGCCCTCGGTCGACAAGAAGGGGCCGCTCGACTCCTTCACGGTCAACGGCGCCGACTTCTTCTACACGGTGCCCAACCACCATGT
Source organism: Bradyrhizobium sp. SZCCHNR1051 (assembly GCF_032489615.1). Lineage (NCBI taxonomy): Bacteria > Pseudomonadati > Pseudomonadota > Alphaproteobacteria > Hyphomicrobiales > Nitrobacteraceae > Bradyrhizobium > Bradyrhizobium sp. SZCCHNR1051. The sequence goes on along the minus strand of NZ_JAUEYJ010000005.1, from coordinate 310,355 downwards.
GCGCGCGATCAAGAACGAGCTCGCCCACAATGCGACGCCGTCCGGGCAATTGCGCTCGGTGGCGCCGGGTTGGACGTTCTGGGCGGTCGAGAGCATGATCGACGAGATCGCGGTGGCCTCGGGGCAGGACCCGGCGCAGTTCCGCATCGCGCTGCTCGACGGCAAGGGCAAGAACGACGGCGGCGCGCAGCGGCTGCGCAACACGCTGCTGGCGGCGATGGGCCTGTCCGGCTACGGCGCCAAGAAGCTGCCGCCGGGCGAAGGCATGGGCGTGTCCTGCGTGTCGTCGCAGGAGCGCGCCACCGCGAGCTGGACGGCGTGCGTCGCCCATGTCGCGGTTGCCCCTTCGGGGGCGGTCACGGTGAAGAAGCTCACGGTGGCGACCGACGTCGGCACGCAGGTCCATCCCGACAACATCCGCGCCCAGGTCGAGGGCGCGGCGCTGTGGGGCTTGTCGCTCGCGATGTACGAGAAGGCGACCTTGAAGGACGGCGGCATCGAGCAGACCAACTTCGACAGCTACACGCCGCTGAGGATGAGCCAGGTGCCGGAGGTCGCGATCGCCGTGATCGCCAATGGGGAGAAGGCGACCGGCGTCGGCGAGCCCGCGGTGACCGTGGTCGCGCCGGCGCTCGGCAACGCCATCTACAACGCCTGTGGCGCGCGGCTGCGCTCGCTGCCGATCACCGCCGCAGCGGTCAAGGCGGCGATGAAGGCGTAGCGTCGTCGCGAGACCATCGCTGTATCTGGGAACCGCCGGAGCCCGTCTCCGGCGGTTGCTTTTTGCGCCGCAGTCACATCCCCGCGCCGCACGATTTGAACGATTCCCTTAACGTCTCGCTCACCTGAAACGATACAGCTTGAATGATCGGCTTAAGCCGCGACGAACCCGTATGCCGGTAACTTGCATGGGCAGCAAACCGCAGGGGGCGAGCACGTATGAGCGCGACAGCCAAGCAGACCGTGACCCAGACCGCGACCAGGCGCCATCTCCTGCTCGCGTCGGATCGCGGTGACCAGAGCAGCGAGCTGGCGCGCATCCTGCGCTCGGTCGGCGATGTCGACATGATGCCGACCACCGAGATCCCCGAGAACCCCGGCAACCGCTTCTCCGGCGTCATCGTCGACATCAACCTGCGCTCGCCGGAGAGCGTGCAGCGGGTGCGCAAGAAGCTCTCGTCGCGCGCCTATAGCGAGGTGCCCCGCCTGTTCGTGCTCGCCGAGGCGCTGCACCATGCCACCATGCAGGCATGGGCGCTGGGCGCCACCGACACCATTGCGCGTCCGTTCAGCCCCGCCGACGTGCTGCAGCGCATCCGCTCGGCGCTTCCCGCCGACGACGGCTATGACGAGACCGATCGCGGCAAGCTGCTCAATCGCGGCGTCGAGGCGGCGCAGGCCGTCATGGTCAAGATCTTCGAGAAGCTGCCCGCCGGCGTCCAGTTGACGATGGAGGACATCGTCGCGGCCGAGAACAAGATCCTGAAGGCGATCAAGCACTCCTCGCTGCGCGAGTGGATGACCGTGGTCGGCTGCCATCACAACGACACCTATCGGCATTGCCTGTTCGTGACCGGCCTCGCGGTCGGCTTCTCGATTCATCTGGGCATGCGCGACGATGATCAGCGCCGGCTGGTCCGCGCGGCGCTGCTGCACGACGTCGGCAAGGCGTTCATTCCGGTCGCCGTCCTCGACAAGCAGGGCAAGCTGACGGCGGAGGAGATCGCGCTGCTGCGCCAGCATCCGCGCCGCGGCTACGAGGCGCTGTGGCGGCAGGGCGGCTTCCCGCCGGAGATGCTCGACGTGATCCTGCATCACCACGAGTTCCTCGACGGCTCCGGCTATCCCGACGCGCTGCACAACGAGCAGATCAGCGACATCGTGCGCCTCACCACGATCGTCGACATCTACGCCGCGCTGATCGAGCACCGCGCCTATCGACCGGCCTTCACGCATGCGCGCGCGTTTCAGATCATGGAGAACATGGGCCCGAAGCTCGACCAGCAGCTGCTGCAGGCGTTTCGCCCGGTCGCGATGGGCGCGCACTAGGACCGCGTGTCGTAACCTCGGTTCAATCCAGCAACTTGCGCAGCTCGGCCTTTGCGACCTTCTCCAGGGTCGAGCGCGGCATCTCGTCGACCAGCTTCACCTCGCGCGGCACCTTGAAGTCGGCGAGGCCGGCGCGGCAGGCGGCCAGCACCTTCTCGGGCAGCTCCTCGCGCGCGACCCCGACCTGCGGGATGACGAACGCAACCGGCACCTCGTCCAGCATCGGATGCTTCTTGGCGACGACGGCGGTCTCGCGCACGCCGGGCACGGTGATGATCACCTGCTCGATCTCGGACGCGGCGACGTTCTCGCCACCGACCTTGAGCATGTCCTTGGTGCGGTCGCCGAACTTGATGAAGCCGTCGGGCAGGCGCGTGACGCGATCGCCGGTCAGGAAGAAGCCGTCGGCATCGAAGCTCGTGCGCGTCGCTTCGGCGTTGTAGAGATATTCAGCGAACAGCGACAGGCCGGGCACGCCCTTGATGGCGAGATTGCCGGTGGCGCCGACCTCGGTCGGCCGGCCGTCATCGTCGGTGATGCGGATGGTGTATTCCGGCGCGGCGCGGCCGATCGACATCGGCGCGTTCGGCTGGTCGACCTCGCCGACGATGCCGTGGGTGATGGTCTCGGTCATGCCCCACCAGCCGATGATCTTGATGCCGAACTTGGCGAAGGCGGTCGGCTCCGACATCGCGGTGCCCCACAGCCGGAATTTGTGATGCTTCGGCACCTCCTGGTCGAGCAGCGCCTTCATGCAGAACGGGATGGTCGAGGTCCAGGTGCAGCCATGCTCGAGCGCCACGCTCCAGAAGCGGCTCGCCGAGAAGCGCGGCTGAATCACGCAGGTCGCGCCGACCCAGAGTGTTGCCAGCATCGAGTAGGCCAGCGCGTTGGTGTGGAACAGCGGCAAATAGGTCTGGTGCACGTCGCCCTGATGCAGGTCTTCATGAGCGGCGTTGACCTTGGCGCCCCATAGCGCGTTGGCATGCGTCCACAGCACCGCCTTCGGCCGAGACGTCGTGCCCGACGTGTACTGTACGCTGCACGGCGCGAGCGGATCGACCGCGCGCCGCGGCCGGTCGGCGCTGTCGGCAAACAGCGTCTCGAAGCGATCGCCCACCCCGACCGCTGCTGTGTCCGGCTGCCCCGGATCATGCGAGATGACCGCAAGCCAGCGGATGCCGCGGCAGTGCGCCGCGATCATCTCGGCATAGGCCGGCTGGGTGATCGCCGCCACCGCACGGCAATGGCCGGCGAAATAGCCCATCTCGGCGGCCGCCGAGCGCGTGTTGGTCGTGACGGCGAGCGCGCCCAGCTCGACGCAGGCAAACCAGGCAAGCATCGCCTCGACGCAATTGTCGAGATGGATCAGCACGGCATCGCCAGGTTTGACGCCGCGCTTGACCAGACCGGCCGCCAAGGCGCCGACACGTTCGTGAAACTCGCCATAGGTCCAGCGGCGTGCCGGTGCATCGAACGGCGCGGAGATCAGGAACGGATGATCGCGCCGGGTTTCGCTGCGCAGCTTCAACAGCCACGGCACGTCCATGCCGTCGAACGGCGTGACCGTGCCGGCTGCGATCGTCGTTCCGTTCATTTTCGCTCCCGTCGTTATTGCGTGCGGCCCGTCTCCGGCCGCTTCGTTCTTGTCGTCATCTCTTGCCACCTGGCGCCGCCGCAATCAAATCGGGAATGAACCCGTTTCCGTTTGCGGGCGACCAATGGCGCGGCAAAACACGCCCGGAGGTTTGCATGCAGGCCGAGCCACGACCATGGCGGCTGCCCGATGCCCGCTATTTTCAGATCGCGGCATTGGCGACGCTGCTCGCGATCAATTTCGCCGTGATCGATTTCGGCGCGCGTCCCGCAGCGAGCGTGATCGCGGTCGCGGCGGCGCTGCTCACGCAGGCGGTCTGCTGCCGCATCTCCGGCGCGCCGCTCGATCTCAAGTCACCGTTGATCACCGGCCTGTCGCTCAGCCTGCTGTTGCGCGCCGATGCGCTGTGGCTGCATGCGGCGGCGGCAATGATCGCGATCGGCTCGAAATTCGTGCTGCGCATCGACGGCAAGCATGTCTTCAACCCGGCGGGGCTGGCGATCGTGGTGCTGCTGTTCAGCTCCAAGGGCGTGTGGATCTCGCCCGGCCAATGGGGCACGGAGATCTGGTTCGCAAGCCTGGCTGGCTTCTTCGCGATCCTGGTGCTCAGTGCATCCCGCCGGGTGGATATCGCGGTGTATTTCTTCGCCAGCCATGCCGCACTGCTGCTGCTGCGCGCCGCCTGGCTCGGCGATCCCCTGGCGATCCCCGTGCATCAGCTGCAGAGCGGCTCGCTGCTGATCTTCACTTTCTTCATGATCTCCGACCCGCGCACCTCGCCGGACTCGCGCGTCGGCCGGCTGCTGTTCGCGCTGAGCGTTGCGGTCGCTGCGCACTACCTCACCTTCGTCCTGCAGATGCGGCCGGCGCTCTACGTGTCGCTGATCGCGCTGTCGCCGCTCACGCTGCTGCTCGATCGGCTCGTGCCCGAGACCCGTTTTTCCTGGCGTTCGTCCGTTCCCGAAGGAGGTTCGACATGATCCTGCGTTACAGCAAGCTCTTCCGCACCGGCGTCGCGGCCATCGCGATCCTGGCGAACGCGGCGATGGCGCCGGCGAATGCGTTTTGCGGCTTCTATGTCGCCCAGGCCGACGCGAAGCTGTTCAACCAGTCATCGAAGGTCGTGCTCGCCCGCGATGGCGAGCAGACTGCGATCACGATGGCCAGCGACTTCGAGGGCGACGTGAAGGAGTTCGCGGTCGTCGTCCCCGTGCCGACCTTCATCGAGCGCAAGCAGATCGGCGTGGTCGAGCCGAAGACGATCGACCATCTCGACAAATACACCGCGCCGCGGCTGGTCGAATATCATGACGCCGATCCATGCGCGCCGGTCGTCGTTGCGGCGCGGGCCATGCCGGCGGCGCCGATGATGGCAGGCGCTGTCTATGAGATGGCCCGGCGGAACTATGGCGTCACCGTCGAGGCCAGCTACGACGTCGCCGAATACGACGTGCTGATCCTGTCGGCGCAGGAGAGCGATGGGCTGACGCGCTGGCTGACCGACAACAATTATCGCATTCCGCAGGGCGTGGACGCGGTGCTCGGCAGCTATATCAGGCAGGGCATGCGGTTCTTCGTGGCCAAGGTCAATGTCGAGCGGATGAAGAACATCGGCAACGGCACCCTGCGGCCGTTGCAGGTGCGGTACCAGAGTCTCAAGTTCATGGTGCCGCTGCGGCTCGGCACGGTCAACGCCAGGGGACCGCAGGACCTGATCATCTATGCACTCACCAGGAGTGGCCGCATCGAGGCGGCCAATTATCGCACGGTGAAGATCCCATCCGATATCGATGTCCCGCTCTATGTGAAGGACGAGTTCGGGCCGTTCTACAAGGCGCTGTTCGAGCGGGCCGTCGCGCGCGAGAACATGCAGGCGGTGTTCGTCGAATATGCCTGGGACATGGCGTGGTGCGATCCCTGCGCCGCCGATCCGATGAGCAACAAGGAGCTGGTCGTGCTCGGCGCGCGCTGGATCGGCAGCGACGATGACACCGCCTTCAGCCTCCGCCGGGGCACGGCCGGAGCCAACGCCTTCGTGACCCGGCTGCACGTGCGCTACGATGCGAAGTCCTTCCCCGAGGACATCGTCTTCGCCGAGACCAAGGACCGCAGCAATTTCCAGGGCCGCTATGTCCAGCACCATCCCTGGCGCGGCGAGGCGTCCTGTGCCGCGGCGAAGACCTACCGGGACAGTCTCGCCGCACGTTTCGCCACGCAGGCGACGGATCTCGCGCAACTGACCGGATGGTCGCGCAGCGAGATCGTCGCGAAAATGGACAAGAGCGGCGAGACCGTGACGAAATGACCTCAGGGCGGCCTCGGTTCAATCCTGATACGAGGAGATCTCGATCAGGCTGCCGTCGGGGTCGCGGCAATATACCGAGCGCAGGGTGCCGCGTGCGCCCTGCTTGGCGACCGGACCTTCCTCGACAGCGATGCCGAGCGCCGTGAGATGCGCCACCACCTCGTCTGGGGTGCTGGCGGTGAGGAAACAGAGGTCGTCGCTGCCGGCCGCTACATGGTCAGCCGTGAACCAGTCGACCTTGTCCGCGTCCTTCGGTCGCACGTTGATCTTCTGGTTCCCGAACAGCAACGACGTGCGCCTCACCTTGCCTTGTCCGGGATCGAACACCTGGACCGTCATGCCCAGCACCTGTTGGTACCACGCCGTCGTGCGGTCGACGTCGGCGACATTGATGACCAGATGATCGAGCGCATCGACCTTGATCGGCATGGGGCTCTTCCCTCCTGATTGGATATCGATCTCGCCGCCATCGCGGCACTCTGTTACAGTCGATCCCGGCGGCTCGTTAGCCGCCGCTCAACGATAATGCCTGAGGAAACGCATGATTTCACGTCGTACCGCGCTTGGTCTGATCGCCTCCGCCGTTCCGTCCATCGCTGCCGTTGGCAAAGCGTCCGCGGCCGACTATCCCACCCGTCCGGTCCGCTTCGTGGTGGGTTATCCTCCGGGTGGCGCGACCGACATCCTGGCGCGGCTGATCGGCCAGCGGCTGTCCGAGGCGCTCGGTCAGCAGTTCATCGTCGAGAACAAGCCGGGCGCCGGCAACAATATCGGCACCGATGCCGTCGTGAACGCGGCGGCCGACGGCCACACCGTGCTGCTGGTCAATCCGGCCAACTACATCAATGCGAGCCTCTACACCAACCTGAAGTTCAATTTTGTTCGCGATATCGCGCCGGTGGCCTCGCTCAACCGCGTCCCCAACGTGATGACCGTCAACAAGGACATCGGGGCCAAGAACGTCGCCGAGTTCATCGCCTACCTGAAGGAGAACCCCGGCAAGGTGAACATGGCCTCGTCCGGCAACGGCACCTCGGTGCATCTGTCGGGCGAGATGTTCATGGCGATGACCGGCACCAAGATGCAGCACGTGCCCTATCGCGGCGCGGCGCCCGCAATCACCGACATGCTCGGCGGCCAGGTGCAGGTCATCTTCGACAACATGCCCTCCATCATCCAGCACATCCGCTCCGGCTCGTTGCGGGCGCTCGGCGTCACCACCCAGCAGCGTTCGCCGCAATTGCCGGACGTCCAGGCCGTCGCCGAGACCGTGCCCGGCTACGAGGCGAGCGCGCTGTTCGGCATCGGCGCGCCGAAGAACACGCCCAAGGAGATCATCGAGAAGCTCAACAAGCAGGTCAACGTCATCCTGGCCGAGCCAGAGATCAAGGCGCGTCTGGTCGACCTCGGCGGCGAGCCGCTGATCCAGTCGCCGGAGCAGTTCGGCGCCCAGATCGTCGCCGAGACCGAGAAGTGGAAGAAGGTCGTCGAGTTCGCCGGCCTGAAGGTCGAATAGGACGAAGCGACGCAATCGCTGGTCGGCCGCCGCAACATGTTCTCGATGCGGCGCCGGCCCGCCAGACGGGAGTCGAGGGCTGAAGGCGGCGTGCCGCGCATGCGACACGTCACTGCCTTGGTTGGTGATCCGTTTCGCCGATTTGTCGTTTTTTGACCATGCCGGTGTGGTGCAACCCTCCGGCCAGAAGAGGAACAGATCATGCGCAAGGTGATGATGATGGCAGCCGGCCTCGTCGGCGTTGCACTTGGTGGCGGTATCGCGCCGGCCTCCGCAGGCGGTTACGACTATCCCTGGTGTGTGCAGGGCCGGGGCGTCGGCTATCCCGGCGACTGCTCCTATCACACCTTCGAGCAGTGCCGGGCGAGCGCCTCCGGGCGCAATGCAGGCTGTGGCATCAATCCGCGCGTCGCGTTCGATCCTGCCCGCCGCGGCCCCTCGGTCTATGTCGACATGCCGCCGCCGCGCCGCGTGCACCGCTATTCGTATTACTGACACCCTCGACCGAACTCGGCACGCGCGGCCGATCGGCTGACGCAGGCGCGCTCCGGGTTCGCGCGGGCTTGCATCGACTTTGCGTTCGTATATACTTTGTATTGCAAAGTTGAACGAGCCGGTCCCGGCTTCAGGTGAGACATGCGCGACCTCGACAAGGCGCTGGCGGACATCATTGCGATCCGCAGCCAGCTTGCGGCGGGCACGGCATTTCGCGGCTACGGGCCGGCGACGATGGCCGCGACCTCGGCCGTTGCGCTGGTCACGGCACTGCTTCAGCAGCTGTTTCTGCGCGACCCGACGGCGGACGCGTGGACGTTCCTGCTCGGATGGACGGCGGCAGCCTGTGTCTCGCTGACGATGATATGGTTCGAGATGCGGGCGCGGTCGCGCCGGCATCATTCCGGCCTTGCCGACGCGATGATCCACCAGGCGGTCGAGCAGTTCCTGCCGGCGGGCATCGCAGGCGTGCTGCTCGCGGTGCTCTTGTGGAAGTTCGCGCCGGAGGCGCTGTGGATGCTGCCGGGCCTGTGGCAGATCCTGATGTCGCTCGGCGTGTTCGCGTCGGTGCGCTCGCTGCCGCGCACGGTGGCGCTGGCCGGCGCGTTCTATTTTCTGGCCGGCTTCGCGGTGCTGCTGGTGGGCAGCGCCACGCATGCGCTGTCGCCATGGACGATGGGGCTTCCGTTCGCGATCGGACAGGGGCTGATGGCGGGCATTCTGTATTTTGCGACCGGAGAGTCCGATGTCGAAGACTGACGGCAGCGCGCCGTTCTCCTATGACGGCCTCGATCGCGTCATCCACGAGAAGGCCCGGCTCGGCCTGCTCACCTCGCTGATGGCGCACCCGAAGGGTCTCGCTTTTGCCGACCTCAAGCAGCTCTGCGGGCTGACCGACGGCAATCTGTCGCGGCACCTGCAGGTGCTGCAGGAGGCCGGCCTCGTCGAGGTCACCAAGGGCTATGAGGGCAATCGCCCTCACACCACTTGTCGGCTGACCAAGGCGGGACGCCGCCGCTTCCTCGATTATCTCGCCGTGCTCGAGCGCCTCGTCCGCGACGCCGCGGCCGCGGCCGGCAAGGAGCATACGCCATCGTCGGTCGGCCTGATCCCCGGCCGCGTCTGAATCGCGCATCGCATTTTTTTGACCTGGAGCTTTGCAATGCAAAGTAGTCTGCAACCGAAATCGCCTGCTGTGTCGGATGGCCTGCATGTCGGCATCATCATGGACGGCAACGGCCGCTGGGCGACGCGCAAGGGCTTGTCGCGGCTGCGCGGGCACGAGGCGGGCGTCGACGCGATCCGTCGCGTCGTCGAAGCCGCGCCCGACCAGGGCATCGGGACGCTGACGCTGTATGCGTTCTCCAGCGACAATTGGCGACGCCCGCGTGCCGAGGTCGCCGCCTTGATGGCGCTGTTGCGGGTCTATCTCGCCAGCGAGGTGGAGTCGCTGGTGCGCAACGGCGTCCGCCTCACGGTGATCGGCCGCCGCGACCGGCTGCCCGGCGGCATCGCCGACGCCATCGGCCGGGCCGAAGCGGCAACCCGCAATGGCAGCACCCTGCACCTGCGCATCGCCGTCGACTACTCGGCGCGCGACGCGATCCTCGAGGCCGCAGCGAAGGCCCGCGAGATCGACGGCCTGACGCGTGCGGCGTTCTCCGACCTCGTGACGGGCGAAGCCGGCTTGCGCGACGTCGACCTGATCATCCGCACCTCCGGCGAGCAGCGCCTGTCCGATTTCCTGCTCTGGGAAGGCGCCTATGCCGAGCTGCATTTCACCCAGCGGATGTGGCCCGATTTCGATGCCGCAGATCTGGCGCAGGCGCTCGCCTCGTTCCGCGGCCGCGAGCGTCGCTTCGGCGGCCTCGAGGCGGTGCCGCTGGCGCCGGCACCGGTCTCCTGACGCCCACGCAATCTTTCCGTGCATCGGGGAATCATCTACCGCTTGCAGCACGAGCGCAGAGATCCCCTGATGAAGCACAAGCCGCGCCGGCCCGCCGGCAAGCCCCCGGTCAAATCCGGATCGATGGGCCACAGCGATACGCCTGATGCGCTGTGTGCCGCCGCCCTGCGGCTGCTGCGCGCCGGACAGCTCGAGCAGGCCGAGGATGCGTGCCGCCGCGCCCTGACGCTGGATGCGGCTTCCATCGACGCGCTACGTGCGATGGGCCGGGTCTGCCTGGCGCTCAGGCGCGCCGATGATGCGATCGAGTGGTTTGCCCGCGCCGTTCGGCAGGACGTTTCCGCAGCGGAGTCCTTCGTCGGCTTGGCGCAGGCGCTGCGGGACTCCGGCCGCGTCGATGAAGCGATCAAGGCCTATGATCGCGCGCTGCAGCTGCAGCCGGATGCGGTGGAGAGCTGGGATGCGCTTGGCGAACTGCTGCAACTGAGGGAGCGGCACGCCGAGGCGGCGCTGGCCTGCGATCGGCTGCTGCAGCTCGCGCCCGATCGTGCCGCGACGTGGTTTCGTCTCGGCGAGGTGCTCGAAGCCCAGGGCCGGCGTGACGAGGCGGCGCTGGCCTTCGATCAGATGGCACAGCTCAAGCCAGATCATGTCGAGGCGGCCAACAAGGCCGGAGCGCTTCATTTCGATGCTGGCCACTACGAGCAGGCCATCTCGCGCTTCGGGCAGTCGCTGGCGGTGATGCCGGATCAGGCGGGCGTGCTGTACCTGAAGGGCATCGCGCTGCGGCGGCTGCGCCGCTACCAGGAAGCCGAGACTCTCGGCCATCGCGCGCAGGTGCTGGCGCCTGACAATCCCGACTTCGCCAATGGCTATGGATGCATCCTGCAGAACCTCGGCCGTCATGATGACGCCGTCGCCATGTTCGACAAGGCGATCGCGCTCCGGCCGCAGACCGCGGATTTCCACAATCATCGCGGCACGTCGCTGGCCGAGCTGCATCGCTTCGCAGAGGCGTTCGAAAGCTTCGATCGCGCCGTCGCGTTGAAGCCTGATCTGGCCGATGCGCACTGGAACGCGGCGCTGTTCCGGCTGTTGACCGGCGACTTCGCCCGTGGCTGGGCGGCGCGCGAATGGGGACGAAAATGTCGCGCCGTCGGCTTCGTCGAGCGCACCTTCGAGGCGCCGCTGTGGCTTGCGGATGCGCCCCTCGCCGGCAAGACGATCCTGCTCCATAGCGACGAGGGGCTCGGCGACACGATCCAGTTTTCGCGCTACGCCACAATGGTGGCCGCGCAGGGCGCGCGCGTCGTGCTCGAGGTCGACGCGCCGCTGCAGCCGCTTCTGTCCGGCCTGGATGGCGTGGCGCAGTGTCGTGCCCGCGGCATCGATGCGTTGCCTGCCATCGACTATCACTGTCCGCTGTCGAGCCTGCCGCTCGCGTTTGACACTCGGCTCGACACGATCCCTGCCGCGCCGTGCTATCTGCCGCGCCCTCCCGAGGCGCGCCGGGCGATCTGGGAACAGCGACTCGGTCCGCATGACCGCTTGCGGGTGGGCCTGGTCTGGTCGGGCAACCCCGCGCATCTCAACGATCACAACCGTTCGATGCCGTTGCCGACGCTCGCGCCGCTGTTCGAGATCGGCGCGCGGTTCGTCAGTCTGCAGAAGGAGCCTCGGCCGTCCGACAAGGCCGCGCTCGCCGCGCGCGACGATATTCTCGATCTCACCGCCGACATCGGTGACTTCGTCGATACCGCGGCGCTGATCGATAATCTCGACCTCGTCATCACCGTCGATACCAGCGTGGCGCATCTGGCCGGCGCGCTGGGCAAGCCGACCTGGATCATGCTGCCCTTCACGCCGGACTATCGCTGGCTGCTCGGCCGTGACGACAGTCCGTGGTATCCGAGCGTGCGGCTGTTCCGCCAGGATGCGCGACGTGACTATGCCGACGTCGTCGCGCGCGTTCGCGAGGCGCTCGCCGCACAGCTCGCGACGTTCAGCCCCTGATGAACGCTTGAGCATCGACCAACGCCATAACTGAAATGTGATTGGCTGGCTGAGCCGCCGGCGCGTGCCGCCTGATGGCGATTGAGCTGCGTCAACGGATTTCTGCGTGCGTATGGCAAACGGAACGCCTGCTTCAGCGACGAAGGCGTTTTTGGAATGAATCAGCAGGAATCCGAGCTCGTCAGCGACATCCGGCCCGTTCAGGACGTGCGTGCTGAGCCCGGCGCTGTCGTTCCCGCGTCGGCGGTGCCTGTTCCCGTGTCCCATCAGCCGCGGCGCAGGTGGGCGTTGTGGCCGCTTCTGCTGCTCGTGCTCGCTGGCGGAGTCGCCGGCGGTGGCGGTTATGTCTGGTGGCAGCGGCTGCATCCGCCGCTGCCGCTCGGCATCAGCGTCAGCAACGGTCGCATCGAGGCTGACCAGATCGACATCGCGACCAAATTTGCCGGGCGCGTCGCCGAGCTGCGCGCCGATATCGGTGATCGCGTCGAGGCCGGGCAGATCGTGGCGCGGATGGACACGAAGGAGCTGCAGCAGTCGCTGTCGAAGGCGCAGGCCCAGGCCGAGCAGGCGCAGCACGTCGTCGATCAGGCCCGCGCCAATCTCGCGCAATTGCAGGCGCACAAGACGCTCGCCGAGCAGGAGATGGAGCGCACGCGCAGCCTGCTGCAGAACGGCTGGACCACACGCGAGCTGGCCGATCAGCGTCAGCAGGCGCTCGACAATGCCACCGCCGGCCTCGCCGGCGCGCAGGCGCGAATTTTCGAAGCCGAACGCGGGCTCGAAGCGGTTCGTCACGACGTCGCGCTCTACACCGTCCAGATCGCCGACAACTCCCTGATCGCGCCGAAGCCCGGCCGCATTCAATATCGTCTCGCCAATGTCGGCGAAGTCCTCGCCGTCGGAGGCAAGATCTTCACCATGCTCGACATCGGTTATGTCTACATGGACGTGTTCCTGCCGACCGAGGAGGTCGGCAAGGTCAAGATCGGCACCGAGGCGCGCATCGTGCTCGACGCCTATCCGGATCGTCCGATCCCGGCGAAAGTGTCGTTCGTGGCGAGCCAGGCGCAGTTCACGCCGAAGACGGTCGAGACCCGGAGCGAGCGCGACAAGCTGATGTTTCGCATCCGTGTGCGCGTCGATCAGGACAGATTGGCCGCGCACGCCGATGCCGTGAGGAGCGGGTTGCCGGGCGTGGCGTATGTCCGGTGGAATCCGGACGTCGCATGGCCGGCGCGTCTGCAAGTGTCGCCATGACGGCTGACACGATCGGCGATGCGCCTCCGGTCGCGATCGTCAGGAACGTCTCGCAGCGCTATCGAGACGTCGTCGCGCTCGACGATGTCTCGATCGATATTCCCACCGGCCGCGTTGTCGGGCTCATCGGTCCCGATGGCGTCGGCAAGTCGTCGCTGCTGTCGATCCTGGCCGGCGCGCGCGCGATCCAGGGCGGGCCGGCGCGCGTGCTCGGCGTCGACATGGCGGACCGGCGCGCCCGCACCCAGGTGTGTCCGCGGATCGCCTACATGCCGCAGGGCCTCGGCAAGAATCTCTATCCCGATCTCAGCGTGCGCGAGAACATCGCGTTCTTTGCCCGGCTGTTCGGCCAGTCGAGGTCCGAGCGCGAGTGGCGCATCGCCGAGCTGATGGAAGCGACGGCGCTGTCCGATTTCGCCGACCGGCCGGCGAAAAAGCTGTCCGGCGGCATGAAGCAGAAGCTCGGCCTGTGCTGCTCGCTGATCCATGATCCCGATCTTCTCATCCTTGACGAGCCGACCACCGGCGTCGATCCGCTGTCGCGCCGGCAATTCTGGGACCTGATCGACCGCCTGCGCGCGCGCAGCACGGCGGACATGAGCGTCATCGTCGCGACCGCCTATATGGAGGAGGCCGAGCGTTTCGACTGGCTGATCGCGATGAACGACGGGCGCATCCTCGCGACCGGCACGCCGGCGGAGCTCAAGGCGCAGACCAAGGCGGCGTCGATCGAGGACGCGTTCGTCGCGCTGCTGCCCGACCGCCCGGCGCGCGACCGGGCCGAGATGCCGGCGAAGTCCGAGCTCGACGGCAGCCAAGAGACCGTGATCGTCGCGCGCGACCTGACCTGCCGCTTCGGCGATTTCACCGCGGTCGACCGCGTGAATTTCCAGATCCGCAAGGGCGAGATCTTCGGCTTCGTCGGCTCGAACGGCTGCGGCAAGACCACGACGATGAAGATGCTGACGGGGCTGCTGCCGCCCACCGAAGGAGAGGCGCTGATCTTCGGCCGCTCCATGGAGGCCGGCAATCATGAATCGCGCAGCCGCGTTGGCTACATGTCACAGGCCTTCTCGCTCTATGGCGAGCTCACGGTGCGGCAGAACCTGGTGCTGCATGCGCGGCTGTTCCATCTGCCGCTGGCCGCTGCCGGGAAGCGGATTGCCGAACTGGTCGAGCGCTGCGACCTCACCGACCATATCGACAGCCTCGCGGCCGATCTTCCGCTCGGCATCCGCCAGCGCCTGTCGCTCGCGGTGGCGATCGTCCACGGACCCGATCTGCTGATCCTGGACGAGCCGACGTCGGGCGTCGATCCGGTCGCGCGCAATCAGTTCTGGCGCCTGCTGATCGAACTTTCGCGTCAGGATGAGATGACGATCTTCGTCTCCACGCATTTCATGAACGAGGCGGCGCGGTGCGACCGGCTGTCGCTGATGCATGAGGGGCGGGTGCTGGCGACCGATACGCCGGACGGGCTGATCCGCGCCAAGGGCGCGCAGACGCTGGAGCAGGCGTTCATCGCCTTCCTCGAGCAGGATGCCGGCGTCGCCGATCCGCCGGTCACGCTGACCCAGGCGAAGCCCGATCCGCGTCTCGTCGATCGGCCGCAGGACGACCGGGGGCAGGCCGCCTTCAGTCTGCGGCGGCTGCTCGCCTATACGATCCGCGAAGGTCTCGAGCTGATCCGGGACCCGATCCGGCTGATGTTCGCGCTGTTCGGAACGGCGTTCCTGATGATCGTGATCGGCTTCGGCATCTCCACGGACGTCAACAACCTGACCTTCGCCGCGCTCGATCGCGATCAGTCGCCGGAGAGCCGTGCCTATCTGTCGGAGCTCAGAGGCTCGCGCTATTTCGTCGAAAGGCCACCGCTCGCGGACTATGCCGAGCTCGAACGGCGGATGAAGAGCGGCGACATCAAGGCCTCGATCGAAATCCCGCCGAACTTCGGTGTCGATATCAAGCGCGGCCGGCCGGCCTTCGTGTCGGCCTGGATCGACGGCGCGATGCCGTTCCGCGCCGAAACCATTCGCGGATATCTCGAGGGCACGCATCAGCTCTATCTCTCCGATCCCGCCGTCAAGACGACGCAGCCGTTGCCGGCCTCGTCGGTCAATGTCGAGATCAGGTTCAAGTACAACCAATCCTTCGACAGCATCTACGCGATGGCCCCAAGCACGATCGCTCTGCTGCTCGCGCTGTTTCCGGCCATCCTGATGGCGCTCGCGGTCGTGCGCGAAAAGGAGCTGGGGTCGATCACCAATCTCTATGTCACGCCGGTGACGCGGCTCGAATTCCTGCTCGGCAAGCAGCTGCCTTACATCGCCGTCGCGCTGGTGAACTTCGTGCTGATGTATGTGATGGCGACGGTCCTGTTCCGCGTGCCCCTCAAGGGGGCCCTTCTGCCGCTGATGGTCGGTACGTTCGTCTATGTCGTCACCACCACCGGCTTCGGCATGCTGATCTCGACCTTCTGCCGCACCCAGATTGCGGCTCTGTTCGGGACCGCCATCCTCACCGTGCTGCCCGCCACGCAGTTCTCGGGCATGCTGGTCCCGGTGTCGTCGCTGTCCGGTGTGGCCAAGCTGATCGGCATGGTCTTCCCGATGACGTACTACCGCCCGATCGCGGTCGGCACCTTCACCAAGGGGCTGGGCTTTGCCGATGTCGGCGCCGACATCCTGATCCTTTTGATCTTCATTCCCGTCCTGACCGGGTTCAGCCTGGTGATGCTGCCAAAGCAGGAGGCGTGAGCCATGATGCGCTCGCTCTCCAACGTGTTCTGGCTCGGAACCAAGGAGCTGCGCAGCCTGTTCGGCGACGTCGTGCTGATCGGGCTCGTGATCTATTCGTTCACGGTGGCGGTGATCAGCCAGGCGCAGAGCAGCTCGCAGGAGCTGCATCGCGCCTCGATCGCCGTCGTCGATGAGGACAGCTCCGAGCTGTCGCGTCGGATCGCCAGCGTATTCCAGCTGCCTTACTTCCAGCCGCCTGTCTACATCAGCCAGGGCGAGGTGGAGCGGCTCATGAACAGCGGCCGCTTCACGTTCGTGCTCGACATCCCGCCGAACTTCCAGCGCGACGTCCTTGCCGGGCGGAGGCCGTCGGTGCAGCTGAACGTCGATGCGACCGCGATGATCCAGGCGGGAATCGGATCCGGCTATGCGCTGCAGATCATCAACACCGAGGTCGCCTGGTTCGTGGCCCGATCCGAGACATCCTCGCCCTCCCCGGTCAATCTGGTGACGCGGATCGCGTTCAATCCCAATGTCACGACCGCCTGGTTCGAAGGCGTGATGGGCATCATCAACAGCGTCACCATGCTTGCGATCATCCTGGCCGGCGCGGCGCTGGTGCGCGAGCGCGAGCATGGCACCATGGATCATCTGCTGGTCATGCCGCTGTCGCCATTCGAGATCGCGATGTCGAAGATCTGGGCCAACGCGCTGGTGATCGCGGTCGCCGTCGCCACCGCGCTCTATGCCGTCGTGCGGTGGTATCTGCACGTGCCCATCATGGGCTCGATCCCGCTGTTCATGGTGGGCACCGTGCTCTATCTGTTCTTCGCGACCGCCGTCGGGTTGTTTCTCGGCACCATCGCGCGATCGATGCCCCAGCTGGGCCTGCTCTATATCCTCGTCGCCGTGCCGATGAACCTGTTGTCGGGCGGGATGACGCCAGTGGAAAGCCAGCCGGTGTGGCTCGCCACGATCATGAAGGCGTCGCCGTCGACGCATTTCGTGTCGTTCGCCCAGTCGATCCTCTATCGCGGCGCCGGCATCGATGTGGTGTGGCCGCAATTCGCTGCAGTCGCCGCCATCGGCGCCGTGGTCCTGGCGCTGACCTTGCGGCGCTTCCGGGCGGCGATCGCGGCGGCCTGACCTGCCCTCGACCCCAACAAAAAAGCCTCGGCACTGGGCCGAGGCTTTTCCTTGAATGGCGTCGCTATGGATGACGGCGATCAGTAGCGCGCGGCCACCGGGCCACCAAACTTGTAGTTCACGCCGACCCGGACCGTGTGGAATGAGAAGTCCTGGGACAGGCGCTCGACGTAGTTCGAGCCGGGCGGGGCGAAGGTGCTGCCCGGGACGTAGGCCGAAGTGTAGTTGATGCTGCCGAGGTCGGTGTAGAGATACTCTGCCTTGACGGTCCAGTTCGGCGCAAACGCATGCTCGACACCGGCGCCGACCGTCCAGCCGACCCGCGTCTCGTTGGCCGAGGCGGTCTTGGTGTAGCCGTTCGCCGAAGTCAGATCCCAGCTGCCCTTGACGTTGCCGACGGCGAGACCGCCGGTGACGTAGAACAGCGTTGTATCGACCGCGTAGCCGGCGCGGCCGCGCAGGGTCATGAACCAGTCGTTCCGGATGCTCTCGTTGAAGGTGCGGGTCGTGGGCGGGTTGGCCGCCGTGTAGACCGTCCGTTTGTTGAGGTCCGATCCGTTGATGTCGGCCTCGATGCCGAAGACGCCGGCACCGCTCTGCCAGTTGTAGCCGGCCTGCAGACCGCCGAGCACGCCGGCTGGATTGAGCCGGTTGTTGCTGATGTTGACGAACTGATTCTGGAAGGCGGCGCCTTCGACCGCCCAGCTGCTGGTCTGGTCCAGCGTCGTGTTCAAGTTCGACCGGCCCCAGCCGTAGCCTACGCTGCCGCCGAAGTAGAAGCCGGTCCAATTGTAGATCACGGCCGGGGGAGGAGCCTTGGTGTAGCGGGCCGGCAGATCCGCGGCGAATGCGCCGAGCGAGCTGGCGAGGAGCAAAGAGACGGCTGAGGCAAGGGTCTTCATCGGTCACAATCCTCAATTAAAATGTGCAACATTGAGACAAGCTTTTCTCACAATTTGGCCTGTTAGGCTGTAGTCCAACTACAACACTCGTGATCGTAGGTGTCTGTGACGGCGTCACTTTCTGCGCGTATGGTCTTAACCTTAAGTCATTGTAAATCCGGATGGGCGGTCAACTGATACCGACCTCTTTCCACGAACCGGACAATCCGCCGCAGTGCGTTAGGCAACGATTCGCCAACCATCCGGACACGCTGTCCCGCCCGCTAACGATTTCGCAAAGCGCGCACGTGCACCTTCGGCGCGTCCTGGAGGACGGAGAGGGGAGTGCATCATGAACGGGGAAGCGGTTCTCGAGAACGTAAGGCGCTATCGGACCATCGCCTCCTTGTACCGCCAGACCGCGGCATTTCGCCCGCATCAGCGCGACTCGCTGCTGATGCAGGCCGCCGAATGGGAAAGCCGTGCGGTCGCCGAGCTCGAGGATTATTTCGTCGCTCGCCAGGCGCCGTCGCAACCGCCGGCGAACATCAACTACAATATGAGCCATCACGGGGCCTCCTATCGGCCGTCGCACCGGCAGATGGCGGCCGCGTAGTTCTTCGGACACAGCGCGTCATTCCCGCGGCGCGATCGGCGCCCGAGCTACAGCGAGGGAGTTGTCACAGCGCGTCTCCATATCATCTGCCGACCGGGGTCTGGCGCAGGACTTGCTGGGTCTGATTTCAGCCTCCGCCATGGATGGACCTGAATGAGATCGCTCGGGCGCGACCGCGGCATGTGTGCCTGGGATGATTTCGCCCGGTCGTCGACCGATGCCCGGCTGTCGCTGGCGCAGGCGCGATCGGGGCAGATTCCGCCATTCCTGCTGCTCTCGGTGCCCGGCATGAGCGCCGGCGAGCATCGCCTTTGCTCCGAGTTGTGGACCCGCGACCGGATCGCCGCCAGCGGCGCTGAGCGGGCGCGGCTGGATTTTCGCTTCGATCTGACATTCCGCGACAAGCTTCGTGTCGGATACCTTTCAAACGACTTCCACGACCACGCCACGGCGCATCTGCTGATCGAAGCGCTCGAGGCGCATGACCGCGATCGCTGCGAGCTGCACGCCTTCTCATTCGGCGCCGACGATCGCGGCGCCATGCGGGGCCGGCTGCACGCCGTCTTCGACGGCTTCCATGACGTGACCGCGCTGAACGACAGCGCCGCCGCAGCCGCGGTGCATGCCGCGCAGATCGATATTCTGGTCGACCTCAAGGGCTATACGCGCGGTGCTCGGACCGGAATCCTGATGCTGCATCCGGCGCCGGTCCAAGTGAATTTCCTCGGCTATCCCGGGACGCTGGGCGGCGGCATCTGCGACTACATGATCACCGATCCGTTCATGACACCGCTGGCCGTTGCGGCCGATTATTCGGAGAGTTTTGCCTACATGCCGCATTCGTACCAGCCGCACGGCCGGGCAGCACTGGGCCCGGCGCCGACCCGTGCGGAGGTCGGCCTGCCGGACGCCGGCATCGTGTTCTGCTGCTTCAACCAGGCCTACAAGTTCACGCCCGCGGTGTTCGACCTGTGGTGCCGCCTGCTCGACGCGACGCCGGACAGCGTGCTGTGGCTGCTGGCGTCCGATCGGGCCGAGGGCAATCTGCGCGGCGAGGCGCTTCGGCGCGGCGTGGCGCCCGGTCGCCTGGTGTTCGCGCCGGAAGCGACGCAAGGCGAGCATCTGCGCCGGCTCCAGCTCGCCGATCTCGTGCTCGACACCGCGCCCTATGGCGCCCACACCACGGCGAGCGACGCGCTGTGGGCTGGCGTGCCGATCGTGAGCTGCGCCGGGCACACGTTTGCCTCGCGGGTCGCCGGCAGCCTGTTACATGCGGTCGGATGTCCCGAGCTCATTGCATCGGACGAGGCCGACTATCTGGCGGTGGCGCTGACGCTCGCCGCCGAGCCGGATCTGCTGCAGGCGGCCAAGGCCAGGCTCTGGCGCAACCGGCTGGCCGCGCCGCTGTTCGACGCTGCCGCCTATGCCCGGTCGCTGCAGGATCTCTACGACCAGATGTGGCACCGCCGCCGCAGCGGCGGCGCGCCAGGGCCGATCTGGGCGTCGAAGTCTTGAGCAGGGACGAGGTGGGCTTGCTGCGCCTTACTGCGCCGCCATGCGTGCGGCAGCGAGGATCCCGATCAGGGCCGTCAGCGCGCCGACGCTGGTCGCGTTGATCGCGACGAGCGACGCGAAATTGGAGTCGGCGACCTTCATCAGCGGCTCGCCAAGGCGGGGATCGATCAGCAGATAGGACACGAATGGCAGTCCCAACAAAGGCAACGACATCAGGCGTTCCGCTGGCCGGAACAGCAGCGCGCCGAGCAGGGCGCAAGGCAGCAAGAACAGCTCGACGCCGCTCTGCACGCCGAACAGCTTGACGGAGAACACCGTGTTGACCGTGCCGGTCAGGACCATCAGGGCGCGGCCGGCGAACGGATTGCGCCGCGCGAGCATAGGCGCGCTGGCGAACAATGGCGCCGTGAGCAGCGTCAGCCAGGCCGGCCACGCCGCCGTGCCCACGGTGGCATGGAGATAGAGCGGATAGAACGGCTGGTTGGAGACGATGACCAACGCGACCTTGGCGGCGATGTCGGACTGCGGGTCATCGGCCGACGCATAGGCCTGCACGGCGGCCAGCCCGCGTGAAAACATCTCGGCCATTCAAGTCCCTCAGCTCCGCAAGAAGGTGCGCATCACCGCCCGGAAACGCGCGTGCCCGCAAGCCGGATCATGCGTCGCGCATCGCACGGTCAAGAGTTCAGTGCGGTCCGCAGCATGCGTGCGAGATCGGCGCTCTGATACGGCTTGGTGAGCAGCAGCAGGCCGGCATCGAGGCGGCCGTGGTGAACGATCGCGTTCTCCGTATAGCCGGACGTGTACAGCACCTTGAGGCTGGGACGCCGCTTCAGCGCCTCGATCGCGAGCTGGCGGCCGTTCATGCCGCCGGGCATGATGATGTCGGTGAACAAAAGGTCGATGCGGACCGGACTATCGATCAGGGCGAGCGCCTCGTCGGCCTTGCTGGCCGCGAGCGTGGTGTAGCCGAGCCGCTTGATCTGGGCGATGACATATTCGCGCACCAGCGAATCGTCCTCGACGATCAGGATCGTCTCGTCGCCGCGCTCCATGCCCTCGGCGCTGACGGTTGATAGTGCCGCATCCGCATCGGTATTGGCCTGCGGCAGGTACAGCTTGACCGAGGTGCCGTGCCCCGGCTCGCTGTAGATCTTGATGTGTCCGTTGGACTGCTTGACGAAGCCGTAGACCATGCTCAGCCCGAGGCCGACGCCCTTGCCGACATCCTTGGTGGTGAAGAACGGCTCGAACACCTTGTCGAGCAGGTTGGCGGGGATGCCCTCCCCGGTGTCGCTGACCGCGATCATCACGTAATTGCCGGGGATCACCTCCGGGTTCATGCGCGCATAGGCGGCGTCGAGCAGGACGTTCTTGGTTTCCAGGGTCAGCTTGCCGCCGTCCGGCATGGCATCGCGCGCGTTGAGCGCGAGGTTCAGGATCGCGGTCGACAGCTGGCTGGGGTCGATCATGGCCGGCGCCGAATCGTGCGCCAGCATGGATTCGATCTCGATCTGCTCGCCGAGCGTCCGGCGCAGCAGGCGGGCGGTGTCGACCACCATGCCGTTGATGTCGACGCTGCGCGGCTGCAGCGGCTGGCGCCGGGCGAAGGCCAGGAGGTGCTTCGTCAGATCGGCGCCGCGCGCCGCCGCCGAGTTGATCAGGCTGGTGATCTGCACCAGCTGCGGACGGTCCTTCACCGCGTCGGCCAGGATCTCGATGGTGCCGGTGATCACGGTCAGGATGTTGTTGAAGTCGTGGGCGACGCCGCCGGTGAGCTGACCGATCGCTTCCATCTTCTGTGCCTGCCGCACCTGCGCCTCGGTGGCCTCGATCTCCTGGAAGCGCTTGACCATGGCTTCGGCGGTGCGCCGCTGCCGCGTCTCCTCCTCGAGCTGCGCATAGGCGTTACGCAGCTCGGCGCGGGACGGCATCGTCAGCACCCGCGGCAGCATCAGCAGCAGCGCCGAGGCGATGCCGATCGACATGAAGGCCAGGAAGCCCTTGGTGGCCGCCTCCAGGCTGTAGGCCGGAACCCAGATCGTGAGCACCTCGATGAGGCGTGTCATCCCGCACACGGACACCCACAGCGCGAAGGCCCAGAAGATGTAGCTGAACTGAAAGTCGCGGCGGCGATAGACGATGAAGGCGAGCACGAACGCGATGGTGAAGAAGGCGAACGAGATGAGGATGTCGGACACCGTGTTCACCCAGATCAGCTCAGGTGTCCACAGCAGGCACTCGCCGTGCGGCGTGAGCATCGACATGTCCGATATCCTCAAAAGTGTAGCCGGCGGACCGTGTCGCCCCCGCGGCGCGGTCGGTTCCCTTAGCAGAACATCGAATTTCCGCTGAGCACACAAGGGTTCTGACTGTCGCGGCGCGCGCATTCGGTAGAGGGGCACCGCAGGCATAGGCTTCGCGCGTTGACGCGGATTGCGTACGGCCGAGCTTGTGTCGGGCGCTCCGTTCGATATAAGCGGCTTGACGATCTGTACCAATCGGTACAGAGTATGCGAGTTGGTACACAAGGAGATGTCCCGTGAGCACTCTCGCCCCGCCGTTTACGCTGCAGACCGCGACCCAGAAGGTGCGCATGGCCGAGGATGGCTGGAACAGCCGCGACCCCGAGCGCGTGTCGCTGGTCTACACGCCCGACAGCCGGTGGCGGAATCGCGCCGAGTTCATCACCGGCCGTGCCGAGATCGTCGCCTTCCTCACCCGCAAATGGGCCAAGGAGCTCGACTACCGCCTGATCAAGGAGATCTGGGCCCACAGCGACGACCGGATCGCGGTGCGCTTCGCCTATGAGTGGCACGACGACAGCGGCAACTGGTTTCGCTCCTATGGCAATGAGAACTGGGAGTTCGATGCGCAGGGGCTGATGCAGCGCCGCTACGCCTGCATCAATGACCTGCCGATCAAGGCGGACGATCGCAAATTCCACTGGCCTCTCGGGCGCCGGCCGGACGATCATCCCGGCCTGACCGAATTGGGACTTTGAAGCAGGCAGAGCCATGCGGACGCTCAACGAGCGCGCTGACGTCATCCCGCTGATCGCCGAGGTGTTCCGCGAGTTCGGCTTCGAGGGCACCTCGCTCAGCCGGATCACCGAGACGACGGGACTGGGCAAAGGCAGCCTCTATCACTTCTTTCCAGGCGGGAAGGACGAGATGGGGCGCGCGGTGCTGGCGCATGTCGACGCCTGGTTCGAGCGCGAGATCTATGCGCCGCTGCGCGATGATCCGCCGGAGCAGTCGATCCCGCGGATGTGGCGCGGCGTCGACGGCTATTTCCGCTCCGGCCGCCGCGTCTGCCTCGTCGGGGCGTTTGCGCTCGACGAGACGCGGGATCGTTTCGCGGCCGCCATCGCCAGCTACTTCACGCGCTGGATCGAGGCCTTGCGCGAGGCGCTGGTCCGCGGCGGCTGGCCGGCGGCGCGGGCCGCCGATAGCGCCGAGGAGGTGGTGCTCGGCATCCAGGGCGCACTGGTGCTGGCGCGCGCGACCGGTGATGCGGCCGTTTTCGGCCGCGCGCTGACGCGGTTCCAAGCGCGCCTGCAACGATCATCTGTCATCTGACTCCCGAAACGCCGGCGGCGTCTGCCTCCGCAAGCGGCAAATGGCGGGCTGAAATATCGGCGCGCGACTCTCGTGAAATCGTGGTTGTCTTGGGCAACGTCTCGCGCAGCGGCGACATTCTGGGAGGTCCGGCATGAACGGCTTAGGTGGTCTCAACAAATCCGACAACGGCGTGGTCATCGGGCTGGTGCAGCTTCAGCTTCCCGTGGTCGCGACCAAAGAGGACCTCGCGCGGCAGACCGAGAAGATCGTCTGGATGGTCGGCAAGGCCCGGCGCAATCTCGGCACCATGGATCTCGTCGTCTTCCCCGAGTACTCGCTGCACGGCCTGTCGATGGACACCAATCCGGAGATCATGTGCCGGCGCGACGGGCCTGAGGTCGCAGCCTTCAGGCAGGCCTGCATCGACAACAGGATCTGGGGCTGCTTCTCCATCATGGAGCACAACCCCGACGGCAACCCCTACAATTCGGGTCTGATCATCGACGACCACGGCGACATCAAGCTGTATTACCGCAAGCTCCATCCGTGGATTCCGGTCGAGCCATGGGAGCCCGGCGATCTCGGCATCCCCGTGATCGAGGGACCGCGTGGCGCCAAGATCGCACTCATCATCTGCCATGACGGCATGTTCCCGGAGATGGCGCGGGAATGCGCCTACAAGGGCGCCGAGATCATGATCCGCACCGCCGGCTACACCGCGCCGATCCGCGACAGCTGGCGCTTCACCAACCAGGCCAACGCGTTCCAGAACCTGATGGTCACCGCCAATGTCTGCATGTGCGGCTCCGATGGCTCGTTCGATTCCATGGGCGAGGGCATGATCGTCAATTTCGACGGCAGCATTCTCGCGCACGGCACGACGGGGCGGCCCGACGAGATCATCACCGCCGAGGTGCGCCCCGATCTCGTGCGCGAGGCCCGCATCAACTGGGGCGTCGAGAACAACATCTATCAGCTCTGGCACCGCGGCTATGTCGCGGTGAAAGGCGGCGCGATGGACTGCCCTTACACCTTCATGCACGACATGGTCGCCGGCACCTATCGATTGCCGTGGGAGGATCAGGTCAAGATCACCGACGGCACGTCCTGCGGCTTCCCGGCGCCGACGCGCGTGTTCGGCAAGCTCGGCAAGGCGGCGGAGTGAAGCGCACCGGACGCGGCGGGTCGCGGATGACGCTGCCGGAACCTTGACAAGCCGATCGATTGCCAATTATTTTATACTTAAAATAATCTGGCGGACAGGTCCATCATGAGTGCATCGGCGAAGGTGATCCCCCGCGACTGGCTCGACTGGCCGTTCTTCGAGCCGCGTCACCGCGCCCTTTGCGACCAGCTCGACCGCTTCGTCGGCTCCGGCGTCCTCGACGACGTCGATCACGGCGACGTCGACACCGCCTGCCGCAAGATCGTGCGCGCGCTTGGT
This sequence comes from Bradyrhizobium sp. SZCCHNR1051, assembly GCF_032489615.1. Classification (NCBI taxonomy): domain Bacteria; kingdom Pseudomonadati; phylum Pseudomonadota; class Alphaproteobacteria; order Hyphomicrobiales; family Nitrobacteraceae; genus Bradyrhizobium; species Bradyrhizobium sp. SZCCHNR1051. Next base: position 285,314 of record NZ_JAUEYJ010000005.1, on the reverse strand, counting down.
GCCGCAGGCTTGCTCGACAGCGCCGTCGTGGCGCCCGATGCGGATGCCGGCGCGATCGACTCGCGCGCGATCTGCCTGTCGCGCGAAACCCTCGCTTATGCCGACGGCCTCGCCGATTTCGCCTTCGCCATGCAGGGCCTCGGCTCCGGCGCGATCGCGCTCGGCGGCTCGCCGGAGCTGCGTGCCAGCGTGCTGCCCAAGGTGCGCTCCGGCGAATGGCTCGCGGCCTTCGCGCTGTCCGAGAAGGAGGCGGGCTCCGACGTCGCCGCGATGGCCTGCGCGGCGCGGCTGGACGGCGATACTTACGTGCTCGATGGCGAGAAAACCTGGATCTCCAATGGCGGGATCGCCGACGTCTACACGCTGTTCGCCCGCACCGCCGAGGCGCCGGGCGCGCGCGGCATCTCCGCCTTCGTCGTGTTTCCAGATGATCCCGGTTTCTCCGTCGCCGAGCGCATCGAGGTGATCGCACCGCATCCCCTGGCGACGCTCCGCCTGCAGAATTGCCGCATCCCGGCCAGCCGCCGGCTCGGCGCGCCCGGCGGCGGCTTCAAGCTGGCGATGCAGACGCTCGACATCTTCCGTGCCTCGGTGGCGGCTGCGGCCCTCGGCTTCGGTCGCCGCGCCCTCGACGAGGCGCAGGCGCATGCCTCGAGCCGGCAGATCTTCGGCGGCGCGCTGGCCGACCTGCAGATGACGCAGGCCGCATTCGGCGACATGGCGACCGAGACCGATGCCGCGGCGCTGCTGACCTACCGCGCGGCCTGGCGCCGCGACGTGCAGAAGCTGCCGACCACGCGCGAGGCGGCGATGGCCAAGCTCGCCGCCACCGAGACCGCCCAGCGCGTCATCGACCGCGCCTTGCAGATGTTCGGCGGCCGCGGCGTCCGCAAGGGCGAGATCGTGGAGAGCCTCTACCGCGAGATCCGCGCGCTGCGCATCTACGAAGGCGCGACCGAAGTGCAGAAGCTGATCGTCGCGCGCGAGTTCCTGAAGGCGCGGGCCGGCGTGGTGCGCGGCTGAGGCGCGCTGCGCGTCAGGCCCGCAGACGCAAGGGCGCCTGCCAGCCGGGATCTCCGTCGCACGCAGCCTCGCCCATGGTCACGCGGCGGCCTCGGTCGTCACGCAGCAGTTGGATTTCGATCTCGTCGAAGGCGAAGCGAGCGATCACCTGCAATGGGTCGACCACCCGTTTTCCGAACGTCCACGGATCGGAGTTTCCGCGCGGCATGGGAAACGCGAAAGGACGCGAGGGGATGCGGAAGAGAAGGCGGCCATCCCAGGACTCGCGATCGCGCAGCTCAGGTTGCCGCATCAAGCCGACATGACTCAGATAGGCTTGGTAGGCCTGCTCTCGTAGCGAGATGGTCACCCTGAAGCCCGTGAAGTCGATGTCGCCTCGCATGTACTGATCGTAGACCAGTGCCTCCTTCACCTCGACGCTGCCCAGTGAGCTGCCGCTCTCGTCCGGCCGAAAAAAGAAGGAGCGGTCCGAACACATGTGATCGTAAGGGACGATGTCGTAGCGCGGCGGTCGCTGCGTCAAAGCCCGATCCAGGACGCTGCAAAAGCCGATGTCGTCGATGTAGCCGCGGACAGGCTCGCAAAAGAGTCCTTTGGGGGGCAGCGACGTTCCATCGAGACGACCGACCACGACCAGGAGCCAGCGTCCCTCGGCAGCGTCCGGCAGGATCAAGGGCGAATTCGTCATCGTGTCGCTTTCTTGCAGGACTGCGGCGCGCCGATCAACCTCTCGCCGCGCGTACTGGAGTCTGCGCTATGGTTCTGAGCGCAACGTTGCGCCATCGCCGCTGCTCCAGGCCGTGAAGATCGAGATGGTTCGACGCGGCACATCTTCATGCCGCCCTAGGGCTGCTGCGATGGTGGCACGCGACGATCAGAATGCTCGCGCCAGTGAAAAGATACTTCCTGCACATACGTGCTCCCGGGGCAAGGCGATGACAATGCGTTCGGCAGCTTCCCAAATCGATGGAAGCCCATCTTTGAACACTCCCCGCTATGGGACATCACCCCGCACGTTCTACGTCATAGCTTCGCGAGTATCGCCAACGACCTCGGCTTTACCGAGGTAACCATCGCTGCGCTCGTGGGGCATGCCAAAGGTTCGGTGACCAGCAAGTACATCCATATGCTTGATACGGCGCTCACCATCGCGGCAGACACAATCTCTGGCTACATTCAAGGCCTCCTTGACGGAACGGATTTTAACCAAACGGCGCGTGCTTTGGACCGAAGTTCTCGAAAGCCGCTCTCGTCCGCTTCCTACAGAGGGCTTCTTCGTGCGGTGAACTCGAAGAGACCGAGGGAGATAGCGACTTAGCCGCGTAATCCAACACGTACAACTTGGTAGCTGAGCCAGCACGCCGAGACGCTGCGACGTCGAGATCCGCTGCCTCGAACCCGACCGCGTCTTCACGTGGAAGTCGGAGGCGTACCTGCTCTGGATACTTCGCCCCCGACCTCTTTCGCAGGAAAATATTTGAGCTCTCCGAGGGCTTGCGATCAAGAAATCTGCTGATCAACGGCACCATCTCCTCCGCTTTATCCTTGAGCAACGTGCGACGCTGAGGTCTCTCAGGTCGGAATGGCGACGGCTGAGCTCTCCGGCTTGAACAATCATTGCGCGGGATGAGCCGTGGTCTGCGGGTGGTCCTCGCCGGTTGGTTCGGCACGGGTTGGTTGCTCCCCGCGCAAATTCGAGACCGCGCGGGTGGCCGGTTCCCCTTCCGCGCGGTTGCGTCCTTTTCCGGCTTGAAGATCCTCCGGATCCGCAACCATGCCGCCAAAGGCCGCAGCCGTGCTGCAGCCGAGGGCCGGATCGGCAGCATTGTCGGCGAAGATACCGCGATTGAAGCCATCCGACAGATGGCAGCGAACGGAGCTGATGAGAAGGCGATCGATGTGAACACGCGTCGCGTGGTGCATTGCCGAGGCAACGTCGTGCCTGACGTGGGAGCGATCCACGCCGGCTCGGATGATGGAATGCTCGATCGCCGCCGTGCATGGCCCCGGCGGTCCTTCGATCCAGGCACGGACGCTTTCAGGGCGGCCATTCGCCGTCGCGGCCACGAAGTGTTCGACGCCGGAACTCGCCGTAGAACAGCGTCCTGCAGGTACATCGTAGACGTAATGAACGGTCTCACCTGCGAGCTGCGGTGGCGGTGCCGTCCGGTCCACAGCGCAGCCTGCAGCCAGCACCGCGAGGGCGATGGCGAGGCCGCTTCTGATCGGTGCCATGTTTATCGCTCCTTGGAGGACCGTCATTCGATCAGGAAGCCGGCATCGCCACGCAATCTCCGGCCCGGCACCGGCACCTCGATCGGGCCTGCCCCGGGGCGGGTCGTTCCAAGACGGCCGAATATGATGCGCTCAAGCTCGGAAGGCGGCCCGACGAAGTCGGTCGGGACCGGTATGCGTGCCGATTCGCTGATCGGGCGAACGATTGTCGGCGTGACGATGATGATTAGTTCGGATTCGTTCTTCCGGAACTGTGTCGACCTGAACAGAGCCCCCAGTACCGGCAGGTCGCCCAGCCCCGGCAACATGTCCAGGCCGGTGTTGAACTTGTTCTGCAGTAGTCCGGCGATTACGAAGCTCTCCCCGCTGCCGAGCTCGACTGTGGTCTCCGCCCGCCGGGTAATCAGGCTCGGGACGCGGGCGCCGTTCATGATCAGGGCGCCTTCGTTCGAGAGCTCGCTGACCTCGGGCTTGACCTGCAGGTTGACCAGACGATCGGAGAGCACCGTCGGTGTGAACTCCAGTCCCACGCCGTAGCGACGAAAGTCGATCGAGATGCGGTCCAGCCCTTGGGCGACGGGGATCGGAAATTCGCCGCCTGCCAGGAAGTTCGCCTTCTGACCCGAAACAGCGGTGAGCGTCGGTTCTGCCAGGATTGAAACCAGTCCCTCCTGAGCGAGCGCATCCACGATGGCAGTCACGCTGTAGCTGCCATTTGCCGGCGTATTGATCCTCCCTGAGGCGGCCGACGAGAGCCCAAAGCTGAAGCCACCGGCCGAGCCTGCGGCCTCCCAGTTGACGCCGAGTTGCTTCACCGCGTTGCGCGAGACTTCGGCAATACGGACCCGCAGGTTCACCTGCGTGCTCCCGCCGATCTTCAACTGATTGAGCAGCACCTCGTCCTCGCCGAGGAACTGCGCGCAGGTGGAGCGAACCTTCTCGGCGATGTCGGCGTTGGGCACCAGCCCGCTCAGCACCGCGCCGCGCGGCGTCCGCGACAGCCTGACGTCGAGGTCTGCGAATTGAGCTCGCAGCAGCTGCCGTAGATCACTCTCGTCATAGGCAATCGCAATCCGGAACGTCGCGACGGTCGCGCCGGAATCGTCGAGCGCGAAGAGCGTCGTATGGCCGGGCTTTTTGCCGAAAACGAAGACGCGGTTGGCGGCCGCGACCTGGACGTCCGCAACAGCCGGCTCGGCGACGAAGACCTTGGAAGCCGGACGGGGCAAGGTCAGCATCTCGCCCTGAGACGCGTAGATCCGCACCTGTTGCCGCGCGTTGGATGATGCCGGCGCGCAATGAACCAGCATCATAAGGATCACCACGATCGAGGTCAGCCAGGCGGATGGCGAAATTCGAAACGGTCCCATCGTCAGCGCCGCATCGCCGAGAGCATCTCGAGATTGAGCCTCACGTCCTCTTCCCGAAGGTCGACCCGCGCAAGCTTGGCGGCGCCATCGCGATCTCCGCTCAGCGCCATAGCGATCACGAGGTTCTGGCGTGCACGAGGCGAGGCGCTCTCACCGAGCGCGATCGGCCGCAGAACCGTCATCGCGTCGGCGTACCGGCCCGTCAAGGTAAGCGACAGGCCCAGATTGTTGCTTGCGATCATGTCGGCGGGAGCGATTGCGAGCACCTGACGATAGGCTGTCTGAGCTTCGTCATGGCGGCCGAGCATGTCGAGAGCCACTCCGAGGCCGTTGAGCGCCGGAATGTTCTCGGGGTCCGAGGCGAGCACGCTGGTAAAGATTGCCAGGGCGGGCTCGGCCTGATGTCTGGCGAGCTCGCTTCGCGCTTTTCTGATTCGATTGTCCTTGTCTTCCATCCCGGCGACTTGGTTGGCGGGAGCTTCTGCGGCTGCCGTGGAGGCCGGGAGATTGCGACCCTCGACCGAGGCGCGTGCGGTCGCGGGCGTCGGCACCGGTCCGCCAATGTCTGGGCTCAGCGACGAACAGGCGCAGAGCAGACCGGCGATGCTGCCAGCCAGCGCCATTCGCCTGCAAACACCGGCACTTGGTTTCAGATGGTTGTTGAACGCGGTTTCCCGGCCTTCAGAGCTACGCATGTACTTCCTACGGATATTGCACTGTCTTATAGTTCAGGTCTCGAAACCTCGCAGGTGTCGTCGCGGGTTGACTGGTTCATTGCATCGCCGGGATCGGGGAAGGTTCAGTCTGCTCGCGTGATTCATCCAATCCAAGGACGGCGATCGGCTCGACCCGAAAGTCCTTTGAGATTTCCTGATAGGAGAGCACGACCACATTGAGACCGGACGGCGCAAGCAGTGTCCAGACCACCCGGCGCAGGTCGGCGGAGGCCAGTACAATACTCGGCGATGCGGCAAGGTGATCGACGTCGGCAAGCTGCCGGGTCAACGCATCAAGCAGGCGCGTGCTGACGGCAGGATCGAGAGACGTCTGAGCGTTTTCATCGAGGGCGTGCACGGCCGTTCGGATCGCTTCCTCTGTCCGTCGATCAAGCACGAAGCAGCGCAAGGTCCGATCAAAGCCTGAGCTTTCGAAGCAGATCTGCCGGCGCAGCGCCAGCCGCACGTGCTCGACCAGCATGACGCTGCTCTGCTCCCGCATTCCCCACTCGGCCAGCGTCTCAAGAATCAGCCGCAGATTGCGGATGGAGACCCGCTCGTCGAGCAGCCGGCGAAGGACATCGGTGATGCGCTGTGTAGGGACCACACGCAAGGCCTCGCGCACCAAGTCGGCGTAGTCAGCCTCTAACTGGTTGAGCAGGCGCTTGGTCTCCTGTATGCCGAGGAACTCCGGCGCATAGCGGACAAGAACGCGCCGCAGCTCGGCATCGACTGCGGAGATGGCCGGTCCCCCCGCCGTTCGGGTTGCCGGCTGATCCAGTTCACCTGACGAGAGCAGAAGAGGCACGCCATGCAGCTCGATCCTGAAATGACCGGGCGCCAGGGCGCTGCTTTCGTCGACTGCCGCCCCTGGACAGGCGCATCCGAGCCAGTCTGCCACGTCCTGTCGTGTCCGCCTGATCCGATCATGAATACCGGCTCTCCGCAGTTCATCGCACAAGGCGGCTTCCGCGAGGATCATGATCGGTGCAGACTTAGCCACCGGGATAGCGATCCGCGAACTTCTCGCGGGCTCTGACGGGTCGGACCGTTGCGCCGTGCCGGAGGTTCGTTGTGCGCGCCGCCGAGCCAAGAGCATCGCAACGCCGGAGCCGCCGAACACGGTGGCCATAAAAAGGAAAATCGGCGCCGGAAAACCCGGTACGAACGCCAGCCCGAGCATCATGAGACCGGCCAGTTGCAGGGATTGCGGCTGCGACGTGATCTGCTCCATGATCTCGGAACCAAGATTGCTCGGCGCTTCTGTCGCAACCCGGGTCACCACCGTTCCCGCCGCCATCGACACGAACAGCGCCGGGACTTGGGAGACCAGGCCGTCGCCGATCGTCAACAACGAGTAGAGCTGGATCGCTTCGCTGATGCGCAGCCTGTGCTGCACGGTGCCGACAACGATGCCGCCAACGAGGTTGACGGCGATGATAATGAGACCGGCGATCGCATCACCTTTGACGAACTTCATGGCGCCGTCCATCGCTCCGTAGAGCTGGCTCTCGCGCTCCAGCCGGCGTCGGCGACGCCGGGCCTCGGCCTGGTTGATGTCGCCGTTGCGAAGGTCGGCATCGATGCTCATCTGCTTACCTGGCAGCGCATCGAGCGTGAATCGGGCAGCAACTTCGGCGACCCGTTCAGATCCTTTGGTGATGACGACGAACTGGACGATCGTGATGATCAGGAACACCACGAGCCCAACCACGACGTTGCTGGAAACGACGAACTCGCCAAAGGTCTGAACGATGGATCCGGCATCGGCCTGGCTGAGCACTAGGCGCGTAATGGTGATGGAAATCGAGAGCCGGAACACCGTGGATATGAGAATGATTGCCGGAAGTGCGGAGAATTCGACCGCGGCGTTCAAGTAGAACGCCACCATCAGCAACAGAATCGACGCGCCGATGTTGACGGACACCATGACGTCGACGAGCGCCGTCGGAATCGGCAGGATCATCGCCATGATCGTGGTGACGATCAGGAGGACGACGAGAAGCTCGCGCTTGTCGTTCGACCAGCGGGTCAAGCTCTCGACAATGGCCGTCATAGTCTGCGGTTCCATCCGAGCGGGATCGAAACCTTCGTCACATTGATCGAAACGCAGAGCGGCATGGTCTTACAAGCTCACGGCGAGCAGGTCTGCGCCGCGACGCAATACGACCCGGTCTTGTTCGATTCGATCGACGATCCACCCTTCGCTGATAACGGCGCCTGCGAACAGTTTCTGACCGCGTCCATCAATGACATACGGCCCATTTCCGGCCCAAATCGCCTGAACGGTCAAAGGGGCGCTACGCTTTACAGATTTCGCCTCAACCTGGCTCGTCAACACGATGGCAATGCCGAACGTGCCGTCGAACCATCGCTCAATGTCGCGCCACTTGCCTAACGCCGCGGGTTCAATGTTTCCTCTCGCCGTGATGGCGTTTGAGTCGCTGACAATCTCGACGGTCGTGAGGCCTGCAGTCAGCAATCGCTGGCGCAGCGCGTCCGCCGCGCCGTTCAAATCCGCCACCGGCGCGCCGGGCTCCGCGCCGGCCCGTCCCGTTCTGTCTTGGCCGGGCAGTAATGCGGGGGTAAGGGTGGGGGCGGGCGAATTGGGCGCGTGCCTGCTCGGATATTTCGTCGAACAGTCGGAGTCGCAGCGCGGGGATCTCAGCCGCTCAGCTGTGGCATAGCCGCCATCGCCGGGCACCTTGTCCGCACCAGCGGGAAATCCCTGCAGAAGCAGGGCTAGACAGACCAGGATCGCGGCGGTGCCGAGTCCATACCTCAAGAAGGTATAGCGGGTCGTTCTGCGCTTGCGGGTGCAGCGGAGCTGAATTCCATTCAGAACGACATCGGCCGGATAACGACTGATCCGTGCTTCTCCGGCACCGAGCAGGGTGCCGTTCAGCAGAACATTATCTGCGGTGCCTTCGATTTCGCAACAGTCCGCCTCTAGCGCGAACCGCGCATGCAAAGGAGCCAGACAGTCATCCATGAGAACGACATCGGCGTCCATCGAGTGACCCACCAGATAGGTCCCGGCGTCGAGTTCTTGCCGGACGCCGGCATGAAGGCCCGATCGGATCGTGAGTTCGAATGGGGACGGTGATGCCGGCATTCTCTGCCTCTCCATCAGGACCTAGCAGCCATGTTGGCAGCGGAGCGCTCGGTACGACGAACGCCCCGTGCCGTAAGCGGTTGGTAGCTGTCCGAGGGCGATCGCTGGATCAGCCGACGTTCGGGCGCTGCTGCGCGACCGTCTCGATCGATCCCCAGTGCGTCTTCTTGGTCGTGATCTCGGCATTCGTCTTGATCGCTTCGTCGAAGGCACTCTTCATCTTCGCGATCGCGCTATCGATGCTCGAGTTCGATGACGTCGTCGAAGAAACGGAGCCTGTTGAATGGGACATCGCTTTATCTCTCTATGTTTGTGTTGCGTTGAGGATTGGGCTGTCGGGGAATGCCCTCCAGCCGGGAAGTGATCGTTAGCGTTGTCCACGCTGATCACCTCTCGGCTGAAGCGGCGGCTTGGATCCCGTCCCGAGGCGCACCTTGCGAGGTGCGCCTCTCGCGCTTCCTTCAACGTCCTGGTCTCATCGCCCTCGTCGCGTTGCGAGAATGAGGCCGCGTTGCTTTACTCAGCTCTGTCGGTGATATGGTTGTCGGCCGAGAGGTGTCCCGCGGAGCGGTCGCATGGCGATCCCGAGCTTGAATCCGCGAGTTGCAGAATGATCGAGGAAAGCTTGTCGAGGATGTTGTTCTTCGTCGCCTGGTCAAGGCCCTTTGCCTCGGAGACTTGGCTGACGAGCTGATTCAGCGTCTTGAGTATCGAGCTGTTCGCGCCGGGTTGATGGGATGGGCCGGACACGAGTTGCTTCAGGATCTTCGCGATCCCGTCGAGCAGCTGACCTTTGGCGGGATCGCTGGGCCCAGTGGAATTCGTGATCTGATGGGTCAGGTCACCAAGGATCTTGGCAACGCGGCCGTTGTTCCGCGCGTCGCACTGGCCCGGTCCGCCCCTCAGGATGCTGATGGCCGCCGAGATCAGAGCCGCCTTGTCTGCAGGTGTCTTTGCGTCCGCGACCAATCCAAGAACGTCCGATGCTATGGAAGACGTCCGCGGATCTTGCTGCTGCGAGGCGGGCGGCATCGACGACGGCCACCAATCCCCCGCATCACAGCGATGAGCCGGATGAGCTGACGACCCGCCGGACGTGGGCTGAAATCCTGCAAAGCCGGGCCAGGACGACGCGTGTCCGTGCGGACCCATCATGTGACCGGTGTGAGCTTCACGTGAGGATGATGCGTGGGAGCTGACCCTAGACATGCAACTCTCTCCTTGTTTGCGATCCGATGTCTTATCTGTCTTGTTCTGAGCAAAGGGCATAACGAGGCGTCGGTCGGCATGCTCCGTCACGGATCCGGGGTTGCACTATTCTCGTCGCCGACGGATGCCATCTCCTGAATGCCGTCCTGAGCAACAGTCATGAGCATGAACGCGGCCGCCTGCGGCATTGCGCTGAGAAACGCCTCCTCGAACTTTGCTTGATCCTCAGCCGAGACTGCCTCGCTGCTGCTCGGGGCGCTTGCCGTCGCGGTCGTCATGCTCGATGCTTCTACGGCCATTCTGACACTCCTTTGATCCGTCCGGTCGATCTGGCAGGACTTGCGAACCCGTTGATTTGCGTCATGGCACGTCGCCTGGGGCGTTGAGCTTGACCACTTGGACGTGCTCCCCGCGATAGACGGTGACTGACGATGGCTGGTCAGCTCGAGGCTGCAGTGCTGCGAGCGTACGCTCCACCGCTTGGATGTATTGCGGGGGACCCGAGACCAGGGCCATGTCGGCCTGCTTGATGGATCTGAGTGAGAATCGCGCGTCGGAGAGCGCGAGATCGCGAAGTGCGGCTTCGAGACGCTGGAGCGGCACGGCACCGAGTTGAACGAGCCTGCTCGAAGCTTCCTTGTTGCTGGTGACATAAATCCGGAAGCCGTCGAAATACCAGTCGAGTCCGTAGTTCCGGGATAGATGCTCGATGAATTCTCTGGCCTTGAGTTCAGGCAGAGGCCCGCGCACACGTCCCCGTACGTCCGGGCTCACCTCTAACCGCAGGCCGGTATTCCGTCCGAATTCCTGAAGAACGTTGCCAAGGTCTTGGTCGACGATGGTGTACCTGTAGGACTCGGTCGGCCAAGCAGGTTCACCCGCGTCTGCGGACGTGGTGTGGATTGCAGTCGCCGAGAGCGTCAGGCAGACGGTCGCGATCGCAGCCACGCTGCGCAATGGGACCAGAACCCGAGATGCCAAATGGTCGCATGGAAAAACGTGGCCTTCGTGCGACCTTGTCGCGGAACAATCGTGGCAATCGTGTAGTTGATCGCGCGTACCCACGAGCAGACTCACATGTACTTGTTGCTATCAGCTCGTCTCATTCAATCACAGCGGTCGCGGGTGCGTCGGAGAATATATTAGGAAAATATTATGCTCTGCCCCGCCGGGTGCTGTGCAAAGCTCTGTCTGATCTGTTGTGCAAGCCATGGCCCGGCTGTCCTTGTGAGTCATTATTTGTTTGGAGTGAGCAATGGCGAAAGCACGGGGAGTCCTGAGACGGCATGGAGCGGCGACATGACGACGGTTGCGCCGTTGGGTGGCGTCACAGCTTCCGGAACAGTTGGTGTCAGTTTCGGAGCCGTTGAGCCCGGAGCGGCCGCCCAGCAGTCGTTTCAGGACGCTCTGCATAGATCGGTCACTAAACTGCCTATGGAGCCTGAGCACGCCGTCGACCAACTCGGCGGCAAGGTGATGGAGTGGATGGAGAGCTCGTACGAGCGGGTCCAGCGCAATGCCGCGCCCGAGCTCAATCTCATGCCGGAGCCGGCAGCATCCGGTCCAGCATCTTCCAACATTGGCGGAGCGGCCCTGGGAGTGGACAAGCCAGACGCGGGCCGTCAGGCCCTGCAAATGCTGGAGCACGCATTCTCGTTTGCCATTGAGGCGACGCTGATGTCGAAAATCTCGACCGAGTCGACCCGAATCTTCAACACGTTCTTGAAGGGACAATGAGAATGGTCGGTTGCGGCAAACAATGGCTGGCCGCTCGAGGGCGCGGATTGAATTTGGCGCTGGTGCTGGGCTTGGCGTTCATGCTGAGCGGTTGCAAGGGTGAGCTCTATAGCCGCTTGAGCGAGAAGGAGGCTAATCTGATGATAGCCCTTCTGCTGCGCAACGGCATCGCCGCCGACCGGCTCCAGGCAAAGGACGGTAGCAATACCGTCAGGGTTGAGCAGGAGCGATTTTCCGACGCTGTGACGCTGCTGAATGCGTCCGGGTTGCCGCATGCGAAGTTCGAAGACATGGGCAGCATATTCTCAAGCAATGGTCTGGTGTCGTCACCCACAGAGGAGCGAGTCAGGTTGATTCACGCGCTCAATCAAGAGTTGGCAAGGACGATCATGGAGATCGACGGAGTCATCTCTGCCCGAGTCCACGTGGTGCTGCCTAAGATAGACCCGTTGCGTCACGATCAGGTTCCGTCGTCGGCGGCATCGGTGTTCATCAAGCATGACGCGCGCGCCGAAATCGCCGTGCTCCTACCGCAGATCAAGACCCTCATTGCCAATAGTGTCGAAGGACTGACGTACGATAGGGTGGCCGTGGTTTTCGTGCGTGGCAGTTCGGATCCCGTCGAGGTCAGCCCTTCCACGTCGATCGAGACGACGGCATCCGTTCTATCTCACGACGGATCTGCCCTGCGTGACGGTCCGCTCATCCTGCAGGTGTCAGCCGCGGTAGGGGTGGGGCTGCTGGGATCGATCGGAATCTTCCAGCTCTGGCGCCGGGCACGCGTGGGATATGCGCAACGCAACGCGCCGCGTCGGGAGGCGCGAAGGCCGGCGCGTGATCCGCTGCGTGTCGTATCCTAGTGCGATTGAAGTGGGCTTGGCCGGCAAATGAGTAGGCTTGTGCAACCTGGAGCATCCCTTGGTTTGCGTGATCCGAAGGTCGGCGGTGGCTGCGAACCCGGCGCGCCGGTGGGGCATCGGCCGGTGATCGATATGGACACGTTTTGCCGATTGCCGGCACGCTACATCCACGTTGAACGATTTCTCGCGTGCGTACCGGGCGTTTCGCCCGGGCTTGCCGCACGGATACTCGCCTGCGACCGACTCCACCGAGATATCTCAGAGCGGATCGTTGTGCATCATGAGCTTGATTGCTGCACGGCAGCCGACGTCGCTGACACGCGCAGTCGCATTGCGCTTCTCGACTGCGAGCAGCTATGCCGCGTCGGTGAGCTGGCCGGCGGTGTTTGGCATGCCCACGCAATTCGTTCCACGGTCCTCAAGACTACGCTCCGGGAGCATCTCGGAGAATTCGATTCCCGACTCCACAAGGTCGCGCTCGCCAATATCGATCTGTCGCCTAAACCCGATCGCCCCCCGAATCCATCTGCGCTTGCGGACGTCATCCGAGGTGATGGGATGCAATGTCTCAATGCCGCAATCTGGCGACTCCCCGCCACCCTGCGCAGCCGCATCCTTCTTCGATTTCCGATTGACTCGCCGCTGGGCTCCTCGGTCTCGCGGCGACACCAACAGCTTGGTCCGGAGATTGTTGATCGCGTTCTAGCCGATGGGATGGTGCCGTGAAAGTCCCCGAGAGTGACAAGCCTGCCGGCACGTTCCATCCGCTCGGACCCGTGGTTCGAGCCGAAGAGGCGGAGACCTGGTTTTCCGCGGCTGCCTCTCTTGCCGACGCCCGGCGGCAATGCGAGCAGATCGCCGCGCAGGCCCGGCTCGCGTTCGAAGAGCAGCGCATGAGAGGCTTCGAGGATGGTCGTCTCGCGGGAGTTGAGGAGGCGGCCCGCCTGATTGCGGAAACGAAGGTCACGGTTGATGATTTGGTCGCCGATCTGCAAGACGAACTTATCACGCTCGTCGTCGAGATCATCAGGGAGATCCTCGGAAGTTTTGAGCCGGACGATCTCGCCGCGCGCGCCATCACCAGAGCACTCGAAGAGATGCGTTCCGGTACGGCTCTCGTGCTGATGACTGCGCCGCAGGAGATGGAGTCCATCCGTGTACGAGTGGCCACGCTGCTGGAGGATGGGGCCGACCAACTCACCATCGTGTCGGACCCGCAGTTTGCGCCGGGGCGCTGTATGCTTTGGAGCGAGTTCGGGCAGATCGATGTTTCCGTTGACGCTCAACTGGAGCAGCTCGCCTTGGCGCTGCGTGCCGGTTTCGAGGGGGTGGAGCGATGATGCCAGCAGGCTCTGCCACGCACCGACTCGCGCGAATCCTGCCGCAGTTGCGTGAAGCTGCAGGCCGTTCGCAACTGCGCCCGATCCGCGGGCGCGTGATTCAGGTGTCGGGGACCCTCATCAGGGCGATCGTTCCCGATGCGCGTGTTGGCGATATCTGTTTGCTCCGTTCTGCCCACGCCTCGGCTGATCTGCAGGCCGAGATCGTGGGCATCGAAGGCGGTGTCGCGTTGCTGACGCCTCTCGGAGACGTGGCGGGTCTCTCAACAAGAACGGAAGTCGTCTCGACAAGGCAGGCCTTCGGCATCATGGTTGGGCCAGCGCTGCTCGGCCGCGTCGTCGACGGGCTCGGGCGCCCTCTCGACGTTCAGGAACGAGGATGGCCCGAGTTCGACCAGATTCGACGAGTCCGCGGAGCTGCGCCGGCGCCCTTGGCACGGCGGCTCGTTGACGGCCCTTTGTCACTTGGCATCCGGGCGATCGATGGTCTGCTCAGCTGCGGCGAGGGGCAGCGGATTGGCATCTATGGCGAACCCGGCGCGGGCAAATCGTCGCTTGTCGCCCAGATCGTCCAGAACGCGGACGTCGACGTCTGCGTTGTCGCACTGATTGGCGAGCGTGGGCGCGAAGTTCGAGAAATGGTCGAGCGCTGCCTGGCCGGAGCGGCTCGGGCGCGATCAGTCGTGATTGTCGCAACCTCCGACCGGCCGCCGACGGAGCGCGTCACGGCTGCCTATGTCGCCGTGACGATCGCGGAGTATTTCCGGGATTGCAACGCACGCGTGCTCCTGGTGCAGGACAGTGTCACTCGCTTTGCGAGGGCATTGCGTGAGATCGGACTGGCCGCGGGCGAGCCGCCGACGCGCCGGGGCTTTCCGCCGTCGGTGTTTGCGGCATTGCCCGAGTTGCTCGAGCGGTCCGGTCCCGGAGTCGCCGGCTCGATCACTGCATTTTACACCGTGCTGGTTGAGGGGGATGGTACCGCGGATCCGATCGCGGAGGAGACGCGCAGCATTCTGGACGGGCACATCGCGTTGTCACCTAAGCTCGCACAGTCGGCGCATTTCCCTGCGATTGACATCGTGTCCAGCCTCAGCCGCGTCATGGATCAGGTCGTGACGAGCCGTCATCGCTCTGCAGCCAGGAGGGTGCGTGAACTCATAGCTCGCTATGCAGAGCTTGAGTTCCTGCTGCAGGTTGGGGAGTACAAGGCCGGATCAGATCCGATCGCCGATGAGGCGATCGCCAAGCAGGATGCTATCAAGTCCTTTCTGCGGCAGGGCCTCGGCGAGGCCGTTCCGTGGGATCGCACGATCCATCAACTCGAGCAGCTCGCGTCATGAGGTACGATCCACTGCTCACGCGCATACGCAGGATGCGGATCGTTCTCGGAGAGAGGGAGCGGCGGGCGAATTCCGCGCTTCAGCGCGGCGTGGAGGCACAGGTCGAAGCGGCTGCAGAACTGACGCAGATCAATCATGCGGTTGCGTTGCAAGCAGCGGCGCGTGGCGCACGCGAACGTCAGATCTACCAGCAGATGGTAGGGCGTCCAATTTCCGCGCGGGAGATCACCCAACTTGACGCGCAACTCAGGCGCCTTGAGTCGCTGGCAATGGCGCTTGCCGAGCAGCGCCTTGCGAGCATCCGTACGCTCGACCAGGCGCGTAACGAAGTTCAGGGTCTACGCCTCGAATTCGTGAAGGCTCATCGGAGGCGTCGCAAGTGGGATGAGTTATCGCAGCAATCACGTCGCCGTCGCGAGAGCCGTGAGACGTGGCTAGAGGAGATGGCTAATTCGGACGGCAGGGCGGCGGGGCGGCAAGCATGAACGCGCCATTCCCCGCTCGCGGGCGCGGAGCGCCTGACGGTGAGATCACCGAATTTCATCCGGACGTGCTATCCATTGCTGATGTTCTACGTGCCCGTCGTTGGTGTCGGCGACTGGCTGAACTCACCTGCGAGTTGGCGGGTCTGCCGCTGCGGATTTCCTTCTCGGGCGCCTCCTCGGGCGTTTCGAGCCGGCCGGCGTGTCGTCTGCATTTTACGATCGGCGGTGATCCATGCGCCGTAAGTCTGCCTGTAGAGGTGATCGATGCAACGCTGCAGGCGATTGATGGTCCGCCTCGAACGACGCTCGCCGAGCCCGATCTGCTGCTTCTGATCGAGTTCGCCTGCGCCGCCATACTTGATGCAATCGAGGAGACGCTCGGCCTCCCCGTCATCCTCACGCATGCTTCCTTCGATGGCAGCGTTCCGGACTCGATCGGAATCCCGTGTCGCGGCAGGTTTGGCGAACGATCGTTCAGTGCTTACCTGTCTTTAGCAGAGCCATACGAATCCCGTTTGGCAAATCAAGTTCAAGCATTGGGTCCGGCTGCTGCCGCCGGAGTTCCGATCTGCGCGGCCTTCCGGCTTGGTGCTACGCGCGTCAGCGCCCGCTTGCTTGCGAGCTTACGGCCGGGAGACGTCGTGATCATCGAACACGCGATGCCGGGTGGACGCGTCGCCGCCGTCTTCGGCGAGCGTCGTCTCACCTCATGCCGCTTCGAGGGAGGCGACGCGACAGTGGTGGACACGTTGCACCAGATCAGAGGCGATCTTCATCATCATTGGACGGCTGTGGACATGACGGCACATGAAAGCGTCGATACAGGCGCAGACGATGTGAGCCTGGACGACCTCCAGATCAAGCTCCTATTTGAGATCGGCCAGCTCGAGATACCTCTCGGCGAGTTGCGCATGATCGCGCCCGGCTATGTCTTCAATCTCGGTCGGGATCCGCGACATGCAATTGAGATTCACGCGGGGAATCGGCGGATCGGGCAGGGCGAGATCGTCAGGATCGGCGAGGCAATCGGCGTGCGGATCAACAGATTGTTCAATCACGAATGAGCTGAAGCCGTGACCCAGTTCAATTTGTTCGCTGTTCTCGCGGTCATCGCCGGACTTGGCGTTGTCATCTTTGTCGTCGTGACGATGACATCGTTCGTCAAGATCGCCGTGGTCCTGTTCCTGATCCGGAACGCGCTGGGAGTGCAGCAGACGCCTCCAAACCTCGTGCTCTATGCCATTGCGCTAGTTCTGACGGCCTATGTCAGCGCGCCGCTAGTGCAGACCGTGTATGAGCGCGTCAATGATCGTCCCAGCGAGTTTCAAACCTTTACCGACTGGAAAGATGCTGCTGAGCGGGCAGGCCAGCCAATTCGCGAACATCTGAGCCGGTTCACGACGGTCGCGGAGCGAGAGTTTTTCGTCACTGCCACCGGCAGCTTATGGCCCGATAGCAGCAGGGCCAAGCTGTCGAGCGAAGATCTCGTTATTCTCGTTCCCTCCTTCATGAGCTCGGAGCTCAAGCGCGCCTTCGAGATCGGCTTCCTGCTCTATCTGCCCTTCATCGCGATTGATCTCGTGGTGTCCGCGGTTTTGATGTCCCTTGGCATGTCGATGGTGCCGCCATCGACGATCTCCGTCCCATTCAAGTTGTTCTTGTTCGTGATGGTCGAGGGCTGGTCCAAGCTGATGCATGGCCTGGTGTTGAGTTACGGATAGCCTGCGAGATGGGGAGGGGAAGCAATGGGCCAAGCGACAATCGTCGATCATCTGGTCAGGGGTCTGACGGTCGTCCTCATATTTGCCATGCCTCCCCTGGGTGTGGCGATGGTTGTTGGCCTCTTCGTCTCAATTCTTCAGGCCGCAACCCAGATTCAGGATCAGGTGCTGCCGCAGACGATCAAGCTGATTGCCGTCGTGGCCACGCTGGCGGTGTTCGGCGCAGTGTTGGCGGCACCGCTGATCCAATATGCCGATCAGATCCTTGCGGATTTTCCTGCACTGACGCGTTGACGGGCCTTCCCTTCATCGTGCTCGGAGGGGCATGGGCGACGCGGAGTGGCGATGGGGCTTGACCTCATGCCGTTGGACAGCATCGAGGCGGGGGCCAATCTCGTCTTCCGTCATCTTCTTTCGTTGGCGCTCGCCATCGCGCGTCCCAGCGCCTTCGTCATGACCTTTCCCGTGTTTGTTCGCCTCGGGCTGACCGGCTTGATTCGTGGTGCCTTCGTGGTCGCGATCTCGCTACCGGTCATGACCGGACTTGTTGAGGTGCTTCCTCCGATCGGCACGCAAACATTGCGATTGGTCGCGGTCGGGTTCAAGGAAGCGATCATCGGAGGGCTCCTTGGTCTGCTGCTTGGGATCCCGTTCTGGGCCGCCGAGGTCGCGGGCGATCTGCTCGACTACGAACGTCAGGCGCCCGATGCCCAGCTTCAGGATCCCAACGCCATGACCGAGTCCACCGCGTCTGGTACGCTTTTTATGCTCGCTGCGGTGGTTCTGTTCGTCGCAGCCGACGGCTTTCATAGCGTCGTCGAAGCCCTTTATGGCAGCTACAGGCTCTGGCCGGTCATTGAGCTCGCGCCGTTGCTGCGCGCGGAGAGCGGCCTATTGGCGCTGGAAATGCTCGTCCGCGTGCTGCAGTTGGCATTGATCCTGGCATTTCCAGTGCTGGCGGCCATGTTCGTTGCGATGTTCGCGCTGATGGTGATTGCCCGTTTCGCACCGCAGTTGAATGTGTTCGATCTTTCGATGGCGGCGCGCAACCTGGTCTATTTCCTGGTTCTGCCGCTCTATGCGGCCTTTCTGCTCGATCACTTCGGTACTCAGCTTGGAGAGTTGACCGGAATCTTGGACCAACTAGGGCAGTTCCTGCGATGAGTGAGGATGGCGGCACTGAGGAGCGGACGCTGCCTCCGAGCGAGCGGAAGTTGCGTAAGGCGCGCGAAAAGGGACAGGTCTTTCGCAGCACCGATATGGTCGCCGGTGCATGCCTGTCGTCCATGCTGCTCTATCTCTGGCTGATCTTGCCGGAGCTTTTCGCGCGGTTACGGGGAGCCATGATGCTCGTGGGCGATGCGGGCGGGCAACCGTTTCGGGAAGCTGCGGGCACGATCGGAACGATGATGTACGAAGCCGCCGTGCCATACCTTGCAAAGGGGGCGGCCATCGCCGTCCTAATGTCCCTCGTCGTCAACGTCGCCGTCACCAAGGGGATCGTCTTCAGCCTTGACCCTATCAAGCCCCGCGCGGAGCGCTTGCATCCCGCAAAGGGTTTAAAGCGGATTTTCGCGCTCAAGAGCCTGATCGAGTTGGTGAAGAGTCTGGTCAAGACGACCCTCCTCGTCACGATCTCGGTTTTCGTCCTCGAGATGTCGCTCAACTCCTTGGTTCACACGCCAGGATGCGGTCTTTCGTGCCTCGTGCCAGTGACCGGGGCGATCATGGCACCGCTCCTCGTCGCGGCAATAGTCATGCTGATGGTGGGCGGCCTTATCGACGTTCTGGTGCAGCGCGGACTGTTCATGCGCGAGATGCGGATGACACGAAGCGAGGCGAAGCGCGAGCGGAGAGACCAGGAAGGCCTGCCGGAGGTGCGCTCTGCGCAACGCCGTCAGCGGCAATCGCTGGCGCACGGTGGAGGGCGGGGAGGAATCGAAAGCGCAACAGTGGTCATCGAGGGCGACGATGTGATGGTTGGGCTGCGTTATGTTCCGGGCGAGACGCAGGTCCCAAGGCTCGTGTGCAAAGGACGTTCCGTCCGTGCGCACAATCTCACCGAAGCTGCGGCTGAGCTTGGCATTCCTCGTTTCCGCAATCCAGACCTCGCAGAGGAACTCGATCGCCGTATCGCTCAGGACCATTACATCACCGAGGAGTTTTTCCAGCCGGTGGTGTCGGCCTTGCGCGCGTGCGGCATGTCCTGAGTGTAGCCGTGCTGCCCCACAGTATTTTCACAATATATTTCGGATCGGCCGCCGGCTGATGTCCTAAACTGTCGTTCGGACATGATCGCCGAGCGGGCTGCATGGCTGACGAACTGCGTCTGCCAGAGCAGAGCCGCCGCCGCTAACGGGGAGACGCACGAATGCGGATAGATGACGCAGGTGGCTCGGTTGTCGCCAGTCCGCCTCCTCCTCCGCCGCCGCCCCCACCCCCGCCTCCTCCCCCGCCACCGCCGCGGCCGAAGTCCGCGGCATCGTCGTCGGGCATGCTCGATCGCAATTCGGCGCGCAGCGTTGGATCATCATCGACCGCACCTTCGCCGCTCTTTCAGCCCCTTCGACCTTTCATAGGTCCGGTTCTGCAGCCGACGCCTGTGTTGCTTGGCCCGCCTGCTCCGCCGAAGGCGGCGGCAACATGTCCGGGAGTTCCCGCCCCGGCGCCGGCGGCGCCGGTCCCGGACGCCGTTTCGCAGGCAAAATCTGTTCAGACAAAAGCGCAGACCACTCTCGACGGTGATGCTGGAAAGCTGCATAAACTGCAGACCGAACTGAATGATGCACAGGGAACGAAGGCTCCGATCGGGTACGGTCGCGGCGCGGGCGCCGCGGTGGCTGCGCATCAAGCCCATATCAGCGATCTGAAGAAGCAGGTTGCGGCCGCTCAGCAGCAAGTCACCGCCGACCAGGCGGTGTTGAGTTCGGCCAGGAGCAATCTGAGTGCCGCACAACGCATCGACGCCGCCGCAGCGAACTACAAGCCGGCACCGCCGCCGGTCACCGTGAAAGATCCGGTCGCGCGAAAAGTTGTCCCGCTCGTCGACGCGGCCTCGGCCCAGGTTTCCGCGGGAAAGGCCAAGGTCACCGCCGATACGGCTGCTCTCGAACAGACCAAATCGCAGCTCGGCCGTCTGGACACCGAGATGGACCGGGGGATCAGCGCCGGAACATTGCACCGTCTGTCGTTGCTGAATCAGCAGCAGGATGCGCAGCAACACAAGCTGGCGACGGACCAGCGCAAGCTTGATGCCGCGAGCGCCGACCTTGCGGCAGGGAAAAGCGTCGTCTACGGGCAGCAGGCCGCGGCGGACAAGAAAGAGCTCGAGAGCGCTTCCACAGCGCTGAAGAAAGCCGGTGTCACGATCGACCAGAACGACAATCCGACCCAGGCGAATTTGACGCCATCGCAGCTGCGCGCCTATGACGACTTCACCGTCGCGCGGAGCAAGCTCAACGCCGATGTCGGCATGGTCGCGCAGGGCAAGGCCCAGCTCCAGTATTATGCTTCGAATTCCGAGAAATACGGGACGGTTGCGAAGGATGCCCAGGATCGGGTGAACGACGCTCTGCATCCATTGGGGTACACCATACGTGCAACGCGCGGCAGCGATCCGCAGCAGGCATCGCTCGATCTCAAGCTCGCGAACGGGAACGCTGATTACCAGAATGCAGGCTGGGCCGCAGCTCAGCACCGGGTGGCATTTGCGGCGGCAGCGCAGACCGATCTTGAGGCAGCGCAGGACTCCGATCTTGCCAAATTGTCCCCGCAAGCCCGGCAGACCGCTACCACGGCGAAGATCGAATACGATCAGGCAAGCGCCTATCAGAACAAAGTCGGGACCGACCTCGCCCTGATCAAGGGCCACCAGGCCGTCTCGGATGCGCAGGCCGCCTATATCAAGAATCCGACGGCCGCCACGGAGCTCAAGCTGAACCAAGCGCAGCATCAGTTGCGCGAGCTCTCGACAATGTCCGACATTGCGACGGCGGGCTTCAAGTCGGCAACCGGGCTTGCCTACGCCGACCAGCGCAATACGACATTGGCTAATCTGGAGCAGACCTATAGCCATGTTCCCTTGCCCTCAAACTCGCCGGTGTTGCAGCAGATCGCGCAGGCAAGAACTGACGCGGCATCGGCCGGCCTGATCACGAAAGAGCTGGCTGCAACGACCAACAGGCTGGTTCAGGATTATCGTGTCACACAGAGCGAGGCGGCGGTCGCAACCGCGCGGCAGTCCGCCAACACTGATTCGGTACAAGCTGGCAATGTACAGGCTGTGGGTTTCACCAAAGCGAGCAGCGCCCTGACGACGGCTCAGCAATCGCTTCAATATGCACAACTTCAACAGAAGCTGGCTCAATATCAGCTGCTGGACTCCCAGTTTCGGCTGACATTGCCGCAAAATCTACTTGATCCGCAAACGGCCTCTGACCAGAGCGCGCTCTCGCATGCGTACAATACATTCTTTGCGCAGCATCCGGGCGCCTTGAGCGATGGCGCGGTCGCTGAGCAGCTTGCGAGCCTCAAAGACGCGAACGCGCGAGTGGATATCGGTCAAGGGCTACATGAGCTGCAGGATGCCATCGACAGGGAAGACAAAGCGCTCGGCAACCGCAGCCTTCTGCAGAAGGGCGGCGATTGGGTCGGGGGGCTGTTCGGTGCCAACCGGTCTGAGCTCGAGTCGGATCTGCAGGACAAGAAAGAGGCGCTCACGGCCCTGCAGAAAAATCAGGGAGGGATGACTGCCCAGGAGGTCAACGGCGAGTATCTGAACATCATGGGTAATCTGGCCACCCAGAATGATCGGATGTTCGAGAACGAGCGCAAGACCGACGCCAATTGGTCGAGTGCACAGGAAGTCGTGCGCGACGTCGCGATCGCCGCGGCTGCGACCGCGGTTACGATGGCCACGGCCGGAGCCGGCGCGCCGGTATTGGCCGCCCTTGCGGCGGGCACATTGGTGGGAACGGGAACGGCCGAAGCCATTGACACGGCCCAGAATGCAGCAACTGTGTTCGGTGGCGGCGACATTCACAGCGATCCTCACATCTCACTCGACGCAGCGCTGACCAACAACTTCTTCAAGGGTGGCGGCAGCTGGGATGAGGTGAAGCAGGCGGGCGTTGATGCGACCGTATCGGGCGTGCAATCCCTCGGCGCAGCAGGGGGGGCGTTGACGGGCGGAGCCACGGAGGCCTTCCTTACGCGCGGCCTCGACCAGGCTGCAAGCTCGGTCGTCTCGAAGCTCGCAACCGGATCAACGGTCATGGTTGCCAATCAGGGGGTGATGGGTCTCGGCAACGTGGCGGGGACGTATGTCGAGTCCCAATATCAGCTCTCGGAGGGACGGCTCACGCAGGACGAAGCCCAGGCGCAGATGAAGGATGCGTTCTCCGGATACTTCAAGAATCTCGCGGTGGCCGGCGTGACGGGAGGTCTGACGAAGTTTGTCGATGGCAAGGTCGCCGTGCGGACCGCAAGCGCGGCACGGCCGAATGGACTCGTGTCGAACCCGCTCTATCAGACGGCCTCCCAATTGGGCGCGAACACCATGTTGACTGCCGGCCCCGGGCTCCTTTCCGGCAAGGCGCCGACCGCCCAAGACTATCTGTCCATCGGTCTCAATACGGTTTCCGGTGTGGCTTCTCATCACTATCAGCAGAGCAGATCCCGCACCGTGGCCGAAACGGGCCTTGCCGGTCAGCCCGCCGCGTTCGACGCGGGAAGGAAGGTGTTTGACGCCTATCAAGGTCAGGCGAGCGGGACATCGCCGAATGGCATCCGGCTGCAGGCCATGGATCCCGCCGCTTTCGCCCGTGCATATCAAAAAGCCGGCGGCCAGCACGATCCGGTGGCGGTCGATGCTTTCAGCATCTTATCGGATCAGGGGCATCGCGTCTATGTACGGACCGATAGATTGAGCCCGGACGTGGTCGCACACGAGGCCGTGCATGCACTGACCTCGGAATCGTTCAAGAAGCTCGCAAGCACGTTGGTCATTGATTCAAGCCGGCCGCATTCGAACTTGAATGAAGGTGTGACCGAGCTTCTCGCCTCGCAGGTCGTGCCGCGCCGTGGCACATCGCCCTATGCGACGGAGGCACAGATCGCGGAGGCCATTCGCGACCGGATGGGGGAGACCGACTTCCATAAGGCGGTTTTCGGAGGCGATCCAGCGGCACTCGCATCGTTCCGGCAGACCGCTTTGGCGTTGCACGAAAGACCTGTCAGCGAAGACTCGGCTGCAAATTGGGCCCTAGCCGCCTCGACGGCAGCCCAGCCCGCGGGTGGTGGTGGCGGCAAGCCGCCCGCGAGCGGCGGTGGTGCGGTCTCTCCGGCCTCGCCCCCGCCGGCCTCGAGCGGCTTGACTCTTGTGCTCAGCCCGAAGGCATTCGAACGATTTCAGGACCGGGTCGCTCTCCAACCCTCCAAATACGGCAGTAGCGCCGACAGGTATATCTACGTTGTGGAGACACGAGGAAACAAGCCAAGCCGACCGTTCGCCATGAACGACGCAAACATCACACGGCGAGGAGTGATCGGAGCAACAGACCGCTTTGTTGACTGGGGCGGAAGTCCGCCGCAATCAGCCAAGACATACAGCCGACGCTACGATCTGCCGAAAAAGGATTTTCGTGTCGTGGTCACGGATCAGCCCTACACGGGAGTGGGCGATCGACAAGTGGCACCGCGCAGGTCAGGCCTCCGACAGGCTCTGCCCGTTGCTGCAGGAGTGGCCTCCGATGCGGTTGCCCTTGCAGCAGCCGCGCGGTTCGGATCTCTAGGCATGCTGGCGGCCTGGAACGCCACAGTTCGTGGACCGCTGAACATCGTTCAGCTCAAGCCGAAATTGGCTGCCAAGTTGAGAATACCCGAAAAAGCAGCCCCGTATTTGCGAACCGCAACAGGTGTGAGCTTCATTGCCAACGGCATGGCAAACGACATCGTCAGTGTGACGAGCGGCCACCTGCTGAGCTTCCAATATGGTGGAGCAGCTGTCATCGGCTCCGCGCAAATCGTCTTGGGAGCGCGGAGCTATTTCAGTGGCTATGGCGCGCTTAGATCGCGTGGAGCTACCGATACGGTCCGGTCAACCGACACCAGTCTGAGCGAAATCGCGGACAGGAATAACGTACCGGACGAGGTGATCGGACGCGTCAATGCGAGAGATCCCGCGCATCCGCTTAAACTAATTAATCCAGATAAGTCGATCTCCATCAAGAGCAACGATGAGCAGCTCACTTTCCGCCAGATCGCCAGAAAGGAAAATAAGTCCGTCAGGAAGGTGCTCGAGGATGTCGGGCGTCGCGAGAAACTGGCAATTCCCGGGCGATTCACGTCTAAGGGGAGGCAGATCACTGCTCGGATCAAATCAGGCGAGGACCTGGATGCCTTTGCAGCGAGAAATGGCTCCTCCGCGCGGGCGATCATCAAGGCGCATCGGGATCGGATTCCAAGCACGTATACAAGCAATCCCGATTCGCATGCAGTTTGGACCGGCGCGGGGTTGAGGATTCCCGGGTCGTTTGACAACTCGCGAGGCCTATCTTGGACAGGAATCGCCTGGCGAACCGGCCGTTCTGCGCAGCAGTTGAAATCCCTTAATGGGGCGGCCAGCGGAACCAAGAGCAGAGAGACGGCTCCCGAAATCGTACATATCCCTCCAGCATCGTCCTGGGACACGACTCGACTGTCTCGCCGCATGCAGATAACCGGAAGTGCCGGTTTGATTGCTGGCAATGTTGCTGAGCTCGTCTACGATATTCACGGTAATATCGGGGCTATCCCAGGCGCGGTCGGCGTCGCGGTTGGATCCGGCTTATCGATCTACGCGATGCTGCGCCGCAGGGCTCCGGCGAACTATCAAGTAGTAACGTCTGTTTCGTTCTCGCTGAAGGGGCTCAATCGCGCTTGGCCCGCTTTCGGGCACGTCAGCGATGTCGTTGTGACCTTCGTCAAAGATAAGGGGCTGGAAGGACTGAGTTGGTTACAGAGGTGACGAATCCCATGCGTCTCCTCTCTGCAGGGGCGCCGAGTGGCGGGACGTCGTGGCGACAACGCGCCCTCGGCAACATTGACATACGTCGAGCACCCTCGGCCTAAGCGACCTCAAGCTGGCGACGCCGACGTCGGTACAGACGCACGAGCAATTCTGGCGCGCTCGAAGCGCGGCGATTCGTGTATATGGTTCTGTAATGGGAGAGATGCACAGTCCGCCCGGAGCGCCCAGCCCCGGCGGCTGGCAGGTTTCGATCGACCACACCTTGCCGGCGACCGCAGTACGTCGACGTGTGCCGCGTAGGGGAGCGACGCCCTCGTAAGATTGCTTTAGCCGACTCTCACCAAGCGTCGCAGTCGTATCCTCCCGGCAACCTTTCGGAACTTCACTTTGACAACAACAGCCATGATCGCATCTGCAGGCGAGGGCGCTAAATCTCGCCACAAACGCGAGACGCGAAGCAGGCATCGTCAAGAAAGCGACTCGATGATGGTTCGAACCTCAGTTGAGTCGATTTATTGAAGATCGTAAGGGTTGTGGACCTTCGGAGCAGGCAATCATTGGCTGAAGTTGACATGGAGATCGTCATCGATCTCGATCCTTCGACTCTCGCTGGTCGCCATTGCGCGACAGTCTTCGCGAGATGAGCCCAATGTGCGCAGCGCAACATTGATTTGCCGCTTGGTATTATCGTGCCGAGCTGATATTTTCTCAACGCAATCTTAAGTTTCGTGGGCGGTTGAATCGCACAGGCGGCAGTGCGTCTTGCCGCAGCCATGAAAGAGTATCGTGTAGGTTGGCTATTGGTTAGCGCATGAGGGATAGCGGTGTTCCGCTTATAGGAAGGGACCAGGAGTCGAACCGGCTTCGCGGGCTTCTCCCGGACAAGAATGGACGCGCTGTTGGTGCGGTCCTGGTAGGAGAGGCTGGAATTGGCAAGAGCCGTCTGGTCGAGGCACTGGCCCAAACTGCGAAGCAGCGCGGCTTCTGTGTGGCGAGGGGGGCCGCCTACGAGATGGCCGAACCTCTGCCATATGGATTGTTTGCCGACACGTTCTCCCAATGGGCTCGCGAGCAGCCGACACTCCTCAACCATGCTCGCAATGACATGATTCGGCCGCTGTCTCGCGTGGTGCCGGCGTTCGCGGCCGCTGCGGATCTTCCTGCTCTCAAAGGACTCTCCGGACCGGACGAGCGGTTTCGACTGTTCGAATCCGCGGTTCATCTGCTTCATGCGGTTGCAGTCGAGTCTCCACTACTGCTCGTGCTCGAGGACCTGCACTGGGCCGATCGCGAATCCTGGTCGATGTTGCTGCATTGCTTACGCTCGACGCGATCTCTGCCGCTGCTGACCGTCATCACTCTCCGTCCCGACGAGACCGGCGGCGAGCCTCTGGAACTCAATGCGCTGATGCGCGAGAGCGAGCTTCATCGGATCGCGGTTCGCTCGCTCGAGCCGGCGGACACGATGCGCATGCTGGAGTCATTGGCAGACGAGCGGCTGCCTGCATCGCTTGCCACGGCAATTCACCGTGAGACTGGCGGCAATCCGTTCTATGTGCGCCAGCTCTTCAACCACCTTGTCGAAGAGGGAAAGCTTGCTGGGCGCCAGGGCCAATGGCCCGCCGATCTCGTGAACAACGGTATCGGCATCCCGGCCGGACTGCGTCCGTTGCTGTCGCGACGGTTCGCGCGGCTCTCGGGGCCGACCTTGGGAATGCTGCGGATCGCTGCGATATTTCCCGAAGGGTTCGATCTCGGCCGATTGCAGCTTCTGATATCGGATTCCGAAGAGACGATTCTGGACCATATCGACGAGGCGATGAGGGCTGGGGTACTCGTCGTTCGCGGTGATGGCTACGTCTTTGCGCATGCGTTGTTGCGGCGCGCCTTGTACGACCAGCTGAACCCCGATCGGAGAGCGATTTTGCATCGACGCGCGGCGACGCGTCTCGCTGAGCTCGATGCCGATCCTGGAGAGATTGCGCATCAGTATCACGCTTCGCAGCGCATCCCGGGTGCTGAAATCGGCGAGGTCTTCGCACTGAACGCAGCCGAGCGCGCGCGAGCGAACTATATCAGCGAGCACGAAGCTGTATTCCTTCGGATCGCTTGCGATCTCGCAGGCGATGCTGCCTCGGACGAGATGCTCCGTGATCTCGCGCTTGCGCAGGCTGCATCACTCGACGTCGAAGCCGCCGATGCGACGACGCGCTTTCTGTTCAGCCGATGCTGGGAGCGGCGGCCATCATGGACCATGAGTTTCCTGGTGGCGATTGTCCGCAGGCTGCGGGACGCCGGCGCTCCCGCTGAGATGTGGCAGCCTCTGGTGGAGCGCGGACTGGAAGCCTGCGATGATCGCCGAGATTTGCACTGGGCCCGATTGGAGGTGCTCCGACAGGACTGGCGGTGCCGATGGAATGACGGGACGTTTGAGGCGATCTACCACGCGCCGGATCCGCGTGCGCTCGATCTCGTTCGTCAGCTTGGAGATGAAGAGGATCGTGCCTCGGCGCTCGACCTGTATGCTCCGCGATCCATCGAACAGACAGAGCAGGTGCAACGTTGGGCCGCCGAATGGCAGAATCCGGCGGCCATCATCCGGGCTCGAGAGGTCGTGACCCATGATTGGATCTATCGGCATGGGCAACTCGCCCTGGGGGTCGAAACAGCGCACGACCTGTTGCGGGATGCCAAGTGTTTCGGGTCGCTTCCTGGTCGGATCGAGGCTTTAACCTCTCTCGCGATTGCCGAGGCGAGCCTGGGTCATTTGGCAAGCTCAGACGCGGCGCTGCGCGACGCGCGTGCGCTGGCCGTCCGATTGGGACCATGGCACCGGTTGCATATTGCCCTGGAGCTTTCCGCGGTCGCATGGCGTGCCTATTTGTATGGTGGCGACTGGCCGGCGATTGGCCGAGTCGCTTCGCGTGCGCTACAGATCGTCAAGGATCATCCGGTGCGCCTTGGGCAAATCGTGCTTGGCTTCGCCGCTCTCACCGAAGCATTCCTGCCTGGCGAAAACGAATACGACGTTCGCATTGAGGCGTTGCTCCGATCCCTGGAGAACACAAATTCCGACAGACAGCTGTCGGATGATGCGCTTGGGCTCGGTGTCTGTGCCGCCTGGCAGCGTGAGGACGTCAAACGTGCCCGCCGGTTCGAAGCGTTGGTCCGCGCTCCAAAGCACGGGAGCACGATCGGTGCAGCCGGTGAATGCCGTGAATTCATCCTCGGACGCCTCGCGGCCCTTCAGGATCACACGGTTGCGGCACGCACACACTTCGCAAAGGCCCGCGGCGACCTTGAACGGGCAGGCCAAGTCTGCCTCCGAGCGCTCGTCGATCTTGATGAGGCGACCGTTGCGGGAACCTCAGGGGACAAGCCGTCATCGCGTGCGCTGCTGCAGCGGGGACGCGAGCAGTTCGTAGCACTCGGCATGCGAAGCTGGCAGGAGCGCGTTGATCGAGCACGGATAGAGGGAGTCGAGGCGGAGTCACGCAACTTATACGCGCGAGGTCCGGATGATCTTTCACCACGAGAAATGGAGATCCTCAGCAAGCTCGCTGCCGGCAGCCGCTCCAAGGCCATTGCTGCGGAACTACGCCTCAGTGTGCCGACCGTCAATCGGCACATTGCGAACATATATATGAAGATCGGCGTGAGCTCGCGCGCCGCAGCAACCGCTTACGCGATGAGACACCGTCTCAGCATGCTCCAGTGAAGCAGTACACATCGATTGCATAGTTTTTATGATGGTGACGGCTGCAATGAGTGCGTAAGCTTACGGTGTGTAAAAAAATGAAAGTCATGGGCGGACAACGAGTAGCAGGGCAAGGAGTCGACGTCGGGCGTCGTCGAATCCCTTCGTGCGTGCTCGTCGGCGCTGTCGGAGCATTCCGGGAACAAGTTATACGCCTCTCGGGAGCTACGTCTGCGGCCGGCAAGTTGCGTCCGCCTAGGGTGGTTCAAGGGGACGTGGCATGCGTGATACAGACGGGGATATCAGCAAGGTAGACACCGCTTACACTAAGCTCAAGGACCTCGTCATCCACTATGATCTGGTCCCTGACGGCAAAGTCCGGGTGCTTCCGGGAGAGCATCTGCATATTGACGATCTGGCGGATCGCGTCAATGCGAGCGCCACGCCTGTACGCCAAGCGCTGGAGCGCCTACAAGGCGAGGGGCTGATCGACAGCATCGCGAAGCGAGGCTTCTTCTCCAAGGTTCCGAACGCGTCCGAGCTGCAGGATCTGTATGAATTTGCCCGGCTGGTTCTTGAGCACAATATTACGAGGCCACTCGATCCGTCCTCGGTTGCGCGTCTCGGCCGGGGTTTGATGAAAGTGGAAGCCGTTGCAGTGGGCCACTCGGCAACGAAGTGTGTCAAGCATCATGCGATGACCATCGAGAGCGTCTTCGAGCAGATCACGCAGCTGTCGCGAAACGGGCAGATGCTGAGAATGATGCGGAACTTCAATGATCGCAGCCGGTATGTCCGATGCCTCTCGATCTTGCAAAGCCCGGATCACGGCGCGCAGGTACGAGAATGTCTCGAGCTGATCGAATTGCTCCGCGATCAAGATCCGAAAGGTGCAAGCGCTAAATTGGAAACGCACATGTGTCGGATGATCGTCGATCTGCCCGAGCTCATCAGGGACGCTAGGTCACGCTGGACGATGGCCGCGGCCATATAGATCTCGTTTGACGTTTGATTGTAATGCCCATGGGTACATCGACCTTCGACCTGTGAGAGGGTCCAAGACCCCGGTTGCGAGTGAAGCTCTGGATCCGGCATGCGCGGGGAGAATTCGCGGGGCGACCGAAGCCAAAATCAGGCCCATCATTTGAGCCCTGGCGTGAGCGAGAGGGTGGCGATGTCGGCGTGGTTTTCGAGCCGACTAGGCTTGCCGGGTGGGCTCTCAAGGGCTTGGCCGGCTATCGCCGCAATTGCTGTCCTGGCGATCGTGGGAGTCGCGCTGCTGTCCTACCGATTGGCCCTGAGCGCTGGCCTCGCGCAGATGAGCCGCGACTCCGACGATCGGCTTACGTTGATCGCCAGCACGTTCGATGCAACCGTTGCCCGCTTCCGATATCTGCCCACGGTTCTTTCACTCGCCGATCCGGTGCGCCGGCTGTTCCGGACACCGGGCGATGGGGCAGTTGTCGAAGCTGCCAACCGTTATCTTAAGTCGCTAAATCAGGCCGCGGGATCGGCCGAGCTCTACGTGCTGGACACGGCCGGGGTGACGCTGGCAGCAAGCAACTATGATGGAGCAAAGAGCTTCGTCGGGCATGCGTACGACTTTCGCCCCTATTTCCAGAGCGCAATCCGTGACGGGGAAGGGCAGTTCTATGCCGTTGGGGTGACGACCGGCTTGCCTGGTTACTTCTTGTCGCAACGGATCACCGAAGGCGAGCTTACGATCGGGGTCGCCGTCGTGAAGATCGATTTGACGCCGCTGGAAGCCGACTGGGTCAGGGCCGGTGATCTGGTGGCCATGGAAGATGAAGGAGGCGTGCTCATCCTAGCCAGCCGCGCGCAGTGGAAATATCATCCGTTGCGAAGGCTACCCTCGACCGCGGTCGCGCGTCTGAACGCGTCCCGGCAGTTCGGCGACACGATCGAGAATGCTCCGATCCTCGGTTCGTCGGCCGAATCGGGCGAGGTATCGGTCGAACTGGGCGACGACGATGGCGTCCACGAATATGCGCTGCGTGCGCGGCCTCTGCCGGCGCATGGATGGCAGCTGCTCATTTTTTCGGACATCGGGGAGGCTCGTCGGCATGCAATGACCATCGCGGTCACGGCCGGTTTTGCCGTTCTCACGGTACAGCTGCTTGGGCTTGTCGCTCATCAATGGCGGCAATCGATGAAAGCCAAGGGCGAAGCTAACGAGCTGCTGGAACGAAGTGTTGCGGAGCGCACGATGGAGCTGCGCGAAGCCAATCGTCAACTGACAAGTGAAGTCCTGGAACGAACGCGCACCGAGCAGGAATTGCGACAAACCCACGAGAGCCTGGTGCAGAGTGCGAAGCTTGCCAGTCTTGGACAAGCCCTGGCAGGGGTGGCGCATGAAATCAACCAGCCACTCGCGGCGCTCACCACTTACATCGCAAGCAGCCGAGTCTTGTTGCAACGCAACGAGATCGAACGAACGGCCTTGAACCTCGACCTGATGTCATCCATAGCCGAGCGAATGATGGCACTGATCGGTCACTTGCGCATGTTTGCCCGCAAGGAGACCGGTGCAACCAGCAGAGTCGATGTCGGTGTGACACTCGGCAATGCGATGCGGCTCCTGCAGTACCGGATCAGAAATGAAGGTATCGAGGTTGTCTTGGACTTGCCCGCGGAGCCGGCTCACGTTGAGGCGAATCCGATCCGTCTCGAGCAGGTCTTCGTCAACCTGCTCTCGAACGCGGTCCAGTCGATGCGCGACCGCCCGCGCCGAGTTCTCAGCGGTTGCATCCGGCGTGCGGAGAGCACGGTTACGATCGAGGTCGCAGACACCGGGAGCGGAATCTCCGCGGATCACATGAAATCGCTGTTCGATCCGTTCTTCACCACCAAGGAAATCGGCGAAGGGCTCGGCCTCGGCCTTTCAATCAGCTATGGGATCGTGAGGGAGCTCGGAGGCACGATTTCGGTTGAGAGTGAACTGCAAATCGGAAGCCGGTTTCGGGTGACCTTGCCGACGCCGACCGAGCCGGCCTAGACTTATCGGGGTGTGTGGATGAGCAAATCGATTCTTGTCGTTGACGACGAGGAGATCGTTCGCAGCTCGATCAGACAATGGCTGGAGCTGGGCGGCTTCGAAGCGCGCACAGCCCGAAATGCTGACGAGGCGTTGTCGATGCTTCAGGCCGAGCTGCCTGACGTGGTACTGACCGACTTCCGGATGCCGCATCGATCCGGCATCGAACTCATGCGCGACGTGCAGCGAATCGATCCCGACATTCCGGTCGTCCTGCTCACTGCTCACGGCGACGTTGCACTCGCGGTAGCGGCCATGCGCGAGGGTGTCTACGACTTTTTGCAGAAACCTGCCAACCCGGATCATATGTCTGCCGTGCTGGCACGGGCGGCAGAACAATCAGGATTGAAGCGTCAACTCAGGCATCTCACGAGCCGGCTCGGCGCCGAAGGTGAGCTGGAGCGACGTCTCCTCGGGACATCGCCCGCGATGGCCACGCTGCGAAAGTCCGTTGGCGAGCTCGCCGAGCACGACAGGGATGTGATCCTCTTCGGCGAGAGCGGCACGGGAAAGGAGGTCGTCGCTCGCGCACTGCATGACCTTGGTCCGCGGGCACGAGCTCCATTCGTTGCGGTGAATTGCGCGGCTATACCCGCCGAGCTGTTCGAGAGCGAGTTGCTGGGTCACGAGGCAGGCGCGTTCACTGGTGCACGCGGGGCTCGCATCGGGAAGTTCGAACATGCCAGCGGCGGAACTCTCCTGCTCGATGAAATTGAAAGCATGCCACACGCGTTCCAGGTCAAGATCCTACGCGTTCTGCAGGAGCGCGTGGTCGAGCGGGTGGGATCGAACCGGCTGATCCCGGTCGACGTCCGTGTGATCGCGGCCGCGAAAGCCGATCTCGCCGCGGACAGCCGCAGCGGCCGCTTTCGGGCCGATCTCTACTTCCGCCTGGCAGCGGCTGAGATCCGTCTCCCGCCGTTGCGCGAACGGGGCAACGACGTGCTGCTGCTATTCCAGCATTTTGCCGGGGAAGCTGCCCGGCGCAGCGGCCGTGGCCTGACGCCACTCGGAGCCGAGGATTTCGATGCACTGCTGACCCATGACTGGCCTGGCAATGTTAGAGAACTGAAGAACGTGGCCGAACGCTACGCGCTCGGCTTGGCCGCAACGGGTCGCCGCGTCGCGGAAATTCTGCGGCGAGCCCAGGGAGCGGGCGCAAGGCGCTCGCTCTCTGAGCGTGTCGCAGCTTATGAGCGCATGCTGATCGAGGCGTCTTTGCTGGAGCACAACTGGTCGGTTGTAGCGGTTATGGAAAGTCTCGGCGTGCCACGGCGGACGCTCAACGAAAAAATGGCAAGATACGGCTTGCTGCGACCCAGCCGAACCTCCTGCTAGGCACGAGGCGGATTCCCGCTCACGCGCCGACGCGGATCGGCGGAATTCCGCTTAGCGCGGCGAGCCCGTTTCACGCGAGGCGCATGCAACCATCTGAAATGGCTTTGTTTGGCGGCGCGATCGGCGGCCGCCGCCGGCTGGCACGCGGGTTGCTCAGGCATGAGCACGATTGGCCTTAGAGCCTAAGAAAACGTGCACTCGGAGGACGCCATGAAGTTTGAGCGAGCTATCAGCCCCACCCTCGTTGCGGCCGCCGATGAAGCACGCCGTGACGGCCTTGGGATGGGTAGCCGCTTGCGCGCGATCTTCGTCGGCTCGGTCGGAAATCTGGTGGAATGGTATGACTTCTACGCCTATGCCGCGTTTGCGTTGTATTTCGCCAAATCGTTTTTTCCTGAGGGCGACGAGGTCGTGCAGCAGTTGAACGCCGCGCTGCTGTTTGCCGCCGGCTTTCTTGTCCGCCCACTCGGAGGCTGGCTATTCGGCCATTTTGCAGATCATCATGGCCGCCGTAATGCCTTGACCTTGTCGGTCTTGATGATGTGCTTCGGCTCGCTGATCATCGCCGTGACGCCCACCTATGCGTCGATCGGCTTTGCGGCGCCGGTCCTGCTTGGTTTCGCGCGAATCGTGCAGGGAATTAGCCTAGGCGGTGAATATGGCGCCAGCGCAACTTACCTGAGCGAGGTCGCGGACGAAAAGAACCGCGGATTCTATTCCAGCTTCCAATATGTGACGTTGATTGGCGGCCAGCTCTGCGCGATCGTCGTTCTCTTGGTCCTGCAGAAGGTGCTTCTGACGGAGGAGCAGCTTCGTGGATGGGGCTGGCGTATTCCGTTCGTCATCGGCGCGCTGCTGGCCGTCGTGGCCGCCGTCATGCGCCGCAACCTGCACGAAACGGATGTATTCACCCGCGCGAAGTCGGCAAGACAGGGGAGTTCGCTGCGCGCGCTGGGTCAGTTCCGACGCGAAGTCTTGCTTGTTGTTGGACTAACAATGGGGGGGACTGCGGCCTTCTACACCTATACCACCTACATGCAGAAATACCTGAAGCTATCCGTCAAGCTGACCGATGATCAAACGACCATGGTCACGGCCTGTAGCCTGATCTTCGCAATGGTGCTGCAGCCACTCTATGGCGCCCTTTCCGATCGCATCGGACGCAAATGGCTGTTGATCGGGTTCGGACTGGGCGGAACTCTGTTCACGATTCCGCTTCTGAACACGCTGCAGGGAGTCCACGACCCGTTCACCGCATTCCTCCTGATCGCGGCGGCGTGGTTGATCGTATCCGGCTATACCTCGATCAATGCGGTGGTCAAGGCCGAACTGTTCCCAACTGCAATTCGAGCAACGGGCGTAGCGCTGCCATATGCATTGACCGTTTCGATCTTCGGCGGCACGGCAGAGTCGATCGCGCTTTGGTTCAAGTCGATCGGTCACGAAAGCTGGTTCTATTTCTACCTCACCGGCTGCATTGCGACCTCTCTCGTCGTCTATCTCACCATGCGCGACACCCGGCGGCACTCGGCGATCGATCGTGAGCAGAAAGCGCGATGAGCGACGCGTCGCATGAGCGCGCGACGCGCCGCGCAGCCTTCGGCTCAAGCCCGCCGGATCAGCAATCCTCGCGCAGCAGGTATCGATATGGACAGCGAATTCAATCGAGTCGATGTTGCCTACGCCCGAATCAAGGAATTGGTCACACATTACGAGTTGACGTCGGAGTCGAAGATCATTTTGCCAGGCGAGCACCTGCGCATCGAACAGCTTGCTGACTATGTCAGGGCGAGCGCGACACCGGTGAGACAAGCTCTCGAGCGTCTTCATGGCGAGGGGCTGATTGATATCGTTCCGAAGCGAGGCTTCTTCTCGAGGGTCCCGGACGCAGCGGAGCTGCAGGACCTCTATGAGTTTGCTCGGCTGGTGCTCGCGCATAATCTCAGGAAGGCTTTGGAGCCATCGTCGGCCGTACGCTTTGGCCGAAGCGCGATGAGAATGGCGGCGCTTCCGCCCGCGAATTCGGCAAGGAATCGCGCCAAGCATTATGCTGCCGCTATCGAGGGGGTGTTCGAGCAGATCGCGCAGATATCGAGGAACGAGGAGATGCTGCGAATGATAAAAAACTTCAACGACCGCAGCCGGTATATTCGATGCCTCGTCATCTCCCGAGACGCCGATCCGGACTCCGAGCTCCGTGACTGTCTTGATATCGCGGACGGCGTCCGCAGCCAGAACGCCGCGCGCGCGTGCGCACGCCTGGAAGCCCACATGCACCGAACGACTGCAAATTTGCCAGAATTGATACGGGAAGCCAGATCTCGCTGGGCCATTGCCGCCGCTGCAGGCTGAACCATCCCACCTAATGGTCTCGCACTCACGGCGCCCGCGAAGTTCGATGGTCGATCGTTGCCATCGATCGAGCTGGTGGGTCGTTTGCGTTCGTGTGGACTGGCAAACTAGTCTTCAGCTGCAGTCTCGTGCCGACCTAACTCGACGTTTGCGGACGTGTGCAGCCGACCGCAAGGAGCCACTCCTGATAGTTGCGCTCGAACCGTTCACGGTCGGCGAGCAGCGGCCGCGGTTTTCCGCGAGCAAGGTAAGCCCCCGGCGACGGCCGCCTTGCGTCGGAGCTGACGCTTGTTGAAGCCATAGGACTAGTCCTGGAGCCAGTCCTATGGCTAAAGCGGAAGTGGAAGTGATCACGTCGGAGCGGCGACGGCGGCATTGGTCGCGGGCCGATAAGGAGCGTGTCGTTGCTGCAGCGTTAGAACCGGGAGCGACGATCCTGGAGGTGGCGCGAGCGTTCGGGGTGCATTCCAGCCAGGTGTTTCGCTGGCGCCAGCAGCTATGCGGCAAGGAGGCTGCCGCGCCGGGTTTCGCCGCCTTGACGATCGCAGCCGATCCTCACGCGGCGGCAGCTCCAACGCAGGGGCTGATCGAAGTAGAGCTCGGGGCGGAGGCCAAGATCCGGATCAGCGGCGCGGCGGATGTCGCGACGGTGACCGCGGTGATCGCGGCGCTCCAGGCGGTTCGCGATGACGATCCCGATCCCCTCCGGCACCCGGGTCTGGCTTGCGACAGGCCATACCGACATGCGCAAGGGCTTCGACGGTCTGGCGCTCAGTGGAAGGTGATCCAGCATGTACGGGAGAAGTTCTCCTGCCGCGCCTGCGAGGCGATCACGCAGCCGCCGGCGCCGTTCCATCCGATCTCGCGCGGACGCGCGGGACCGCGCCTGTTGGCGCACATCCTGTTCGCCAAATACGGGCTGCACGGCTGCGCGCAAGCCGGGCCCGATCATTGAGGTCGGCTGCTGGGCGCATGCACGGCGCAAGTTCTTTGAGATCGCACGGCTGAAGAAGGCGCCGATCGCGATCGAAGCGATCGCGAAGATCGACGCGCTGTTTGCGATCGAACGCGAGATCAACGGTCTACCGGCCCACGAACGCAAAGCCGTGCGCGACGCACGCAGCTGCCCACTCGTCGACGAGCTCCACGGCTTCCTGCGCGAACGCCGTACCAAGCTGTCCGGCAAGAGCGAGACCGCAAAAGCAATCGACTACAGCTTCAAGCGCTGGGAGGTGTTCACAATACGGCCGAGCGCGAGCTGCGCGCCGTGGCCCTCGGCCGCAAGAATTGGACCTTCGCCGGCTCCGACGAAGGCGGCCGCCGCGCTGCCGCCATCTACACGCTGATCCAGACCGCCAAGCTCAACAACGTCGACCCGCAGGCTTGGCTCGCCGACGTCCTCGCCAAGCTACCCGATCATCCGGCCAGCAAGCTCGCCGATCTGCTTCCCTGGAGCTGGCAGGCCGCCCAGACATCGGCCGCCGCCTGATCGAGCCGCTCCAGACCGTCCAGAGCAGTCGCTCGGCCCGTGGCCTTCACCGGACGCCTACGCAATTCAAGCACATCACTTGGCTTCTGACGACCAAATCCAATCGGGGCGAAGGCGCCTTTGGCGCTGAACGCAAAATACGGTCAGTAGCTGCGGGGGATGTGTCGCGGGCTCTTCCCGACTTCCGAGAGAGCTATTGATTGAGTGGCGCACCCGACACGATTCGAACGTGTGACCTTTGCCTTCGGAGTATTTTAAGTTGTCCTGCGCAAGGAAACGCCAGGACATCCAATGCTACGATATCCTACTCTAACCATTAGTAAATCTCGAATGAGCGTCCGCCGGCTCTATCCTGCGATACGCCCCGGTTTTCCTCCAAGTGCTTACGTGGTGCTTACGCGGGAGACGGGCTTCGGAGGAGAGAAAATCCGTGCCTAAGCTCAGTAAACGCGTTGTCGATGGCGCCGAACCGCAAGACAAGGACTACGTCATCTGGGATGACGATCTGCCTGGCTTTGGTCTGCGCGTCTTCAAATCGGGCAAGCGCAGCTACCTGATTCAATACCGTTCAGCCGGCCGCTCTCGCCGCTACAGTATCGGTGTTCACGGCGTTTGGACGCCGGAGCTTGCTCGTAAGGAAGCCAAGATCCAGTTGGGGCGGGTGGCACAAGGCGACAACCCGGCCGAGGAGCGGCAGCTCGACCACAAGGCGGTCACGGTCAAGGAGCTCTGCGAACTCTACCTCAAAGACTTCGAAGCGGGCCTTATTCTAGGCAAGGGCGGACGCCCGAAGAAGTCGACAACGTTGGTGACGGACACTGGACGCATCAATCGCCACATCATTCCGTTGATTGGCACGCGACGCGTCAAGGATCTCGTCAAAGCAGACGTCAACAAGGTCCTGAAGGACATCATGGCCGGGAAGACCCGTGCCAGCGTCAAGACCAAGAAGCTTCGTGGCAGGGCCAATGTACGTGGCGGCGTCGGCACGGCAACGCGAACCGTCGGTCTCCTCGGGGGCATTCTCACCTACGCGGTCGAGGCTGGGATCATCGAGCACAATCCAGCCCACGGCATTCGCAAGCCGAAGGACAATGTCCGCAATCGTCGGCTTACGGAGGCCGAGTACCGGACGCTGGGCGAGATGCTGGAGGAAGCAGCAAAGGACGAAAAGTACGCCATAACGGTCGACATCATTCGCCAGATAGCGCTGACCGGCTGCCGTCGCAGTGAAATCATCGGCCTGAGGTGGTCGGAAGTGGATACCGAGTCGAGCTGTCTGCGTCTAGCGGACAGCAAGGAGGGTGCCTCAATCCGACCGATTGGGCTTCCTGTGGTGGAATTCATGGACGCCCGAAAACGGAAGAAAGTCGGCTCTTACGTTTTCCCGGGGTACAGAGACGATAACGCATTCGGCAGCTTCCCGAATCACTGGGAACAGTTGTTCAGCAAATCGTCGCTTTCAAATTTCACGCCTCACGTGCTGCGTCACAGTTTTGCTAGCATCGCGAACGACCTCGGCTTCACCGAGGTTACGATCGCAGCGCTGGTTGGTCATTCGAAGGGTTCTGTCACCAGCAAGTACATCCATACACTCGACACCGCGCTCGTCATGGCCGCCGATACGATTTCGGGCTACATTCAGGGACTTCTCGACGGAGTGAAATTCAAGCAAACTGCCTACGCACTCGATCGTGATTCGCGGCAAGCAGCATTAGCTCGCTTCTTAGCCCAAGCTGTTGGTGAGCGGGCCGCCCGGGTCGAGGGTTCGGAGAGCCCTGCTGGCTAGCGTGCCTGCGATCTGCAGATCTGAGGGGCGGACGTCGCAGCGAAAGACCATTCTGCGAATATTCGTCTCAAGGTCAAGGTAAACGAAGTGGGGATTGTAGCTCTCTACCCTCCAAAATTGTTTTCTTTCCAGGTGAATTCCATAGTTATCCGGCACTGCCAGCATTCCAGCGTCTTCAACCGACGTAGTCTTTCAAAGAAGCTTTGCGGTCTTCTACAGAGGAACAAAGGGAGGGACCTCGAGAGACTCGATCGTCGTGGCTTTCTCTCGGATGTTCACCCACTGTTGACGGCGGAAGAACGGGAACGCTTTGACGACGTGGCTGCCGACATTCTAGCGAGTGTTTGACGGTTTCGTCAGCAAGATCCCTGGTAAGGCTTGGGCTTCAACGACGGATCTAATCAAGAAACCCGATTTAACACTCGCCGCGACGGCATCAAATTGTGGCGATCTCCGCGCTACGCGTGGTGTGTGGGTGATCGCTCAATAAGGTCGCTCGCGCGGAGTGACCCGATCAGACGTCTTGCCACTGCTGCCATGCACTACAGCGTTGCTGACGAAGTCGCGTACCGCTCGGTCTGAGTTAGACTGCAGATGTCCGCTCGCTTTACCTTGGGGTAAGTTGAGGAGCTGGTGGCGAACTTAGGCGTCACCACCGGCTATCCCCACGCATCTGAGTTACTGTATCAGATGAGCTCTCTGGGCTGCGATGATGCTGACCAAGATGGCCCCTAAGAGTGCGCCGATAGAAAAAGGTAGGTGTGCGAGCATCTGTTGTTGTACAACATCTGCGAGATTAAGGATTTCGTCGATGCCGCCGCGCAAATAAGCTGCGACGATTGCTCCGTTGGTTGCAGCAAGTGCCACGTTTCTCGCTAGCGGGACGAATGCGGTGCCCCCGAGCAAGATGGCGCCCACGACGGCCCCAGCGACGAGGTCGAAACTGAACAGGTCCATATTTCTTCTCCTAAGTTACGTCTGGCGTTAGGCCACTGCCGAAAGTGCTCGGCTGCGGCACGCGCATTAGGCGCGCGCAACCGTGGCCAGCCGGGTGCTGGAGCGGGTTTCCTAGGTGAGTGTAGAGTGCAGCCGACAGTCAATGGCCGCGCGGTAGCTGCACGGAGTTCGCACGCTATCCGGAGCGGACTGGAGCGCCGCTTGATTGTGCTTCGGAGGAGCTCTGCAAAGTCAGGGCTAGTAATTCGACACAGAGATTTTGACTCTTTGCTTTCTCGCTGCTGCCGCGGAGATTTTGGGATAGGCGTGGCCTAGCTTGGCACGAGCCTGTTCGGTCGTGAACATCCATTTGATCCGTGCTAGCTCGGCGTTCCGACGTTTCTCCCATGCGGCGGTCTCTCTGACGAGGCCGGCGTAACTGTCGATGCGCCGGTCGAGGCACTGGCGGACGAGGACGCCGATCTCGATCGCGACCATGTTGAGCCAACTGACATGCTTTGGGGTGTGATGGAACTCCAGGCGACGCAGCAGCCGACGCGCCTGGTCAGCCGGGAACGCCTGTTAGAGCGCGCCGGCCGTATGGGTGGACAGATTGTCGAGCACCACGCGAATGCGATCGGCCTTGGGATAGTGCACGTCGACGAGTTCGCGCATGCATTGGGCGAAGTCGGTTGCGGCGCGGTGCTCGGTGACCTTCACATTTGCGCCAGGGACGGTTCACGTCGATGAGCACGAACAGATTGGCCGTGCCATTGCGCCGGTACTCGTAATCGTAGCGCTCGATCTGTCCAGGCTTTGCCGGAATCGGTGACTGGGTCCCGGCAATGAGCTGGACCGGACTCTCATCAAAGCAGATCACAGGCTGACGCGGATCGGATGGCTCGGCGTACAGATTGAGCACATCCTCCATGCGCGCGACATACTCCGCGTCGACCTTTGGCACGCACCACATGCACCTGCGCCATGGTTTGAGATCGTTCTCGGCTAGGCGCCCGCCGCACCGTCTCGCGCGACAGGCTCTCGTGGGACGTCAACCTGACCATCTCGTCGGCCAGAAGCTCCAGCGTCCAACGCGCCCGCCCCGCAGGCGGGCTCGAGCAGGCGGTGGCCACCAGCAGCGCTTCCTGCTTCTCGGTGAGCTTGCGTTCCGCACCGGCCCGTGGCTCCTCACTCAGGGCCGCAGTCAGATTGCCTTCGACGAAACGCCGTCGGGTCCGATACCCCGTCGAATGACCGACGCCTACGCTAGTGGCAATGTCGTCGTCGCTCATCCCGGCATCGGCTGCCAGCAGGATCTGCGCCCGCTTGAGCTTGCGGACCGCCTGGCTGCCGCCAGCCAGCAAGAGCTCCAGTTCCGCCCGCTCGGCGCTGCTCATATCGACATGATAGCGTATGTTCATCGCGGCCTCCGTCTTGGAGGCCGAGCTGAATCGGCCGATGAATCAAATGTCTGGCAAAGCCGCCCGGCTTCACTCCCAAGCAGGGCCAATATCTAGCGTTCATCGACGCCTACACCCGCGTCAACCGGCAGCCGCCGGCCGAACGCGACATCCAGCGCTATTTCGGCGTCACGCCGGCGACCGTGCACCAAATGATCCTTACACTTGAGCGCGCCGGCTTCATTCGCAGAACCCCGGGAACCCCACGCAGCATCCAAGTCCTACGCGCACCCGAAGACCTGCCGATCCTGCAGGACCCCGATCACCGGTCAAAACCTCTGTGTCGAGGTACTAGTATACAAATGGCTAGCTGACGATGAATGGAATGATGTCTGTCTTGCGCTGCAGGATGCGATCCATCTTCACGACTGCTCGAGCGTCTATGGGTGAACGAAGCGCGCTGGCGATGATGCCGAGCACTTGCTCGTCAGTGGCTAGCACCGCGCTTTTTCCGGCCTCAGTATCAACTAGATTGAGCACTGCGCTCGCAGTGTTCCGAGAAGCAGCGAATTGTCTCATCGCCGGTATCAAGTCTGGCCTCGATAGTATCTGAAGAGCGCCGGGCGCCTCAACCTGAGCAATAACGACCTGTCCGTGCCGTGTTTCGAAAACCTTGGCGTCGCTGTTTAAAAGGACATCCGTAGCAAGCAAGACTTTCTCGCGTCGGATCTGCCGCATTCCGTCAAGAAGCCGAAGATCAAGAGGTCTAATCCGCGCAAGGGATTCGTTCGCTCGTCGATCTCTGTTGCTGGTCGCCGGCGCGCTAAATTCAAGCGTATTTGATAGAATGGCCGCTTGCAGGAGAACAGCAATTTCAGCTGGCATATTGACACTGCGGCGCTCGAAACGCTCAGCAACCAGCGTGGCGGCAGCACCCACTGCTTCATTCTGGATCTCAGCGTGTGGATAGGTCTCCGGACTGCCGCCGGGGTGGTGATCTATGATCTGCGTTACCAAATGTGCGGGAAAGCCCGCTGGTAGCTGCTTGGGGTGATGGGTATCCACGAGCCAGATGACCTCGACGTTGGACCAGTCCGTCAAGGTAAGTGGTATAGGAAGGTCTAGGGTATCCAACACGAGCCTGGTCTCGCGGTCCAAATTTCCAAGAACTCGGGCCGCCAAAGCCGGATACTCTAAGGCCGCCAAGGCTATGGAGCAAGCCACACCATCTAGATCAGGATTGAAGTACGAAACTATGATCGCATTCATGAGAAGCTCCGAGCAGGGTTACTCTTGCGGCTTTCGACAAAGAGCGATCTGAGGCATCAATTTCGACAACCGCTTCGTCTGGCAATGATCCGATCAACAAGTTGTCCTCGAGCGCCACGGCCGGAATTCCCTTCTCGCGCAAGACGACTGCAAGGTGGGCAAGTATAGAGCCTCTTTCAAAAATGAAGCCAGATACTCCCGGGGCTCCGACGAACGGCAACAAGTCTACTGAGGCGCGCTCTGCTACGATGACGACGTTATCCCCGGTTACGGGAGCCGCCTCGGGTCGATCGTGAAGGTGGCTGTCGAGTGCGCCGATGGCGGAAAGAGTGACGCGGCGGATCCGGCCACGGCACTTTCCTACCGAAAGAACCCCAGAGCGGATTAGTTCTATGTCCAGTGACAACCCAGCTGTGTCGCCCTCAGCGACATCGATCAGGTATGGTCGTAATCCATCCGTCGCCTCTAAAAGCCCAAATTCCAAGGCTGCATCTCCGTACAATTCGAAAAGTGGGTCAAAGGCGGCAGCAATGGTTCTTAGTGCGGTGCCATCAAGTTTTAATTGGTGTTCCGGTGGCGCTTCGGTAACAACGTGGCCATCGATAAAGCGATAGGCCGCCGGTTGCTCCCGCCATACCGTCGAGATCACGTGGCGCTCGTGGTCAAGAACGATCGTCGAAGTTGGAACAACTCCCTTGGGGACGAAGTGCCCCTGTGCAAGCTCGATCAAGTATCCATCATTGGTGCGTCGAATGATGCCAGTCGCGAATGCGTCCCATACCGCTTGGACAATGGCGACTGAAAGCCAGGAAGTCTCCAAACCCGCCTTGAGCACTGACTCCTTTGCGGCAGAAACACCTATAGAACGAGGATAGCGCCTAATAGAATAGCGCCGGCAACCGCGCGTAAAGAAGTCCACATCAGATCCCCGCACGGAAGCGAACTCGCGTACAACTTGGCTCTGGACGCGCTCGGGATGTAGCAGAACTACG
This sequence comes from Bradyrhizobium sp. SZCCHNR1051, assembly GCF_032489615.1. Classification (NCBI taxonomy): domain Bacteria; kingdom Pseudomonadati; phylum Pseudomonadota; class Alphaproteobacteria; order Hyphomicrobiales; family Nitrobacteraceae; genus Bradyrhizobium; species Bradyrhizobium sp. SZCCHNR1051. The sequence continues at coordinate 241,835 of NZ_JAUEYJ010000005.1, read as the reverse complement.
CTAACGCCGGCCGGCTCGCCGAGATCGTCATTCGCGGCAAGTGGACTTTGAGGTGGACAAGATGACCATGACTCGACAATGGCGGGTGCCATCAAGACACCTCGCTCGAAAGCCTGCCTTCGGAGTCGAATCTTGGGATGCTGCTTCACGAGATTTGGCAAGCGAGCAAAGCTATCCAAATTATCGAGCGAGAGGTGAATGTCACTTGGCAAGACCACGGGGCGCGCCTGAACCAGCCAGAGTTCGTGGTCTTGGTCGATGGCCCACTCAATGTCGGCTGGAGCTCGATGAAGGTCCGCGATCCGTCGAATAAATTCTGCGATCTGCCTGAGCAAGCCTACCGCAATCGGCCAGCTGCCAACTTGAATCTCGTCCTCTGCACTTATGATAACCGTATTACCCGTCTCATCGCCGGCCACCAATCGATCTGCAAGTCCCTGGGTCCAAACAACGGTAGTTTCATTTCGCGTATATGAAAGGGGATCACAAGAAAATGCAACGCCCGCAATGATGGGAGCGAGAAGCGGCTGCACGATGACAGACATAGCAGGGCCCGATTGCCTTACGCGCGCGATCGCATCGGACAACGCATCGCGATCAAAGGTGCCGAGCAAGCTCAAATAATGCCCCGCCCTGGATTCGCTCTCGGAATCCTCCATCCCCGACGAACTGCGAACCGCAAGAGGCCAGGCGTCGACTGTTCGACTGACGTTGGATCTTAGCCAGGTTACGATGGCATCGAGATCGACAACGCGGTCCGCGCAAGGAACCACGAGAGTGGGAGGCACCCTCACGCGGATAGACATCAGTTCATTTAGGTAGAAGGCCTTGCCGCCTATCAGCTCGCGTTGTAAATGCGTCCTGCCATCGAGTTCGTACATTGTAGCACCTTACATACTAGTTTTAGTGACGATGTCCCTCGTTCGGCTTGCTCGTGTTCTCGGACGCTTGAGCAGCTTCTTAGGAAGAAGGAAGCCAACCCGATCGATCGATATGTAGGGCAACCCCTGGTGGGACGAATTGGCGCCAGGGGCGGTTCTCTTGCATCAGACGGCGGAGCTCCGTTCCCGATGTGACACGTTGAGACATGCTGCGACGCCAGAGAATTTCAACTTTATAGCCGAGGTCTTCGAGGCGGCGGGCTTTCTCCTCGCCCCAAGCATCATAGATCGTGATGAAGACGGTCGTTCGCGTAGCAGTCGGAAGAAAGGCCGTGACTTTTGAGAGGTCAGCGACATCGGCCGGTACAATTGCGAACGAATCCGGCGGCCATCCAGCGTCACGAAGGGACTGATCGACCATTTCGTATCGCAGGAAATACGAGAATGGATTGTTCTCGTTCTTGGAACGATTGGGATCAGCTTGGTGATGAATTAGAGACGAGGTATCAGGGTTGGTTATGCCAACCACCAGGCGATCGCATGAACGCTTTGCGGCCTCCAGGTACTCCATGTGACCGATGTGCAGCGGCTGAAATCGACCGAGAACTAGTCCATAGTGCGTCATAGGACATCTCCGATGGGGACCGCATTTGCCCAGGTTTCATTGAAGAGAAGAAGAAATGCTTCAGCCAGCGGATAGGTGGCCATAGGGTCAAGAACGACGTGAGGCGCCTCCCAGCCGTGGTTGCTTGCGAGATAGGCGTCTGCTGCAAGCCGGTAGGGCGAAAAACTTACCACGTCGTCGTCAATCACAACGATGCGAAAGGACGGTAGGCCGTTATATAGTCGAACCTGTAAGCTGCGGTGTCTTTCGGCCAGGATCTTCATTGGTGCGATTGACTCCGCCGATATGTTGCCTTCGCGCAGTTCGTTCAGTCGCCGAAAGCCGTCTCCATTCGGGTTGATCATGAGAAACCGAACGTCACCCTCATCCTTGTCGAGCCGTGTCAGCAGTTCGTTGAATTTGCTGCGCACCGCGGGTTCAATAACCCACTTGGAGGCGAGAACGCCGGAAAAATAGAGGCGACTTCGCGTGCGGCGGATGCAGGCTAGGGGCGTCAAATGCGAGTCAAGGAGACGCATTTGTGATGCTGTGGTAATTCCCAGCATCGAGCAAAGGGATTGAAGCGTCTGTGCGTTTTTATCCTGCACGGCGACATCATCGTCTTGAGTCGACTCGTTAGGACTCGTTACATTCGAGCGGAAGGGATTCTTGAATTTTCCGTTTCCGATACTCTGTCTGAGGCTACTGAGCGCCTTTGGCGTCCGCCCTTCGTAGTGTTCAACTATGCGTTGCCACGTCGAGTGGAGCTGTGAGTTTTTGCCAGTGGCATGATATGCCAAAAGCAGTAGCTCCCACGTAATATCATCGGCAGCTCGCCGACTCCTGTGCTCTAGCTCTTGGATTGCCTCGTGTATCAATCCCTGCTGCTGTGAACAAAGTTGAGAAATGAGGAGCCGGTCTTCGGCCTTCTTTTTCAACGAGTCAAATCGGGATTCAAGATTGGTTTCGACCGGAAGATGAATCGCTGGGTTCTCGTGCCAGAACGCAAGGACGCGCTTCAGTTTGGGAATATCGAGCCGGGCATTTTCGGAATCGATATTCTGGCCGAGTTGGCCGTCGAACGCGCCGGGCATCGGATCAATGGTATCCCGGAATTCATGGGCGTCCACGTGCCAACCCTTCACCAATGCTCGGTAGCCTGCGGATCGATCATTGTGTATCAGGTCATCGCTACCGATCTTGCGCAATTGTTCACGTAGATCGCGGATTTTTCCGCGAGCAGAATCGATATCGGTATCGCGCAATTGCGCGATCAATTCATTGGAAACCGTACGTCCGTCGTTGAGAATGAGTAGACGAAATAATTCCCTTTGCCGTCCTGTAATCTCTATTTTCTGCCCGTTGCGGACGACCACCGGGTCAGCACGCATGATTTCTATTTTCTGGTCCATTGTCCGATCATGCTCCATCTATGTGCTGGGGCTATGCGAACTGCGTGCGGATTTCGTGCGATTCACCAGGCAGAAGCACACAAATGTCCAACGCTCCAACGAACTCGAGCGGATTGCCATAGCAGCAGGCTGGCCATTAGCCTGAGCTGCAGAGCTTCATGGAGCCATTTGGACCTAGCCGGTGTCTGACGAAACGTTTGGCGGCAGTCCCCACTGACCTAGTATTGAACGTGGCTAAATATCCTTACACACGCATTCCGAGAAAGTTCGACCTCAATACGGAACGCACGCAGTGTCAAGTCTTGCGAAACCGGGATGCAAGTTAAACACCTGAAGTTGTGATGATTTCTAATAGTCATATCTCGTCGCTTCTCGCGCAGGGTGGACCATCTGAATCGGGATTTTTGCCTGATCTGGCGGAATTGGCCACGAACGTCTTGAAAACCGTAAGTCCGCCGGGCGTTGCAGAACATTGGGCTGGGCTGGTACCAGAGATTTACCGTTACAGCGCCCACGCTGTTGGCGAGATCCTTATGGCCGGACGTGTAGGCGCCGGAGTAATCGCTCAGGGCCGTCCCCCTGACGTGTTTGACTCGAAGTGCTATGTCGCGCCAACCGCCGCCGACCGGCGGAAACACGCCGGACCTCTGTTGCAGTACATGGAGACGGTCGACGCGTCGCGCGGCGCCGTCGTCAATCGGATGGTTATCCGTGCAGGAGTTGTCTCAATGTGCCGCCGCAGCCTGTCCCGCCTCGAGACGACTATCGAAATTTGGACTTCGACCTGCAAACGTAGTGGGACGATTGATCAGTCGGATATCGATCGGATAATCGGCGGGCGCGGCGAAACTGGCCGCGCGCTCGACGCGGATAGGCTCACGAACCTTCAATCAGAAAGCTATTGCGGAAATCTCGTATTTGAACGCCAATACTGAGCGACGCGCCGAAAGGGCCACGGAATCTGAAGTGAAGCGCAAGGGTGATCAGAGGCGTGCCGAGTCCGCTTCCCTGCCACTGGTGGGGAACTTCACACATCGAAATTCCGGTCGATCTTCGATGCGAGCTTACGGCTCCCGCAGCATCACTGAGAGTCTGAACAAGGCGGCTAACAAGGGGCTAATGCTGCATCAGCCAGCGGATCGCTCCGAAGGCGTCACCCAGCGTCACCCAGCGTCAGCGGGCGCTCGCCGATCGGTCCGGTGCCGCCGGCCATCGTATCACGCTCGAGGAGTGGACTGCCCAGCAAGGCGGCGCAGGCGACGACCAAGCTCTTTTGAAGGTGGACAAGCTCCTCGGCGAACTTGCTGGCCTTGGGATCGAGCAGAGTCCTTTTTCCGCCCGGATTGCGGCTCTCGAGGCTGAGCCACGCGCCCGGCGGGCACTTAGTGCTGACAGTCTGCTTCTCGATCTCAGCGCTGCGATTAAAGTCGGACACGAGCTAGCGCCTCTAACGGGACCTTGCTGGGGACCATGTCGAGCTGTCGGAGATGAAACCGGCCTAGGCGCGCGCGGCGACAATCAAGGTGAGAACCCAGCGACAATCAGGATGAGAGAGCGCCGGCGGGAGCGGGACGAAGGGAGGGCGTGGCCCGACCGGAGGTCCGCTCTATGGCCGCGGAGGAGCGGCGACGCGCCGTCTTGGACGGGCTCGCGAGCCTCGGCTATGAGGCCTCCGAGGGAATGATGACGGCGTGGGTCGCGGGCGGCCGGGGCGTTCCCCGAAAGCTGGCTACTCCAGGGTATGGGGTCGAGCTTTCAGGTGGATCGCAGGCGGACATCATGCAGGTAAGGGCCGTAGGTATCGGCAATCCGACCGACGCGCGCGATGTAGGACGAGATAAGGATATGGAAACAATCTGGTGTAGCGTCTGGGCGGTTGCAGTCGTTGTCGCGAAAGCCGGAGGAAGCGTTTCCATCGAAAGTGCGCGTCCCCTGGGTCAATTTCCGCTCAAAGTGGTACCTGACCTCGGCGTCGCTGCAACCGATAGTGACAGCCCAATCACTCACCATAGAGCTCGTACGGGTCGTGCCGCCGACTTTGATCGCATCTTTGGCCACTTGACTTCCTATCAGGCTACAAGACGAGCAGCGCATCCTTGGAGGCCTTTCGATCGCTTTCTCCGATCGGAGGCGAATATTTCCAAAGTTGCTCGGTCTGAACTTAGAGACTACCGCTCCCCTAGGCACAGCTGAGTGGTAGTCGATGCGGAAATGGAAGAGCGTCAGGGATGAACTCGGGGTTTCGGATACACTGGCGCAGGAAGGGTTCGCGATCGGAATTAAGGGCGGACGAAGAAACGATGCGTGAGCGACAGTCTCTACGCCGTGCCGCCGGTTAAAGGACGGGCCGTAGGGGTCACCTGGCTCTTGGAGACCCGCCCTCGGGACGCCACCCAAGAGGATCTGCGATCCAGCGGTTGACATCGGATTCACGCCAGCCCGAGCCGTTGCTGCTGATTTTGAGCTGGGCCGGGAAGGTGCCCTCCGCGATCTTGCGGTAGATGGTAGATCGGGACAGACCAGTCCTGGTGAGGACGGTCTTTAGCCGAATGATACGGTCTGGTTCGCGCATGGCCGCGCTGCCTCTTGCTGGCTGTTGTTGAGGGCTTATGAGACCAGAGAGGCCTAGCGGCTGCGGACGGACAAGAGGATCTCGCAAGTTGCTAGGTATAGCGTAGAGCCGGCGGCAAACGAGATGATTCAAATTCCTAGGCCCCGGCCCCTGCCGAGGTCGATGCCATGGGCGAAAGCCAATTCATGACCGAGCCTGCGGCCTGATTCGAACGCGATACCGAGTTCCCGCTTGCGGTTGGCGAGGATAGATTCCAGTTGCGGATCGCGTTCGAGGCTCTTGGCCATGTCGCCCATTACCGAGCGGTTGGCCTTGTAGCCAGACCAGTCGCCCGCCTGGTACAGGCGATGGCTGGCCTGGTCGAGCTTCCGCCATCGCTCGACGAAGTGGTCGGCGCGACGACCCGGATCGCTTCGGAGTTCGGTTTCGAGCTGGAGCGCGCGGATGGCGCGATTGACCCGGCCGTCCGCCGCGTCGCGGGCGAACTCCGGGTTCTTCTTGTAGGCGGCCTCGGCATCGCGCGAGCCAAACGGACGCACCTCTTCGAAGGCTTGGCGGGCCTTCTGCAGCTCTTTCACCTGCTCGGGACTGGCCCTGCCACCCGTCTCCTGTGCCTTGAAGATCGCGTCCACGGCGCGGGCATGGCGCACGAGCGCCCGGGTCCGGCCGCGACGCGCTTCCACTTCGGGATCTTGCGCCACGTTCCTTGCCGGCATTTCGGCTCCGCGGCGGCCGGCGGCTGTAGCGCTGTTTTCCCTTTCCGGCGATCCCTGCTCGGGTCTTCGCCCGCTATCCCGGCCGGGCACGTCTCCAAGGACGCGCAGGCCGTCGAACATGTCGCGCAGCTTCACGTCCACGACCTTGCGCACGATCTCGGCCACGCGCTCTCGGAGCGTGATGCCACGCCGCTCGGCGTAGCTCTGGACCGGATTGGGGCGGTTGTAGTCCGAGGCCATATCCTTGGCGCGATCGCGCGACAGGGCACGGACAAGCCGGTCCTGACGGGCAAAATCATCGTGGCCATAGTGCAGCTCCACCCAATCGCGGTGCCGCGACAGGGCGACATAGCTGCTATGGGCGTCCATCCCGGGCGTCGCCAGCACATGGGCGCGGTCAACCGTCATGCCCTGCGCCTTGTGGATCGTCGCGGCATAGCCATGATCGATCCGGTCGTAATCCTTGAGTTCGAAGCGCACAGACCGACCATCGTCGACCTGTACGGTCATGGATTGCGCGCTGACCTGTTCGACCGTCCCGAGCGTGCCGTTCTTCACGCCAAGGCCGCGCTCGTTCTGCAGGAACATGACGCGGTCCCCGCTCGCGAAGATTCGCGCACCGCGCTCGACTGTTACACCCACCTCGTCGCCCAGATCGCCGGCAGCCCGCATCCGTTCCCGCGCCGCCTCGTTGAGGATGCGGACTTCGTCGTTGGTGTGGGTGAGTATGATTCGGCTCCGGTCCGGTGACGCCTGCCGGTCGCGGTCCCAGCGCTCGATCAGATCGCCGCGCGCCTGCTCGCGGGTCTGGGCCTCGTGCACCATGCCGTGAGCGCGGTAGACTTCGAGCGCATGGCCCACTTTGCCGGTCGCTAGATCGTGTGTGGCGTCGCGCTGCCAGTCCTCCCGTTGACGGCGTACTTCACCGATCTCAGCGCCGCCGTGACGCTCATGGATGGAGCGGAACGCTGCGCCTGCCTCGATGGCCTGCAATTGTTGCGGATCGCCGACCAGCACCACCTTTGCGCCAGCCTCGGCAGCATGGGACAGCACGCGCTCGAGCTGGCGCGTGCCGACCATGCCGGCCTCATCGATCACCAGCACATCGCTCGACCTGAGCAGATCACGGCCTTGTTCCCAGCCATGCTCCAGGCTGGCGATTGTGCGCGACGCAATGCCCGATCCGCTCTTGAGGTTTTCTGCGGCAATGCCGGACAGCGCGACGCCCTGGACATCGAAGCCGGCTGCTTCCCACGCCTCCCGCGCTACCCCCAGCATCGCGCTCTTTCCCGTCCCGGCATGGCCGACCACGACGCTGAGATCACGTCCGTTCGTGATGAGTGCCAGCGCGTCTGCCTGCTCGCCTGAAAGCACCAGGCCGCGCGATCCCCCTCGCGCCAAAGCGGCTCGGCGGTTCACGTCGCGAACCTGATGGCGCTCTCGTTCCGCCATCCGTTCAGCAGCCCGGTACAGGCGCTGTTCGGCCGCGATCATTCCGCGGGTGGTGAATCGATCCTCGCCGCGGCCGTCCCTGCCGAGTTCGACCAGATCCGGCGCTCGCTGCATCGCGCTCATGACCTGGTTGAACTGGTCGAGGCCGTCACTGTGCCGGTGCGCAAACCTTGTTAGGTCGCGGCGTGTGAAGGTCGATTGCTGCTGGGTGATGGCGTCCAGTCCAAGCGAGGGATCGGCGATAATTCGCGCGCCATTGTTCCGTGCGATCTCGCGGTGCATCTCAGCGCGGTCGGCTTCCATCCGTTCGCCATCAATCCCCCCAACCTCGATGCGTTTGGCGGGGGCGCCGATCTGGCTTTGCGGCTCCAGTGCTATGCCCTGGGCCTCCAGACTCCGATGGTCGACCCGCGCATCGATGTCGAGCTCGGCCAGCCGTTCATTGGCGAGCTCGGCCCAGCGTTCGCGCCAGCGCTCGACCATCTCGGCGCGGTTCCAGTCCCGCACCTTCCGGCCAAAGCCGTTCTCGTCGACCGCGCGCATCGTCAGCATGACATGGGCATGAGGTTTGGCCAGTCCGTCCTCGGCCCTGTCCCAATGCACATTGAGATCGGCGATCATGCCGAGGCCGACGAACTCGCCCCGAACGAAGTCGCGGGCGAGCTCGATGCCCTGCGCCTGACTCATCTCGCGCGGAAGGGCGAGCTCGACCTCGCGGGCAAGCTGGGCATCCTTCCGGAGTTCGCAGGCCTCGACATCGTTCCAAAGCCGCTCGCGATCGGCCCAGGCCTCCGGCGCGTACTCTGGCAGCAACACCTCGGAATGGACGACGCCGCGCTTGCCGGAAAAGTCCTGATCACGGCCAAGCCGTTCGTCGCGCAGCCGCGACGCTGAGCGGTAGGCCGCCGAAGCCACCGCGCTGCTCCCGGCCTTGCGGCCAATGACCTTGACGTGAAGATGATAGATCGCCATCGCGACCGGATCATCTACACGGCGAAGCGAACGTCGGAACGACGTATAAGCGCGCCCTCCCTCGAAAAAATCTCAGGAGGGACCGCACCGTCTCAGCCCATCCTGGCAACCCTACAGCATTGCGTCGGATGCTCGACTATCATTTTTCCATTCACACCGACGGAGACGACGATGCGCAAACCACGGGACTTTGATACCGAACTCAAGGCGCTTGGGGACAAGGCGCGTGACCTCAAGAGCCGTAAAGTGCAGCAGCTCGGTGAACTGGTCATCGCCACCGGGGCAGATGGCCTCAGCGTCGATGAACTGGCGGGCGGCCTGATCGTGCTGACTGAGACGAAAGATGCCGGAAAGAAGGAGGCTTGGGCCAGGCGCGGGGCCATGTTTTTTCAGGGACGAGCGCGGCGAAATGCACCGGCAACTGTCCGCGACACGGACGGCCCTCTGGCGCAACCGGGCAGCGCGCAACCGGCATCAGTCCGCAAGGGCGCGGCATGACATGCGCACGTGGCAGGTCGAGCGCCGCAAGCGGACGCGGCAACTCATCGAACTCGGCGGGCTCGTCGTCAAAGCCGGCATAGTGGACCTGACCGGCGATGATCGGGCCACCGTCCTCGGCGCGTTGCTTTGGATGGCCGACAAGCTCAGAGGCAGTCATGGCGAACGGGCGCGAGCGCTGTGGGCCGCAAAGGGGAAGCAGGCGTTCGAGGCCGACCCGGCAACATACAAGGAGACAGATCGAAGTGTTCCAGCAGTTCGTCGCTGACGCGCCACAAATCGCATATCAGCTGAGCGACTGCACGCCCGGAGCGACACTGGATAATGCGACTGGTGCGGGAAGCGGCGGCGGCCGAATTCACGATGCGCCAAACTCATCTGCGAATGCGATCGCAGCAGAAGGAATCCGCTCTTGCCGTCGATCCGCTTTGGCGTTGCTCTGTCCGGCGCAGGCTCGCGAAGCCGAGATCAATAATTCCGGAACAAATGTCGAACACTGTTTCACGCCAGCCTAAAAGCAACCGTCGGAGGGTGCCGATAGACAGGCAAGATTGCCGTCAAGTTGATCAACCACTATAGGGATTTGGTGCTCAAGGTGTTTGCGGTGTGATGCTCGAGCTCGCCCTGACATTCAATCGCAGCCTCGATCGTCTGCCGGCCGCCGAGCAGGCGGCAGCGAAGCAGGTTGCGTTCGACTACCTGGCCGATGCGACACGGCCCGGTCTTTCGCTGCACCGGATTGACCGGGCGCGCGACAAGCGATTTTGGACGGTTCGGGTCAACCGCGATCTCAGGATCGTTGTTTTCAAGGACGGCGGTCGGTCAATATTCTGCTACGTCGGGCATCATGACGATGCCTATGCGTGGGCGGAGCGACGCAAGTTCGAGGTGCACGCGACCACCGGCGCCGCGCAGATCGTCGAGATCGCGGAGATTGTCCGCGAGGAGATCCGGGTCGTCACGCGAGAAGTACCACGTCCAGGCATTCTTGCGAACGAGGATCCGGCCTACCTGCTGAGTCTTGGGGTTCCTGCAAGCTATCTCGATCTCCTGCGCGGTGTCGACGATGACGGCTTCCTCGATCTGCTGCCTCGCTTGCCGGAGGAGGCTCGCGAGGCGCTCTGGGCGCTGGCAACGGGACAACGGCCAGCTGCCCGTCCGGCCGACCTTAGTATCGCTGATCCGTTCTCCCATCCCGATGCGCAGCGCCGTTTTTGGGTGGCGACTGACGAGGAGGCACTTGCGCAGGCGCTGGAAAAGCCTTGGGCCGAATGGCTGGTGTTTCTCCACCCGTCGCAGCGGGCAGCGGTCGTCCGGAATTTCAATGGACCGGCACGCGTATGCGGTGCCGCCGGCACCGGCAAGAGCGTCGTGGCAATGCATCGTGCCGCGAATCTTGCCCATCAGTCGCAAGGCGGCCGCATCCTGCTAACGACCTTCTCAAAGGTGCTGGCCTCGCGGCTGTCGGAGGGCATGGACACATTGCTCGGTCCTGCTTCCAGCGCGCGCGCTCGGGTCGATGTCGCCCACCTTCACGCCTACGCGCATGGGCATGCGTCACGCTTCGGAAAACTGACCATCGCGGATGACCGCACGATCGATCAGTTGATCGCCGAGTCTCGCGGCAATCTAGACGCCGCGTTCGACGACCCATTTCTCCGTGCCGAATGGGATACGGTGATCGACTTCTGGGGCATTTCGTCGTTTGAGGGCTATCGCGACATACCACGCATAGGGCGTGGTATGGCGCTGTCGTCACGGATCCGGAGGCGACTATGGGACGTGTTCGCCGGCGTGATTGGCGGCTTGGCAGCCCGTAACTTGCACACATTCGGCCAGGTTTGCGACCGCTTGCGGGAGCGCATCGATGCCGCGGGTACGCGGCCATTTCAGCATGTGGTCGTCGACGAGGCACAGGATCTCGGGCCGCGTGAGTTGCGGCTCATTGCGGCGCTCGCGACGCCGGGCCCACGGGCACTGTTCTTCGCCGGAGATGTCGGGCAGCGCATTTTTCGGTGGCCGTTCTCTTGGTTTGCGGCTGGTGTCGACGTCCGCGGCCGTGCGCAGCGTCTCAAAGTCAATTACCGAACCAGCGCCGAAATCCACCGCTTCTCGAATGGTCTTCTGCCGGCGCACGTGACTGAGGTAGACGACGTAGCGGAGGAACGCGAGACGCTGTCTTTGTTGCGCGGTCCGGACCCGGAAATCAGGAGCGCGGCAGATCTTTCCGGCGAGATCGAAATTTTGGCAACTTGGCTCGCGGCGGCCCGCGAGCGAGGCATCGCTCCAGCCGAGATCGCGATATTCGCCCGCACCCGGAAAGCGCTGGAGGAGCGTGCTAGACCGGCACTCGCCCGCGTCGGCCTGAACTGCGCCTGGCTGTCGGTGGATCAGGAGATTGAGGGGGGAACCGTAACGCTGGCCACGCTTCATTCTGCGAAAGGGCTCGAGTTTCGAGCGGTAGCCGTCGTGTCGTGCAACGACGCGCAACTGCCCTTGCACCAGGCGCTTGACGCGGCGAAGGAGCCAGAGGCGAAACGGCTAATCGAAGAACGCGAGCTGAGCCTTCTCTATGTCGGTTGCACGCGGGCGCGCGACCAACTGCTCGTCTCGTGGTCAGACGAGCCCTCACGCTTCATCCGCCACGTTACAAAGTAGCCATCGCTGCAGCGCCGCGTTTCCACCCACTGGGGTGCGTCTACGACCCCGGAACCGCTCCGCCGAACAAAGTCTCGACGTCGCCTTGGCTCGTTGGCGGTGCCAGCATATGCCGTGAAAGCTGGCGCTTCTTCTCGATGAGGCGATCAAGCGCCTCGTCGAACGATCCCCCCGGAAAGTCGGGATGGACCGCCATAGGCAGATGGATCGTGACAGCCTTTGTCTGGCCGATGCGATAGACACGATCATTGCATTGATCTTCGACGGCCGGATTCCACCACCGGCTTAGGTGGATCACGTGGTTGGCGGAGACGATGTTCAGACCGACGCCGGCTGCCTTCGGTGAGAGTACGAGCAAACCGAAACCGTCCCGCGATAGCTCGAAAGCATCGACGATTGCCAAACGCTTTTCGCCAGGTGTTCCACCGTTAATGATCGCTGGCCTACGTTCGAGGTCGAATAACCTTGCGGCGCCCTTCGAGACGACCTCCTGCATGGCGATATCTTCGATGAATACCAGCGCCTTCTCGCGTCTTTGCGCAATTTCTCGCAAGATCTGCATCGTGGTCGACAATCGGGCCGACTGGCGAGCGAACGCTTCGAATCGCAGCCTCTCGGACGTGTCGGCGCCGGCAGGATCGTGCGGGTGCAAGGAGATTCCGCGCATCTCGTGCAGAATACGAAGCATGAATCCGGGCGCCCGTTTGTCGCCCTTATGCGCTTCAGCGATCAGCTCGCGATAGGCCTGCGCCTGTTCCGGAGGCATCGGGGTGGCGTATTTCTGTTCGCGCTTGTTGGGCAAGCCGTCTAGAATGTCGACTTTCATCCTCCGCTTCATCACCGCGGGAGCCCCGTCAATTGGCGTGTCGAGCGCCTTCTTGAGCTCGGTCAGCTTGTCGGGCGCATCTTCACGGTACGTCCTCGAAAAGGTCTTGAGGTCATCAAGGTAGCCCGGAACAAGGCGGTCGAAGATGCACCACAGGTCTTCCATCCGGTTCTCGATCGGTGTTCCAGTCAATCCCAAGACAAAGTCGGCGTTGAGTGTTCTCGCTGCCTTGGTGTTGAGCGTGTCCGGCGCCTTTACCTTCTGCATTTCATCGAACACGACGACGGCATAGGGTATTCTCGCAAACGCGCGCTCGTGATCGGTCAGCGTCTCGTAGGTTGTCAATATCCAATCCGAGCCGCGCAGCTTCGCCACATCGAGTGTCTCCCCCGGCTCGTCGCGATGCGAAGGGTCGAGCTTGATCTTTCGCAGCGCATGGCCGTACGCGTCGATCCGCTGGCCGAGGCCAACGACCGACAGGCGCTCGGCACATTCCCTTTCCCAGTTCTTGAGAAGTGCCGTGGGCGCGACCACGAGTAAAGGCCCGTCGGCCACCGACCCGATGCCGCGTCGTCTCGCGTTCCGAGAATTGCTCTTGATCCACGCTAGGAAGGCGAGTGTCTGATAAGTCTTGCCCAGGCCCATATCATCCGCGAGGAGCACACCAGGCCAACCCGCCCGCCAAGCACTCACCAGCCAGCGGAAACCCTCGTGTTGGTGAAGTTTTAGCGGTGTTTGACCCATACGATCCGTCGGCGGAGTTGGTTCAATCAGCGCTTCGCGGCGCCTCAAGGCTAGAAAATAGTCCTTGCCATCGAAATTGGTCTTCTTGATCACCAGTACGAGCCGCTCCGCTGGCTTGGAGTCGGCCTTGGCCGAACCGACTTTGACGTGATCCGTTGCGGTCGCGGTCCGTCGTCGCTCGTCCTCCAGGACTTTCGGGGCTGCGTCCAGGGGGATGGGGATGCCGCGTATGACGACGTGTGGATCGCCCCTTGCCTCCGCCGCTTCCACCTCGTCTTCGAGTTTCTTGAGCTCATCGACGCTGAGCGGCGGCGGATCGACCGGCGATCCGTCGGCGACCCAGCCGGCTTCGGGTAGCCATTGATTTGGTGCCCGCGTGAGCCATGGCAGGTACGGCCGCTGCCAAATGCCCAGACTATCGACGCGGTCGGAATAGTTCTTTGTGTCGATGAAAAGGATGGCCGTCGAAGTTTCGTCGGTGTCCGACCCGAGAGCTTCGCAGAGGACTGCACGCGGATTGCGTAGGAACGCAAGGCGCTCTTCCTGAGGGCCACTCCGTTTGGCTTTTACGACGTCGAGCGCGCGTTTCAACGCGGCATCGATTAGAACGTAACGGTTTTTTCCCAGCACATAGGCGTCCTTCGTAGCACCTGATTTTCTGATTGCCTGCTCGAGGAAAGCTCGATGGTCTTCGGAGGAGAGCAAAGCGTCGCTGAGGGGATCACGCAGCTCGGAGCCAGTGTAGGATTCCCCCGACGGATTGAGGCGATCGCGCAAGTCGTCGGCCGGCGCCTCGTCGAGCAGTGAGGCCGGCTTTTGGCGGCTCATAAGGATCGGCGTGAAGTCGATGCCCTCCTCGACCTGCTGAATATCCAACGCGAACGAGCCAGCCTGATATAGCGTGAACGTGCCGAGGTAGCCGTCGCGCTGTACCTCGGTGTCGGTAGCCGCGGCTAAGGCCGTTTGCATCGGCATCCAGCCGGCCACGCGCTCGTCAATTGGGCGCCCCTTCGTTCGGTTATATGCTTCGGCAGCCTCCGCAACACGGTATAGCGGAGCGGAAAGACGAGCCGCCTGCTCGCCCCATCGTAAGAGGACTCCCGTTCGTTCCGGTCGTAGCTGCCGGCCGGATCTGTCCGTCCAGCGTAGATGAATGCGCCCCTCGGGGCTTTCGATCCGTCCGTCCAACGCGACAGCAAGGCCGAGGGGAACGAGCGGGGGAAGGCCGATGCCATCGGCGATCTCAGGGCTGAGCGTCGCAGCCACCACCGATGGCAGCAGCACCTCAGTGTCCGTAGCCGTGGCCGCGCCGTCTTCAACTAGGTCTTTGACATTTCTGAGCACGCGGCGATCGTTCGCAATATCGTCCCAGTCAGCGTAGCGAATTGGTGATTTCTTGCCGAAAATCGACGCGTGCACCAGCGAGACGTGAATGCCGTTCAGATCGATCCGGCTGCGAAAGCGGGCCGCCATGTCAGCGCACACGGTATGCGTACTGCGGGATCCGTACGCCGATCATTTCCAGGAGCCGGCCCGCGACACGGTCCTGCCAAACGTAGTTTTCCGATCCGACATGGCTGAACATGTCGTGCCGATTGAGATTGGCTTCGCTCAGGTCCTTAGGAAGCGGGCGCCCGACATCGCTCGTCGTGTAGCTTTCGGCGTTCATATTCCTTGGCCGAGTCGGGTCTGAGTTTGGCCATATTGTGCAATATCCGGTGTGGCTCCAATCCGCGACGACGCACTGACCGAGATCCATCAGCAAGACCGCGTGTCCGCGGAGCACCTGCTTGCGCCCGCCACTGCGGAAAACTCCGAACCGAACGGCATCCCCAAAGGAACGCTTTGCTTCCGCAGCCCCATCAGAGCCAAACACGACCCAGGCATTTCGGATCAGCGACGGCTTATGATCGAAGTACGCTTGCCAGAATGCGCGACGATAGCGCCAATGAGACGGTTGGGCGATCTTGTCGAGCACGTCGAAGAATTGCCGTAGCGACTGCTCGGTAAGCCAGCGCTTCAAGATCTCTGCGACATCGTCCATTCCGATCCAACGGCCAGGGGCCACCCTCGGGTCGCCGAACTTGCCGACGAGAAAGCCGACCAGGAGATCACGATCGACGGCGGGCGGGACGCGATCGCCAAACGGGAGAACGACGGCTCGAGCCAAGCCTGCGCTGCAATCTTTGAAAATGAACGTGTCATCCGCTCGAAGGCACCAGCGGCGGATGATTTCCAGGCGACTAGTGGCGCTCGTCACCGTCGTCCCGCAGAGGTGATGCAGCCCGATGTCGTGAACCGTCTTGGCAAAGCCGCCTTCACGCAGTGCGCCGCCGAGACCTGCCGATTCAAGAAGTTGTTGCACGTTCCTTTCCTCGTTTAACGCTGTACGTGCAATCCGAAATGCCCCTTCCCTCCAGTCGAAAATGCCGAATTTTGTTTGTGCACGGTCCCAGGGGCTTCCTGCTTTCGGTGCGAAGGCGGCAAGAACGCCCGCGACGCGATCAAGGCGCGGTCGATCGGGTGCGAAATCGGCAAGGTACGCCGATGCAAGCTGGCGATAGGGTCTCGCCCGTTCCATGCGGGCCACTCGACCGAGTACCGCATCGAGCGCTTGGTCATGCTCGGCAATCGCCGGTCGCGTCGTCCAAAGGCACCACGCGATCTTATTCCAATCGCCGGGAACGGGCTCGTCGCCCTTTCGCATTGATAGAATGAACCGATCCGCCACGGTGTTAAGATCGGCCGTCGGCCTCCTGTCCATTCCTATGCCGGTTGCCGAAAGGGCCGCCGCAAGACGGGCAGTGCGGCTGGTGGCTGGCAAGGGCTGTACCATAAGCCGTCCACCGGCGAGGGCTCCGCGCAAGCTCATGGTGGCGAACCCCGGAGTTCCTGGATCGTTGTTCGCATGCTCAGGAGCAACGCACGCATGTCTTGCAGCCCTGGCGATGGATCCGTGTCCATCACGAAGCGCAGATCGATTCGGCGATTTTTCTTTCGAGCAATGTCGTTGGCCGCAGAATCGACGGGGCGCGTCGAGGAGTATCCAGCGACCGAGAAGATCTCTTCCTGAGCCCTATTGAGCATCTGTCTTAGATCTGGCGATGCCGCCATCAGCTCGCGGTATGTATTCGCGGCTCGATACGTCGAAAATGTCCAGTTCGAATCGTCAGGACCAGTACTATCCGTATGGCCTTCGACGAAAACAGTCTCTAGAGAGGGGGCGCTCTTCTTCGGACATGAGGGGCCGGACTGCGTCATTAGACAGGCCGCATATGGAGGCAGAATACGCCCGAGCACGCGCGCGATCTTATCGACGTTGGTCTTTGCTTGCCCAAAGAGAGTAGTATCGTTTGAGCGAAACAGAACGGCCTCTTCGGTCAGTCGAAGCACGCCGCTGGAGTCGACGACTTCGACGGCCAAGCCTTCTCGACGCAGCTGGATCTGAAGCTCTGTCAGGAGGCGCGAGCGGAGTTGACTTGCCTCCTGAATTTCGTGCATGCGCCGGCTAATACGCGTTTCGAGCTCATCAAGCTTTCGCCCGACCTCCTTGGCAACTTCGATCTTGTCCTGTTGCTCCTGGGTCTTGACTTCTTGCGTGTCTGTCTGCTGCCTGAATGCCAAAGCGAAGCTCATGAGAAGGATGATGAAGATAAACAGCATTCCGACCATCATGTCGGTCATGGAAACGAAATAGTTTTCGCCCTGGTTGAACTCTGACGCACCTGCGTCCTGTTCAAGAGCCATTACAATTCATCCTCTATTCTGCCGCTTGGGCTGGAGGAAACGTTCTGAGAAAGCCATCCATCGTTTCATGCAGCGCTTCAACGCTCTCGTTGAGGCCTGCCACGGCGCTGCTAACTTTGCTCAGGATCTCCTTCGTATGTTCATCGATGTCCTTGACGAAGTCTCGCATCGCTTCCTGATGACGTGATACCTCCGTATGGAAACGGTCTGCCGCCTTACCGAAGTCCTCGTCTACGTTCTTGAAGCGCGCCTCGTACTGGTCCCAGACGCGCCCGATCTGAGTGAGATGGGCGGAAAGCTGTTCCGCGACGGAGCGAGCGGCGTCCTCTGCCACCGACAACGCTCCGACGGAGCTCTCGATAGAAGCTGCCATGCGGTCGGTGGAGTTGGCGACGCGCTCCGAATGAACGAGCAGCGGCTGACTGGCCGAACGGACATCGCTGGCCGCTCGGCCGAAAGCGTCTGCGGTGTCGCGCGAGCGAGCGGTGACGGCATTAATCTGATCCGTTTGGCCGGCAATGGCGCCTGAGACCGCGCGAATAGTGCCCGATAGCTGTCCGATGTCGTCACGCAAACTCGCGACCACTTCGCGCATGCTCGAGAGCACAACCGCCGCGGTCTCTTGGCCTGCTTCGCGCGACACGCGTGCGCTCTCTCGCATCTGTCCGCCGATGTCGGCTTGGAGTGTCGCGAGTCCTGTTCCGAACGCGGAGGTCTGCGCCTCCAGCTTTTCGACGACGCTCGCCATTGCGGCGTCCACGGCTCCGGCGACCCCCGTAGCGGAGCCGCCGAGCGCCCGCGCTGCGTCGGTGACGACTTGGGTCATGGTATCGGCAGCCTTCGCGAGGTTGCTCGAGAAGTCGTTGCCTGAGCCAGCGAGGTCCTTCTGCGTCCGCTCGATACTTTCTCTTAGTCCGGTCAGCGTCCGGGCGACCTCTGTCAGCTCGCGGCCGGCCCCCTGGTTGAGGCTTTCCATAAAGGTACGGACCAGATCGTCGACCCCGGTCTGCGACGTCTGGGCGAGCGTTTTCACGGTGCGATCCAGGGTCTCAGAAATGGGGCTGATTGCATCTTGCATGGCGTGCTGGAGTCGCGGAGCGACGGTATCGCCAAGGCGCGCAAAGAAGCCCTCGCTGTTGATCTGCTTGAGCTCATCGCGCTGGGCCGCAAGCACGTTCAACGAGTCGGCAGCGACCCGCTGCGGCGGCTGGAATATCATCCGCTCTTCGAGCGCCCGCCCAAATCCATTGAAGGCCCCTTCGATCCAAATCTGATATGAGCGAAACAGCAGAGAAAGAAGTAGTGAGGATCCGAGGCCTGCAATCGATGTCGAGAACTTGAACGTGGCGGCCGCCAGCAATTCGCTTAAGGAGTTCGTCATTGCTTCGGCCGAGTGGGCCCCGGTGCTCGCCGCCGCCTTGTTTAGAGCGAGCACCAACCCGATGAACGTGAGCAGCAGGCCGAGGCCGACGAAGAAGCCTGGGATCGAGCCCATCATCTTCAGGCCAAAAAGGTATTCGCGCGCGTCGGCCAAGTTTATGAAGTTCTGGGGACGAACGGTGTTGTGTACAGCGTCGTCCCTGCGGATGGCAGTCTGCTCGAATTGGCGCCAAGCATGTCGAACGATCGCGTTTTGCGCAAGCCTCTCAGAAATGGCGTCGAATCTTGTCGCGAATCCGCGAAGATCTCTGTCCGGGCCGAGATCCCGTTTCGCGGTGTAGAGGGCGGCCCGAAGCAGCAGCACATGCGCAACGAAGATCGCGAATGCAAAGGCGAGCGCGAGCTGAACAATTGCCGAGGACAGTGCGAACGCGAAGCTTTGCTCGGCGACATGGTCGATATCACCGGCACGAACCTCGTTCAAAACGCTATCGACAAGCTGCCAGTTCGAGTACGGCGTTATGTGGGAAACGGCAGTCAGCCCAAAGCCCACGAGGCTCCAGAACAGCAAAAAACGAACTATACCGCTCCACAGCGTTGCTGACGCGAAGACTCTCAACCTGAACCCCCCATCGACCTTTTCAGCAGCTTACGAGTAGAGGGCTTAAAGGACAACCGTTGTTGCGAACATGCGCGTGGCCGCCACATCGGAGGGGAAAACTTCTGGGCCGATATGGCAAGGTATTGCAGGGGCTTACAGGCAGGCCCACCAACAACACGGCCACCGCTTCCGAAGATGGGATCGTCTTTGCTCGGGCCTTGCTATCGGGTGGTCGCAGCTATCTCTGATCCAGCCCACGTGGCGCCATTGGTGGGTCTGAGTCTCAGATAAGTGGCATCCCGTCAGGAGTAGGAGACTGAAAGCAACAGCAACGTATTGTCTCCCCATCTCCGTGCCGCTGCCAAAGCAGTCTCGGATGAAAATGCATCGCATGAAGCCTTCGCGTCTCGCGGGCTTTCACTGGTATGTGGATGCCAAGACGTTGGACAAAAGAGGGACGCCCCCAAGCTATATTTCCCCCCAAAACATGTCGGGACCCGCTTTCTTTCCCGACGGGTTCGTGCATTCTACCTTAGGGAGAGTGTGAGATGTCCGGCGCCTCGGGGGATAGCCTTACTGATCTTTCGCAGCTGGGTGACAAGCGCCTTGCTGAGATTTTTGAGCAGCAAGGTGATGATCCGAACGTTCTCGAAGCCCTGAACCACGAGCTGAAGAAACGAGACAGCGATCAGGCCTCCGAACTACACATGGAGGTGGCGAAAGCGCGCTTCTCTAAGTCAGCTTCTGTAGCCACGGACCCAATAACCAGACGACCCAGGAGCTCGCTAGGCGAATGGATCTGGACATTTCTGAATGCCAGGAGGTTGGCTGAACCCGATCAGCGGCCGCTTTATCGCTATCGGATGACTGATGGCGAATATGAAGACGCAAAGGGCATCCTTCGGCAACTTGCGGCGACGGGTCGTCTAGCGAATCCAGATCGTCATTCAGGTGCGATGTTCGTTTCATTTGGCGCCGAATGGTTCAGGCGTGAATCCAACTCCACATTTCACCGCTGGGATGACCTGGCTCCAGACATTTTTCCCTGGCTTGCCTACTCCAACAAACAGCAATTGACCCTCCTGGGTTTGAAATTCTGGCGCCGCGAGCTCCGGCGAGGTCCGCACGGGCGCGAGTTCTTGCTGACGCTGGCCCTCGAAGGAGGCTTTCCCGTCAGGATTCTAGCCGAGGGCGAACGGGGCTGGCTGAAGGATTACCTTCGGATCATCATGCGCAGGGCGATCGCGTCGAAAGTGAGTACCGAAGACGAGGTTCTCGCGATTGCTGAGGAAGAACGCGGGCGTATGCGTAAGGGGTATCAGCGCGATGAGTTCGTCGCGCTGTGCTCTGAACTCGCGGAGAGCCTTTTGCTGCTTCGGCATATCGCAGAGAATGAAGGTGCCCCCGGCGTCCGAAATACATTGATGCTCGATGCGAAATGCCCGGGCTGGCGCGAGGAACTGCCGATCTATCTCCCAGCTGAAGACGAGGCGCTCGCAGCCGAGCTTCTGACCGGGTTGCTCAACGAGAGAATGAGCGGTCCGGTCACTCACGGCGTCGAGGTCAGGCGCTATCTGGTTAAGAGGGGCGGCGAATGGCTTCCTGCGGTGCAGATATTGGCCGATGGCGAAATTCAGGCGTCGAAATTGCCGGAGCTATCGGGCCAGAGCCGAGCGCGGGTCATTCCAATGGGAGAGCTTGGCAATCACCTCACTGGCGAGCTGGCGCTGATGGAGCCTCCTGTCGGAGAACCTCGGCTTTGGCGTGTCCGTCCCTTCGCGCGGACAGGCAAGCTCCTGACGGGCTTTCCATTCAGTGCACCGGTCAATACGACCGTGACCTCGCCCGATCATGCGCCGTGCCACTGGACTTGGCCAGGAGGTGAAGCCCTGCGGTCTGATATCCTGGTGTTCCAACAGGACGAGGGATCGACACCTCAGGAACCGCTGCTCCGATTCTTGCGGGCTGGCTCGGTGAGCTCGCCGGCGAAGACACTTTACGCATTGGTTCCTGCCGAATGGATTGTGGAGCCGTCCTCTGAGACCTCAGTCACTGAAACATTGATCTCTTCGCTGGGACGCCGGCTCGTTTGTGTCGCTGGAGCGACCTACTTTTCGAGCGGAGATTTCGAATCCAGTCGTTTCAAAGTGGAACCAGATACGGACGGCGTCGACCGTGACCTCGAAATCAGCTCCGTGACGGCGGCGGAGATCGATCTCGCCGATGATCGTTGCGAGCTTGTGCCAACACCTGCCTATGTGCGGATCCGAGAGCAGGGAAGGCAGCCTCGGCCGCCTGTGAGTGGCGAATTGTTCGTTCGATGCCCGGGTGGCAAATGGGGGGCGCTGTCCGGACCCCTCCAGGGAGTCGGCCTAATCGAGCTCTCCTGGCGTGATCCAACTGCCAATTTTCAGATCGAGAAGCGCCTGCTCGCGCTTGTTCCGGGCGGAGCGCGCATAAGCGGTGTTCTGAAGGACGCAGTCAGCGGCGAGCTACGTCTTCAAGGCCTTGCTGGGTGGTCGGCATCCCTTCGGGACGCAGACTGCACCGTTGGGCAGGCGGATGCATCTACACTCTGGTTTCGATTCGCCGGACGCCCGACATATCGTCTTCCGATGCGATTACGGCCGCCGGCCGGTCCTGCCCTTGAGGTGGTCGTTTCGCTCGTCGGCCGCAACGCGGCCATCGCTCTTGCCAACAGCTCTCTCGTTACGCCTGGCTCCCGGATCGACTTCAGCTCGCTACGCGGGGCGTTAGCTATATCACCTCATCGCAAAGGCATTCATCTCGCGCCGAAGGGAGCAAAATCGACTGGACTGAGAACGGATGTCGATGGCGAGCTTCCTCTCGGGACATTGCGAAGCTCGATTGACGAGATGCTTGCCACGTTGCCAGGTCAGGACGACCTCGTGGAGCTCGAATTCATCGGTGACAATCGTCCACCAATCCGAATCAGCCGATATCGACTGGACAAGCTCACGATTGAAGCGGGTATCGTGCGATATTCCCTCCCGACTAATTCTCTGAGAGCTGTCCCAGTCGCGAAGATGATCCTAGATCCGCGGCGAGAGCACGCGCTTGAACCCGAGAGTGATGGACGATGGCGTATACCCGAGCGCTGCAAAGGTCTTTGCATCATCTATCTGCGGGATGGCGTAGACGTCGTATCGCGACCGGTCCCGATCATGCGACCGGGAATGCCCGCGATGTATGGTGGGGATCTGGTATCAACGCTCACGATTGCGGATTTCAACGTTCGTCAACGGGAAATTGCGGCAGCGCTGTCAAAGTTGGCGCGCGTACAAAACAAAAGTGACGACCTCACCTGGTTGCTAGACGTAGCGACCAATCTAAATGGTCTACCTCCCAGCGCGTTTGACGCGTTGAAGCTATTGCCATCAAACCCTGAGGCCTTGGTTTGCCTACTGCTGAATGCTCGCGACGCCGAGGAGCAGGGCACCGTCTGGTCGCTGCAGAATGAGCTTCCGTTTCTCTGGCTCGGCTTGCCCATGTCTGCATGGCAAAGCGCGCTACAGAACGATTACATATCTTTTGCACAAGCGCTCAAAGATGTCTTCGGCCCGGAGAGAGCTGCCGGCGAAGCCGCCGCGCGGCTTCGCCGCCTTCGCGACGAACTGACTGAACTGGAACCAGCCCTTGAAAAGATCTTCGGGCTCGCCGGTCTGTCGGGGACGGATTTAAAGAATTCAAAGGAGACGCCGTCGCTTAGTGACTTGACAAATGGCTATATCGTTTCTCAGTCCAGTCGCAGTGACGAGCCGCAAAATGACTATGCCGACCGATTGCGGTCGAAGGGCCTAAGACTTCCCGGCGAGATTGAAACCAAATCTCATGCGGACTTTGCGGGTCTCTTTGCGCCGGTTCTCCTGGCAGCGAGCGCCAGAGGGAGGATCTCGCTTGATCGCGAGATGGCGCTGCTCGCGCGACGTACGCTCCGCGAGGACCCGGCCTATGTTTCGATGGCCTGGCGCCGTCTGGTCGACTTCTACAGCTAAGAATGGTCCCGGATTGAGATGACGCAGTTCGAAACGCTACACGAAATCAAGCAGCGCTCCGCGGAAGCGATTATCGCACAATCCGGGCTGTCACACGAGGGGCTGAAACGGATCTTGCGCGGACTGCTGTCCGGCGATGATCCGGCGATCGGCGCATTGCTGCAGGAGCCGATGATCGAAGGCGCCCATCCCTTTGTTTCTGTCAACCATACGATGGAGGCCCTAGTAGGGTCATCCCTGCACCCTGACCTGGTGAAGGCATTGGATGGGTTGCCTGATGATCACGAATACCGGTTTCCACGAACGCGCAAGCCCTTTCGTCATCAGGCCGAGACCTGGCAAATCCTTTCGGCCAAAGATCCGCAATCCGTGCTGGTGACATCGGGTACGGGCTCCGGAAAGACCGAGTGCTTCCTATTTCCAATTCTGAATGACCTTGCCGCCCAAGCGCGCGGGACACGGGATCCGATCACAGGGGTGCAAGCGATCATGCTCTATCCCCTGAACGCACTGATTGAAAGTCAGCGCGAGCGTCTTTCAGCATGGACGAGACCGTTCGGCGGGAAAATTCGCTTTTGTCTCTACAACGGAAACCTTCCGTCCTCTGAGAAGGAATCCGAACGTCGGCGCACTCCGGAACAGATTATCGATCGCGTGCAATTCCGCGCCAACCCGCCTCCCCTGCTCGTCACCAACGTGACGATGCTCGAGTACATGCTGGTTCGCACAGAAGACCAGCCGATCATCGACCTATCGAGAGGCGCGCTCAAGTGGATCGTTCTTGATGAGGCACATTCGCTCGTAGGGGCGGCTGCGGCCGAGATCGCCCTGCTCTTGCGTCGCGTACTGCGTGCATTTGATGTTCAGCCGGAAACAGTCCGATTCATTGCGACGTCCGCAACGATTGGATCGGGGGAGAATGTCCGCCAGCAGCTTCAACAATTTCTTGCCGACGTCGCCGGCATTCCGGACGGCCAGGTCCAGGTCATCGAGGGCCTGCGGCAAATGCCGATGCGGCCATCGGGTCAGTTCAGTGGTCGCTTGCCCGCCATTCGTGACGCCGAACCCAATCAGCTCTATGAACTCCTTGGCCGCGACCCGAAGGTTTGGCGCCTGGTTGAGCGACTTTTCAATGGCAGTGTGCCTCTTTCAGACTTCAGAGACGCTGCAAACTCCTACGGTATCGCTGAGGACGATCTCGCGCTGGCCATGGCGCGGGCTGCAAGCACGACGGCGGAAGGAGATCAGGAGCGCCTGGCGCCGATCCGCATTCATGCATTTGAGCGAGCCGTACCTGGCTTTTGGAGTTGCATCAATCCCGATTGCGCGGGTCGTTCTCCGAATTGGCCATTCGGGCGCATCCTGCCTGAGCGCGCCGACCAGTGCCCTTCCTGCGCGGCGCCGGTGTTGGAGGTCGTTAGCTGCTGCGAATGTGGTGAAGCCTATCTTGAGGGGGTTGAATCAGGATCTCGTCTATCGGCGCCGATGCGCACTCCGCCACGAGATGAGTTCGCATTCGACAGCGAGCGCGAAATTGATGCTGGCCGCGATGAGGACGATAGCGGCGACGCTGCCGCGGAAGCTGAACGGGAACCGATTCTGATCGTGGATCGACTCTTTGCGGCGAATCCAACGTCTTCCGCGCGACCGTTCTGGTTGGACAGACGGGGCAATTGGCGCGTTGTGGATGCGGCTGCCGAAGATGGCGTGTCACTGCTCGCAGAGGATCATGGCGGCCCGCGGGCCTGCCCTCACTGCAATCCTGCGGGTCAGGGCGCGTCCGAGTTGATTCGGCCCCTGCGGTTCGGGGCGCCATTTATCCTGAGCAACGCGGCACCCATTCTGCTCGAGGGCATAGAGCCGGCAAAATCAGAAGCAGGAGAGAAATTGCCTTCCGGCGGAAGGAGACTTCTTTCGTTTACCGACTCGCGGCAAGGCACGGCCCGAATGGCAGCCAAACTGCAGGTCGAATCGGAGCGGAACTTCGTACGCTCCTTTATCTACCATCAGGTGCAGTCTTCGATGCAGCCCCCCATCGGGGCAGACGAGGAGCGGGTCAACCTAACAACCGAGATTGAGAAATACGAGGAGGCTTACAAGCAGACGCGCCTGGAACTACTAACGACAGAGATAGCGAAGCGAAAGTGCAGACTTGCTGAACTTGCTTTCGGGAACAGCGATGGCATTTCTTGGCCCGAGCTCGTGGACCGTTTGGCGGCAAGGATTGAGGTCGCCGAGTGGATCAAGGGGGTTTGGCAGGCCCGTGATGAAGAGCTTTTCTCGGCGCCATCTAAGATCGCAGAGTTTCTCCTACTGCGCGAGTTTGCGCGCCGGCCGCGACGGGCCAACTCGGTTGAAGTCCTCGGAATCGCCCGGCTTCGCAATCCCTCCATCGACCGGCTCAACGAGACGCATCTACCTAAAGGCTTTCGGCGCAAGGGAGGGACCATTGAGGACTGGCGAGCCTATTTGGACTCGGTGCTGACCTGGTTCGTGAGGGCGAATAGCGCCGTCTCCATCTCCCGGGAGATGCAGCACTGGATATCGCCGAAGGTCAGGCTAACCTCGCTCGTTGGCCCGGACGCCCAGACCAATGGTGACAGAACGCTTCAAGCTTGGCCGAACGGCTTCTTCCGCGCGTATACTCGATCCCGGCCGGTCGCATTTCTGGTGCAGGGGGTGGGGTTCAATCTTAGCGATCCTGCTGAGAGGTCAGACCTCGACGAGGCTCTTCACGCCGCATGGACGCAGGTCTCGTTCACTTTCGGCGCCGATCCAGAACGGCGCGTCTATGACTTTTCAAAGGCCTATGTTGCGCCAATTGTCGATGCATTTTACTGTCCAGTCACGCACCGCTTGTTGGACCGGGCGCCGTTCGGGCTGACTCCGTACGGCCTCGAAGAGCATGCACCGGATCGCCGAAAGGCTGCTCCCGTCGCTATGCCGCGGCACCCCGAAAGCGTGATGGGACTTGCCGATCTGGGCAAAGCGCGCGAGGTCACTCGTCAATGGATAGCCAGTGATCAAGTTATCCAGGAGCTTAGAGCGAGGGGAGCTTGGAACAACATCTCCGATCGGATCGCGCTGTTTGCCAACTATGCCCGCTCGGCCGAGCATTCCGCGCAGCAAGACAGCGTCCGGCTACGTCGCTACGAGCGGGATTTTAAGGCAGGCAGAATCAACATTTTGAGCTGCTCGACAACGATGGAGATGGGTGTCGACATCGGCTCGGTGTCGTCGGTCATGATGACCAACGTACCACCATCGATCGCAAACTACCGACAGCGGGTTGGTCGTGCTGGTCGGCGGGGGCAAGACGTGGCGATGGCCTTCACATTCTGCAAGGATCGCCCACTGGACAGCGAGGCATTCCGGGATCCACAGACCTTCTTGCGCAGCACGATCGCCGCACCAAAGGTCACGTTGAGCAGCCGACCGATCGTGCAGCGTCACATCAATGCGTTCCTTCTTGGATGCTTCTTCCGCGAGCGCGTCGGCGACGCGCTGAAGATGCAAATCGGTGTCTTCCTCGGTTGTCCGGCAGACCCGAGGGAAGCGCGGCCCTCAAAGTCGGATCGACCTGTCGAAACCTTCATCGCGTGGCTCGAGCAGCCCGCAACAGCCCGAGAACATACGGAGAGTCTGACGATCCTGACCCAGCGCTCGATCCTCGAGGGGGATCAAAGGCTCGTCGAAGATACCAGGAATGCAATTGGCGCATTGTCGGATAACTTTGTCGCCGAATGGAACGGGCTAATAGGTCTTGCAAAAGACGAGGGCTTGCAGGATGCAGGCAGGTCACGGATGGGCCTGGAGTTGAAGCGAATGTGCGGAGAATTCCTGCTTGGCAGCTTGGCGGACCGAGGCTTCCTGCCGGGTCACGGCTTCCCGACCGACGTGGTTTCATTCCTGCCTGGTAAGGAATACAAGCCCCCTCAAGATGCTGCTCAGGACGGAGCGCGCCAATTCCGGACGGTCGGTCCGCAGCGGTCGCTTGATCTCGCTATACGTGATTATGCACCTGGATCGGAGGTCGTGCTTGACGGACTCGTCCACAAGTCGGCGGGAGTGACGCTGAACTGGAAGCGGCCGGCGAGCGAAGAGAACCTGGCCGAGATTCAAAGTCTGCGGCATTTCTGGCACTGCGAGCAGTGTGGTACAAGCGACACTCGACGCGACGGCCCACCAGAGTTCTGTCCATCCTGCGGATCCGAGCGGCCAGCCAGCACAGAATTCCTTCGGCCGGCGGGATTTTCCGTTGATCCTCGGGTCCGGGCGCATGCCGATACCAACATGCTTTCTTTCGTACCCGCGGAAGATCCAATGGTCTCTGCCCGCGATGCTGCATGGCGGACTCTCCCTGCACCCGAACTGGGTCGCTATCGCTGCAGCCGCGAGGGGCTCGTTTATTATTCCAATCGTGGTGGCCCAGGAAAATTTGGGTATGCCATTTGCTTGCATTGTGGCCGGGCTGAAGCCGACACCGACAACAGAGAGGTGCACCCTCCGCCGCGGGCACTCGTTGATCACAAGCCGCTGCGCTATCGAAGGGGTGAAGACTATTGCGCCGGCAATGATAAGCCATTCAGCATCAAGCGTCACCTAGCGCTGGGCCTTGAGATTACCACCGACGTATTTGAGCTGCAGCTGAAGCACCCTATGCGGCGCGCGGTTGCCAACGCGCTTGTGATCGCGCTGCGAGAATCGCTCGCGCAGGAACTCGGCATCGAGGCCGACGAGATGGGATTTGCTGTCGGCCACACCAGGAATGCGCTCGGCGCGGACGCGGTCTCGCTCTTCTTATTCGATCGTGCAGCGGGCGGGGCGGGTTTTGCCGTGGCCCTAGAGTATCTGCTTCGACCGGTTATCGGTCGCGCGGAAAAACTTCTTGATTGCCAAACCCCCGGCTGTGAGCGGGGTTGCGCAGCCTGCGTGCTGACGCCAGATGCGCCCACTGCTCCAGGCGAGTTGGATCGCATTAATGCCCTTCAATATTTGCTTGCCCATCTGATTTTTCCATCAGAGCTCGATATTGATGACCGCTTTACGGACGGCGCCGTCCTGTCGCTCGCCCCGCTCGACGAGATCGACCGCTCGCTCCGTCGCGCGGCGCGCTCAACACTGACTGTCTTCTTGCCCGATCGTAGCGTTCCGGCTGCGATGCAGGACTGGCCACTCGCTCCCCAGCTCCTTCACTGGACGATGCGTGGACATCCAGTGAGAGTGGCAATCTCACCGAGGCTGATCCAGGCTCTAACTCCGGCAGAGAAGCTTGTCCTTCGCGACTTTGCTCTAAAGCACAACATCAAACTCATGGCGGAGGAGCCGCTCACATTCAAAAATGGCGCATGCGCGTTTGCGATCGTCGATACGTTGGGCGACGAAGGTACAATTTGGGCCGCACGTGATGTAGAGCCGCGACTTCCGGGACCTGCTTGGGGCCAACCTGCCAATCTGCCATTGGCGCGTGGACAAGGATCGTTCGTCAAACAATCAGCGCTGATTGATCTCAATACGCTTCTACCCCGATCCGGCTCCCAACTTATTCAAATCGGCTCGGAACTCGACTGCAATCTTGCGGCATTCGGTGCACTCGCTTCCGAAATACTATTCAAGCTACTGGCCAGCAGCGAAATATCGACAAAGTCGGGTATTACTCGTGCTGTGTATCAAGATCCATTTGTTTCGTCCCCTCTCGTCGCGCGTCTGTTGATCGACACCGTCGGTCAGATTTTCGCAAAATCAGGCAACGGAGATGCTCTGCTATCTATTGAAACGCGGCAACCGAGGGGTGGCTCGCGCGGACAACCGTGGCAGATATCGCATGATTGGCTCAGCCCAGCGGACCAGAAGGCCGTGATCGAACTTTTTGGGAAGGAGCGCGGCGTTCGGGTCATATTGCTCCACAGGGACGTTCCGCATGGCCGGTATCTCAGGCTTGAATTCCAAGACGGTCGCCAGGCGACCATTGTGCTGGATCAGGGCTTCGGCGCTTGGGCTCCGCCCAGGAATGTTCCCGTAAGATTTGATTTTAGTGCCGGTGCAGCCGTTCAGTCCAAGAGGTTATCGACTCTCAACGCGATGCTTCAGCGTAGAGGTGTCGGCCAGACTTATCTTGTCGCTGCTTCGAGCTGAGGCAATCAAGCGGCCACACTGGAACTCAAGAGGAATCTCGATCAAGCCGCACAGCTGCGCCGCTGCTATCGACGAACTCGGACGTGGTCTCCGGCTTAGCCTTCCTTTTAGCTTAGTACGCATCCGGTGAAGACCGCAGGCGGGAGTAGCCCGCGCGGATAGACGATTGATCAGAGCGATCAAGCAGCGGCAGGGATGGCGGTGTGCTTCCAGTTCCAGGGCAGCAGGTCTGCGATGCTGCTAGCCGGATGATCGGGCAGTCTGGCGAGCACATCGGCGAGCCAGGCCTGCGGGTCGACGTCGTTGAGCCTGGCGCTCTGGATCAGGGTGTAGATGGCGGCGGCACGGCGGCCGCCCTCGTCGGAGCCGGCGAAGGTCCAGTTCTTGCGGCCGACGGCCACGGCGCGCAGCTCGCGTTCGGCCGCGTTGTTGGTCATGCACAGCCGGCCATCGTCGATGAAGCGCGTGAACACCTCCCAGCGCTTGAGGCTGTAGTCGATCGCCTTGGCGGTCTCGCTCTTGCCGGAGAGCTTGGCGCGGCGCTCGTGCAGGAAGGTATGAAGCTCATCGACCAGCGGGCGGCTGCGCGCATGGCGCGCGGCTCTGCGCTCGTGCGGCGGCAAACCATTGATCTCGCGCTCGATCGCGAACAGGGCGTCGATCTTAGCGATCGCTTCGATCGCGATCGGCGCCTTCTTCAGCCGTGCGATCTCGAAGAACTTGCGCCGTGCATGCGCCCAGCAGCCGACCTCGATGACCGGACCAGGCTTGCGCGATACCTCGTAAAGCCTGTTGAAGCCGGCATAGGCATCCGCCTGCATGGGTCCGGGGCATAGGTCGCAAGATGCGCCTCTGGATCGGTGCCGGAGCGGTCGGGCGAGTAGAAGCGGCAGTCTTTGTGGCGCGCCGCGCGGCCATTGGACAGGAAACCGGCTTTTGGTCGCATTCGAAGTCAAAGACGGGAAGCTACGCGCCATACCGCCATGGCGCTTTGAGATAGATATGCGTGTCGAGGCGTGCGCTCGCCGTCTCGCGCACGGGAGACCGTCCAGCGGCGACTTCGGCGGGCAGCGGCCACAAAAGCGCCAACCGCAACCAGCCGGGGACCACCCCAGGGCGCGTAAAAGCGCATCTATTGGGCGGTATCGAACAAGGTCACATTGGCGTTTGTCTTGAGGCCCACTTTTCAGCCCCCAGAACGATCGGCACCGCCGAGGCCAAATCGCTGGCCGAGATCTCGATCGCATGATGCAAGGACGCGCCGAGGTTCCCCGCTTCAATGCGGCGTTGCCTGACGCAATAGTCGATCAGCTTTTTGACGGCTCGGCGCTCGTTCGGCGGAAACGAGAAGCTAAACACGCGGTTCGTGTCGTGAATAAGCTGGCCGAAAACGATCCTCTTACCGTTCAGATCGCCAATCTTTTTGACGCGGTATACCCCGCCGATTTCGGCCGGCTTTGCGACATCGGCATAAAGCCAAAAACTCACGACGAACGATCCCACAGGTAAGGCCCACGTATTGCCGTGGTCAATGTAGAACGGGTGGTCGTCGCCGTTGTGCTGGATTTCTGCTGCGGAATAAACGGGAGGGCGGAGCGCTTTTATCTCCGTCCACGCCTGGTCGTACTCCTTGTTGGAGCGCTTGCGAGATGGCTCGATGAACGCCAGGAAATGGATTTTGAAATCGGCGAGGAGCACTGGCGCCCTGGTCAGGAGCTTCAGGAACGTCAGCGACGCCTGAGGCGGCGGTACCGCCTTGAGGATCTCTTCGTCCACATCGAGGGACCCGTCATCCTCCCAGAGACGGTCGAACCACCGTCTGGCGTCGGCGACGGACGTCGCGTCAGAAATGGCGGCCTCGAGATCGGACAGGTTCTTTAGCCCGCGGTTGGACGCGTTGGCCGATCCTACGACCACAGTTTTGGGTCCGAGGTAAACCTTGGAATGCAGTCCGTTTCGAGTCTTGACCGTCGTCTTCTTGCGAGCGAGGAGGCGCCTGATCTCGCCCGGATCGCAGAAGCCGCTGTTCAGGTCGCACAAGATGCGGACGGGCGCAGCGGTCTCAAAGAGCTTCAGCTGATCAGACATGCCGCGACCCCAGTATGCCACTGCGAGGTCGATCGACGTCGACTTGGCCTGCGTAACCGAGGAGTTGATCGCGTCAAGAATCTTGGGGCCGGAAAGAAATTGAGCCATCGTTATCACCTCGACGAAAGCCGTCGATTGATTCATGAGGATACTTTTCCGTCAAGCTCCGGCTCCGGCCGGCAGGCCCGCGCGCCCTCATCGTCCAGCTCAATGAGCTCCACGAGATCAATCCGACCCGCCCTGAGCAGTCCCGACATCGGCCGGGATTGACGGCTTTCCGGGCCGATCGAGTGGTACACACAGGTGGTCACAAACCTTCGGCTTTTTCTGGAATGCCTTGCTTTACAGGGTTTTTATGGTACCTGCGGCCTTTGAGTGGGAATCCATCCCTCTCCTCCGTCTCGAAAGAAGTCTGCAAGAGACTAACGGTCCCTCAGCTCTGATCATCGAGGCGTGATTCCAACTGCCGCTGCCTGATGTCTGTTTCGAGTTCGGCCGTGCGTTCAATCATGCTGTGGACGATCGTTTCGCGGTCGAGTTGGGTTAGTCCGCGGATCCCATGTGCTCGCAACTCCTCTTCGAGGATCGCGGCCATGATCGATACGATGCGCATTCGCTCCAATCCCTTTGTCGAAAGTTGAACGGCAGCAAGATCTGTACAGCGCGGCTATTTCACTTCTTTAGAGTTCGGCTCGAAGGAAAATGGTATGGAGGCCACTTCGCACACCGCTTCAATCAAGGAACGTACGGCCCGAGCATCCCAGTCGATCTGATCAATCGGCGCATCCCAATATTCGGAAATAACGTAGGCTGCGTGGCGAGCTTTTACGCCCAGACCGGCTAGGGTTCGTGCCGGTGTGGCCAATATGGCCTGCTCTATGGGCGCTAGCTCGGCGAGCATGCTTTCGATTCCTTCGAGATGATCTGGTGATGCCGGATCGTACAAGGCTCGTATCTTGGCAATAGCCTCTTCGAGCTGCTTGCCCATTATGATCAAGCCTGAATCGTCGTCGGTTGCCTTGACCCGTATGTTGGCGACGTCTGAAGCTGAACGTCTATAGGCTTTGTCGGGGTTGTCGCGGTCGCGGCTGCCGGAGCGAGATCCGATTTTGGTCTGAGGCTCGTAGGACGGTTGGGACGAGGGGGTCTTCATTGCTTACGCATCTCAATGAACGGCAACAAGCACCTGAAAATTGCGCAGACGGCTCAACTCGAAACTCTCAAGGCTATCCACATGAGATTTCATTCCGATACGGGTGGATAATACCCTTAAGAGGTGTATTTATAACCTTATAGTGGCGCTTTTGCTAGGGCTGTCGATGGTGATCTCATGATCACCTCTCGACAAATTCGGGCTGCTAGAGCGTTGCTTGGCTGGTCCCAGCAGCAACTTGCGGACAAGGCGATTGTGTCCCTGAACGCCGTTGCGAGGCTCGAGGGCGGGGTGGTGGATTCTCGGATAAGTACGGTGCAGGCCGTTCAGGAAGCTTTGGCCAAAGCCGGTATAGAGTTTCTCGATGCGGACCAAAAAGGCGAGGGCGTGAGGCTAAAGAGTCCGAAAGCCTAACCGGGCCCCAGATCTACGATCCCTGCGTGCCCCCGATCAACGGCGCTCGATTCAAGCGCATCAGTTGGCTTCTGACGACCTAATCCACTAGGGCGCGAAGGCGCCTTTGATGCTGAACGCAAATTGATCGGTAGTCACGGGGAATGTGTCGGGAGATCCTCCCGACTTGCGAAAGAGCTTTTGATTGGGTGGCGCACCCGACACGATTCGAACGTGTGGCCTTCGCCTTCGGAGGGCGACGCTCTATCCAGCTGAGCTACGGGTGCCTGCGCTGCTTACGCAGTGCTTACGCGGAAACTTCGTGGCTGTGAAGCGATCCGCGCCGATTTCTTAAGTGTCTGAAACCCAAGTGACTTTTTACTTTCACACTGCCGCAAAACAGCTTGACATCTGCCTTCGGAGGGCAACGCTCTATCCAGCTGAGCTACGGGTGCGTACGGCAAATCGTTTAGCCGATTGCCCCGGCGACGGCAACGGCCTTGGATGCTCCCGGACCGGGCGGACGGCCGCTCGCGCCGCGAGGCACGCGGGCAGTTCGGCGGGGGGCGCGGCCGGCCCGCTCCCGCCGACCGCCCTACGCCGGCACGATGGTCTTGCCGATCGGCCACAAGGCGAGCCCGGCGAGCTTCAGATGGGCCCAGGCGAAGGGCAGGCCGATGATGCTCACCGCGAGCACGATTGCGGTCAGGAGGTGGCCGAGCGCCAGCCACCAGCCGGCCAGCACGAGCCAGATGATGTTGCCGAGCAGGCCGAGAACGCCGGTTCCGACGTCCTCCATGCCGGTGAGCTCGTCGCGGCGGACCGCGCGCGAGCCGAACGGCAGCAGCGTATAGGCGGCGATGTTGAAGGCGGCGCGGGACCAGGGCAGGCCGACGATCGTGATCGCCATCACGACCGCGGCGACCAGCCAGCCAAACGCCATGTAGGCGCCGCCGCACAGGATCCAGAGGATGTTCAGAAGCAAGGAAACCGGCTGCATGACGACCTGCCAACTCCGTTGTTGCCGCTCCGGATATAGGAACGCCGCGCCGAGGCCGGTAGCGGGCCGGTCGTCGAAATCTGCGTGGCCTCGCGCCGCAGCCACGGCCGGGGCGGCCGGGCGTGGACCGTGCCGTCGAGCCGGCTCAGCCGGCGACCTGCAGGCCCCCTGCCGCCGCCTCCAGGGCAAACAGCTTGCGCAGCTCGGCCGCCGGCTTCGGGGCGCTGAACAGATAGCCCTGCATTTCGGTGCAGCCGAGCTGGCGCAGCGCCGTCTGCTGCGCCCCGGTCTCGACGCCTTCGGCCGTAGTCGTCATGTTGCTGGCGGCGGCGATGCTCACCACCGCCTGGACGATCGCCGACGAGCTGCCGGCGCCGATGTCGCTGACGAAGCAGCGGTCGATCTTGATCTTGTCGAACGGGAACCGCTTCAGATAGCTCAGCGACGAATAGCCGGTGCCGAAATCGTCGAGCGCGATGCGCACGCCCATGTCGTGCAACTGGTGCAGGATGCCGAGCGCGGCGTCGTCGTCGCTGATCAGCACCGCCTCGGTGATCTCGATCTCGAGCCGTTCGGGTGCAAGGCCGGCCGCCGACAGCGCGCCTGCGATCCGCAGCGCCAGGGTCGGCGATTTGAGCTGCACGGGCGAGACGTTCACGGCGATGCGGATGTCGGCGGGCCAATGCGCGGCCTCGGCGCAGGCGGTGCGTAACACCCAGTCGCCGATCTCGTTGATGAGCCCGGTGTCCTCGGCGAGCGGAATGAAGTCGAGCGGCGGCACCATCCCCCGCTCCGGATGACGCCAGCGCAACAGCGCCTCGCAGCCGGTCATGACGTTCTCGCTGAAGCCGAGCAGCGGCTGGTAGTGCAGCTCGAATTGGCCTTCCGTGATCGCCCGGCGCAGGTCCTGCTGCAACTGCAGCCGCGCGAGCGCGTTTTCATCCATCGCCGGCTCGAAGAAACGGAAAGTGCGGCGGCCGCCGGCCTTGGCGGCATACATTGCGAGGTCGGCATTCTTGGTCAGCTGGTCGCGCTCGACGCCGTCCTGGGGCGCCAGCGCGATGCCGATGCTGGCGTCGGTCGACAATTGGTGGCCCAGGCATTTATAGGGCTCGCGGATCGCGTCGAGGATCTCCTTCACGGCCACGATGACCTCGTCCCGGTCCGCAACGGTGGTCAGCAGCACCGCGAATTCATCGCCGCCGAGCCGGGCCACCATATCCTCCGGCGCGAGACAGCTTTCGATGCGGCGCGCGATCGTCTTCAACAGCTCGTCGCCGACATGATGGCCGAGCGAATCGTTGATGCCCTTGAACTCGTCGACATCGATGTAGAGCAGCGCGAAGAAGGTGCCGTGGCGCACGCGTTCCAGTTCCTCGTCGATGCGCTCCTGGAACAGCACGCGGTTCGGCAGCTCGGTCAACGCATCGAAATGTGCGAGATGGGCGATCTTCTCGTCGGCCAGCCGCCGCTCCGTGGTGTCCTCGATCACGTTGATCAGATAGCGCGGCCGCTGCGCATCATCCGCGACGGCGATGCGCCGCGATGTGATGTAGCGCAAGCCCAGCCCCGGACTCTGCCAGGGATGTTCGGCGAGAAACAGCCCGTCCGACTGCTCCAGAGCCCGGTCGTCGTCCGCCGTCACCTTTTCCGCGACCGGTCGCGGCAGCAGGTCGAACGCCGTCTTGCCGACGATCTCGTCGCGTGGCACGCCGAAGCGCTGCTCGGTCGACTGGTTGACCAGCACGTAGCGGCGGTCGCGGACGTCCTTGACCATGATGTGTGACGGGATGTGGTCGATGATCTCGCGCAGGAATGCGTAATTGCGGTCGCGCTCCTGCTCGATCCTGCGATGCTCGCTGATGTCCTCGATCGTCGTGACCCATCCGCCCGACGCCAGCGGCTTGTCGATGATGTTGAAGAAGCGTCCGGCTCCGCCCTCCGCGATCATCTGCGACGTGCCGCCTGCCGCGGCTCTGTCGATGATGTCGGCGCAGAAGTCGGTCACGTCGCCGTTGAAGGATCCGCGCGCCTTGCAGTGTGCGATGACCTCGCTGAGGTGGGCACCGGGCCTGATCGCGTCTCTGGACAGGCCGAGCAGGTCGATGAAGCGCTGATTGAACATCACGACGCATGCGTTCGCGTCGAACGAGATCAGCCCCTGCGTCATGTTGTCCAGCGCAGTCTCGACCCGTTGCTTCTCGGTCTCCAGTTGACGCGTTGCCGCACGCCCCTGTCGCACGATCTGCCGGATCATCAGGCTGAACGTCAGGGCGATGACCGCGATCGCAAGCATCGCCGCACCCACGAGCAGCACCATCTGCGATCGCCAGTCCGCGAGCGCATCGTCGACCAGCCTATTGGCCGAGATGACGAGCGGGAAGCGCCCGATCCTAGAGGCCGACGCGATCTTCTCCAGGTTGTCGAAGGAGCTCGTGAGCAGGGTCGTGCGCAGGCCACTCTCCGCGACCCCCTTCAGCAGCTCGTCGTTCCCGATCCTGGCGCCCATCAGGGATTCGGCGTGCGGGTAGCGCGCCAGCACGGCGCCGTCGGAATGGACCAGCATGATCGACGAGCCCTTCCCGAGAGCCATCGATTCCAGGAACGTCTCGTAGGTGTGCGGATCCACCCGGCGGGTCAGGAGGCCGAGGAATTCCCCGTTCGGGCCGTTCAGGCGATGCGCGACGATGGTCGCCCAGCCGCCGGTGACGCGGCTCATGACGGGCAGGATCACGAAGCTGTCCGGCCGCGATGCCGATTGCAGGTCCTTGAAGTAGGAGCGGTCCGCGACGTTGATGGCCGGCAGCGGGTCGTTGGACGACCAGTTCACGAAATTGCCGTCGACGTCGATGATCGTGAGGTCTCCCATATAGGACAGGCCACTGACCTGAGAGCGCAGCATCTCGCTGATCTCGGGTTTTGCCATCTCGGTCCGGAATGCCTCCGGCGAACCAATCGACGCGAGCTGCATGCGGCGAATCGCATGCGACACCGCGGTCTCGGCATCTTCGAACTGCTGCGCGAAATGCCGGCTCAACAGCAGCACGGTATTTTCGAGCTCGCGCTCGTTGTTGGCGATCGCACGTGTCCGAAAGCCGCTGGCCATGACGATCGTCCCGATGACGATCGCTGCGATCAGAAGCGCGCCGCACGCGATCAGCCATGGCACCGGACCGCGCCAGAGGGACGTGCCAATCCGTTCCGGCTCGCTACCGCCGGTCCCTGACGTGTCTGCTGCGCCCTGCATGCCTTGATCGACCCGGGGAGGAAATGACTTGTTGCAAGCAAGCTTGATAACAAGGCACTGGTGCCGGACCGGTTAGGAAATGCGGTTAGCCGTCGCTTAAGGGCGCGTCGAAACTTCGCGGCAAACGATAATTTCCGCATGCGAATACCGTGCGGCCAAAGCTGCGGCGGCGCCGCAGCGCGGAATTTTAAGGGTACTTGCAGCTCAGCGTGTCGCGCCCGGCTTGTTGCGGAGGCGCCCGACGACGCCGGTCGGAAAGAAATAGACGCTGGCGATGAACAGGAGGCCGAGCCACAGCAGCCAGCGGTCGGGATGCAGGAGGCCCGGCAGCAGCGGCAGGCCGGCGTCCGCCGCCGCGGTCGAGGCGATGCCCATCAGGGCCTGGAGATAGTTCTGCGCCAGGATGAAGATCGCCGCGCCGATGATTGCGCCATAGATCGTGCCCATGCCGCCGATCACCACCATCAGCAGGATGTCGAGCATGATCGAGAAGGCGAGCGAGGTGTCGGGGCCGGCATAGCGCAGCCACAGCGCGTTCAGCATGCCCGCGCACGCCGCGATGACAGCGGCGATGCAGTTGGCATAGGTGAGATGGAAGACGGTGCGGTAGCCGAGCGCCTCGGCCCGAAAGCGGTTCTCGCGGATCGCCTGCAGCACGCGGCCGAACGGCGAGTTGACGACGCGCAGCAGCGCCAGGATCATCAGTGCGCAGACCGACAGCACCAGGTAATAGGTCAGGATGCGTCCGTTGATCGGGAAGCCGAACCAGTCCTTGCTGATGAACACGGTGCCCGGGCGCAGGAGCTCCGGCAGTTGGAAGCTGCGGCCGTCCTCGCCGCCCGTCAGCCACGACAATTGCGACGCCAGCACCAGGAAGGCCGAGGCGACCGCGAGCGTGATCATGGCGAAGAAGATCGCCTCGACCCGCAGGGAGAACAGGCCGATCGCGAGCGCCAGCAGCAATGCGAGCGGCAGCCCGGCCGCGACGGCGACCGCGACCGCGGTCCAATTGGGGCCGAGGCCATAGAGCGCGATCGCGATCGCATAGGAGCCGATGCCGTAGAACATCGTGTGCGCGAACGACACCGAGCCGGTGTAGCCCAGCAGCAGGTCGTAGGACGCGACCAGCGCGGCGAAGATGCAGATCTTGGCGGCGACGTTGAGCGCCTTGGCGCCAGGAAAGATGAAGGGTGTCGCCAGCAGTGCCAGGATGATGACGGTGAGCAGGATGGACAGCGCGCGGCTGCGCGGTGGGTCGCCGGACAGGATCATCATCGGCTGGTCACCGCATAGAGGCCGCGCGGCCGCCACATCAGGACGGCGACCATCAGCAGGATGTTGGAGACGAGGGCGAGCTTCGGCACCAGGAAGCCGCCATAGTTGGCGACCATCGCAACCAGGATCGCGCCGATGAAGCAGCCAGTGATCGAGCCGAGCCCGCCGATGATCACGACGATGAACACCAGCACGGTGAGCTCGTCGCCGATCGAGGCATGCACCTGCTCGCGATACAGCCCCCACATCACGCCGCCGAGGCCGGCCAGCGCGGAGCCGGTCATGAACACGCCGAGGAACAGCCGGCGGATGCGATAGCCGAGCGCCTCGACCATCTCGCGGTTCTCGACGCCGGCGCGGATCAACAGGCCGATCTTGGTCCGGTTCAGCACCAGCTCGATGGCGACGAAGATCGCGAAGCCGACGAGCATGGCCAGCAACCGGTATTTCGAGATCGCGACATCGCCGATGATGAAGGACCCGCGCAACGCCGTGGGCAGCGGCATGGGAATGATCTGCGGGCCGAACAACGCATACAGGGTCTGCTCGGCAACGATGAGGCCGCCGGTGGTCATCAGGATCTGCTTGAGGTGCTGGCCGTAGACCGGCAGCACCAGCACGCGCTCGACGACCAGGCCGAGCGCGCCGGTCACGCCCATCGACAGCAGCGCAGCCGGGACGAGGACGGCGAGATTGGTCAGCAGCGAGTCGGACTGGGCCCAGCCCGCCAGCGGCAGCAGCACCAGGGTCGCAACGTAGGCGCCGACGGCGATGAAGGCACCGTGGCCGAAATTGAGCACGTCCATCAGGCCGAATACGAGCGTCAGGCCCGAGGCCATGATGAAGATCATCATGCCCATCGCGAGGCTCGCAACCGTCAGGGTAACCCAGGAGCTCGCTGACCCGACCAGCGGGATCATCAGGAGCGCCAGCACGACCGGCAGCAGCAGCGGCGCGATGTCGCGCTTCGGCTTGGGCAGCGCATCGGTTGCCGCGATCTCGCTCATTGATGCGCCTCCAGGCTGAGGCCGAGCAGGCGCTCCTGCAGCGGCACGTCGGCCGCGAGCGCGGCCATCTCGCCGCGATGGACGATGGTGCCGTTGTCCATCACCAGCACCTGGTCGCCGAGCTCGCGCGCGGCGTGAAAATTCTGCTCGACCAGCAGGATCGTGGCGCCACGGCGCTTGATCTCCTTGAGGCATTCGATCAGCGACACCACGATCGCCGGCGCCAGGCCCTTGGTCGGCTCGTCGATCAGCAGCAGCTTGCGCGGCTCGACGATCGCGCGCGCGATCGACAGCATCTGCTTTTGGCCGCCGGACAGGCTGCCGGCGCGGGACAACCAGAACTTCTTCAGGGCTGGAAAGAAGCCGAAGATCCAGGCGAGCTGGGCATCGTCGAGCGGACCGTTGCGCGCCGCCAGCACCAGGTTCTCCTTGACCGTCAGGTCGGAGAACACCGCCATGCTCTCGGGCACGTAGCCGACGCCGCGCTGTGCGATGTCGGGCGTCGCGAGCTTTTCGATCGCTTCGCCCGCGAGCGTGATGGTGCCGGTCTTCGCCTGCCACAGCCCCATGATGGTGCGCAAGGTCGTGGTCTTGCCGGCGCCGTTGCGGCCAAGCAGCATCGTGGTCTGGCCCTCGGGCACCTCGAAGTCGACGCCCTGCAGGATGTGATAGCGTCCGATATAGGTCTCGACGCCCGCAAGCTTCAGTAGCGTGCTCATGCCGCGCTCCGCGGCGCGACGCCGAGATAGGCTTCCTGCACGACGGGCGAGGCGATGACCTCCGCCGGCTCGCCGTCGGCGACCAGCTGGCCGTTATGCAGCACGATGATGCGGTCGGCGAGCGAGCGCACGACGTCCATCTTGTGCTCGACCAGCAGGATGATCCTGCTCTTGTCCTGCTTGAGCCTGCCGATCAGGTCGAGCACGACCGGCACCTCGTCGATGCTCATGCCGGCGGTCGGCTCGTCGAACATGAAAACCTTCGGCTCCAGCGCCATCATCAGCGCGACCTCGAGCTTGCGCTGGTCGCCATGCGACAGCGTCGTCGCGGTGACGCTGCGGCGGCCGCCGAGCGCGACCTGGTCGAGGATCGCGTCCGCGCGCGCAATCAGGTCGCGCCGCGCCATCCAGGGGCGGAGCAGGTCATAGTGCACGCCGCTCTGCGCCTGCACGGCGAGCTGCACGTTCTCCTCGACGCTAAGATTGGGAAAGAGGTTGGTGAGCTGGAACGCACGTCCCAAGCCGGCGCGGGTGCGCAGCGGCGCTGAGAGAGTGGTGATGTCTTTGCCATCGAACAGGATGGAGCCGGAGGACGCACGCAGCTGCCCGGAGATCAGGTTGAAATAGGTCGTCTTGCCGGCGCCATTGGGCCCGACGATCGCGGTCAGCTCGCCCGGGCGGAAGCTGCAGCTGACACTATTGACCGCGACATGACCGCCGAAACGGATGGTGAGGTCACGGGTTTCGAGGGTGAGGGCCATGTCGCCAGCTGTCTCAATACCAACGCCAACGTGCCCGGCGCGAGGGCCGGGCACGGATGTCAGCGTCTAGCGCTTGTTGCGGATCGGGACGGTCATCTCGTCGATCTTGATCTCGCGCACCGGCTCGTTGACGGCCCAGGCGAGGTTCGGATCGACCTTGACGCGGAAGTGATACATGCTTTGCAGCGCCTGGTGATCCTCTTTCCGGAAGATCATCTTGCCCTTCGGCGTATCGAACTCCATGCCTTCCATCGCCGCAATCAGCTTCTCGGTATCGGTCGACTTGGCCTTGGTCACGGCGGTGACGACCGCCATCGCCGCGGAGAAGCCGCCCGCGGTGAAGAAGTCCGGCGGTGCGTTGAAGCGCTTCTGGTGCTCTGCCACCAGCCAGTCGTTCACGGGGTTCTTGGGAATGTCATAATAATAGTAGGTGGCGCCTTCCATGCCGGGCAGCCGCTTGTAGGCGGCGAGCGCCGGCAGGATGTTGCCGCCGGTCGACAGCTCGATGCCGTAGCGCTTGGGATCCATGTCCTGCAGCTTGGTGAGCGGATCGCCGGCGCCGGCCCAGATCACCCAGATGATCTTCTTGCCGGGCTTGTCCTTCAGCGCGTCGAACAGGCGCTGGCCGACGGCGGTGAAGTCGGTGGTGCTGGTCGGCACATATTCCTCGGCGCCCAGCGTCGCGCCGGTCTTGGCCAGCGCCTCCTTGAAGGCGGCGACGCCGTCGCGTCCGAAGGCATAGTCCTGGGCCAGCGTGGCGACGGTGACGCCGGGCTTGCCGATCGCGACTGCGTTGGAGATTGCGTCCTGCGAGGAGTTGCGGCCGGTGCGGAAGATGTAGCGGTTCCACTTCTCGCCGGTGATCTGGTCGGCCACTGCCGGCTCGACGATCAGGATCTTCTTGTTCTCTTCGGCGACCGGCAGGTCGGCGAGCGCCGCAGCGGAGGAGGTCGTGCCGATGGCGATGTCGGCGCCGTCATCCTGATAGGCCTCGGAGAGCGCCGCCTTCGACAAATCGGGCTTGCCCTGGTCGTCCTTGGTGATGATGACGATCTTGCGACCGTCGATCATGTTGGTGCCCTTGGTGGCATATTCGAAGCCGAGGCGAAGACCGGCCTCGGTCTGCTTGGCATAGGCCTCGAGCGGGCCGGTCTTGCCATAGATGAGAGCGATTTTCAGATCGTCGGCCTGGGCGGCGGTGGCCAGCAGGGCTGCAGTCAGCGATGAAACAATGCCTTTGAGAATATGTGACGTCTTCACGAGCCTTCCTCCCAGCTACCGGCGGCTGTTGTCTGCAACTGATAGTGTGCAGGCTCGGCCTGGGTCAAGGCGCTTTCGGCGGCACCCCGTGACGGCTCATTCCTCGGGCCGAAGGGCTTTTCCTCCTAAAACTCAGCGCCGATAGCGGCTGCTGCGCGCATAGGCCTGGCGATTTTCCTGCACAGGGCGACTGGCGAGACTGATGCGCGCTTCGCTTGCAAGCGGGGCCGCCGGCTTCAGCTCCTCGAGGAAGATCGGACGCGAGAAGTAGTAGCCCTGCGCATAGCGGATCTTGGTCGCGGCCTGCAGATAGGCGAGCTCCTCGAACGACTCGATGCCCTCGGCGATTACCGTCATGCCCAGAGCCTCGCTCAGGGATTCGATCGCACGCAGGATGCCCTGGCTGCGCGGCCGCTTATGAATGTCGGTGATGAAGGAACGGTCGATCTTGATCTCGTCTGCCGTGATGTCGGCGAGCGCCGACAGCGACGAATAGCCGATGCCGAAATCGTCGATCGAGATGCCGACGCCGATCCCGCGCAGCAGCGGCACGATCTCGTCCTGGAAATGGCTGCGGGTCACGAACGCGTCCTCGGTGACCTCGATCATGAACCGCTTGGGAAAGCCGGTTGCTGCAATCGCCCGGGCGAAGGGCTGCATGAATTCCGGATTCGATGCCTGTTTTGCCGCGACGTTGATGCTGATCGTCGCCTCGGGTCCAAACGCGTCGTTGATCAGATCGATCGACTTGACGATCTCGGCCAGCACGAGATGGGCGAGCTCGTCGATCAGGCCGAGCTCGACGGCGAGATTGATGAAGGAGCCGGGAGCCTGGATCACGCCTTCATTGTCGCGCAGGCGCACCAGCGCCTCGATGCCCTTGATCTCCTCGGTGCGGATGTCGACCTTGGCCTGGAACGCGCAGCAGAAGCGCTTTTCGAGGATCGCGAGCCGCAGCGACTGCTCGACCTTCATGCGCGCCAGCGCCTCGTGCTCCATTGCGCTCGAGAAGAAGGCCAGTGCGCCCTTGCCGCCGTTCTTGACGCGATACATCGCGAGATCGGCGTTCTGGCGCAGCACGTCGTAGCTCGCGCCGTGCTCGGGAAACAGGCTGACGCCAACGGACGCCGAGGCGAATACCTCGGCGCCGTCGATGAAGAAGGGCGCGTTCAGGCGGTTCACCATGTCCTGGAGGAATTCGGCGACCTCCTCGGCGCGCTCGATCGGATGCAGCAGCAGCAGGAACTCGTCGCCGCTGATACGCGACAGCAGGTCCGACTCGCGCAGGTCGCGGCTGATACGCTTGGCGAGCTCGACCAGCAGCGCATCGCCGGTGGCGTGGCCGTAATAGTCGTTGATGTATTTGAAATTATCGAGATCGAGAAAGGCGAGCGCGAAGCGTCCGTCGACCCGGCCGCGCCGGACCAGATGGTCGGCGCGATGCTCGACCACGCGGCGCATCGGCAGGCCAGTCAGCTCGTCGTAATAGGCGGCGC
Source organism: Bradyrhizobium sp. SZCCHNR1051 (assembly GCF_032489615.1). Classification (NCBI taxonomy): domain Bacteria; kingdom Pseudomonadati; phylum Pseudomonadota; class Alphaproteobacteria; order Hyphomicrobiales; family Nitrobacteraceae; genus Bradyrhizobium; species Bradyrhizobium sp. SZCCHNR1051. The sequence continues at coordinate 198,222 of NZ_JAUEYJ010000005.1, read as the reverse complement.
GAAACAGCTGGTCCTCGAACTCCTTCTGCTCGCTGATGTCGGCCGAGCTGGAGATGAGGACTACCTGGTCACCGATGCGGACCGGCCGATGCGCAGTCAGCAGGGTCTGCGCGCCGCGCTCGCCTGCCACTTTTTCCTCGCCGATCACCGTTCGCCCCCGGCCGAGGATCTCGCGGCAGGCGGTGCGCCGGTTATGGAGATGCGGCGCCGAGAGGCCGTCGATGCTGTTGGCGGCGGCGCCGAGCTGAACGGCGGCCGTATCGTTGACCAGCAGAAAGCGACCGTGCTCGTCCTGGACCGTGACGCCCGACGGCAGCTGGCTGAGGACGCTGCGCAGGAAGCGCAGCTCGGCCTCGGTCGAGCCCAGCCCCTCGTTCGGCCCGGGGGAAAAGTTGAATCGGTCGCTGCTGTACATGCGCCGATTGTGCAAAGTTCCCGCTTCATTTTAGTTAAGCGCTACGTAGAAACACGGAACGCGCGAACCAAGTATTGGAAATGACGGAGCTTTGTGCCGCGGCGTCATTAACCGTTCGTGAATCGGAGTAGCGACGCGGCCGCACGCATGCGGCGAAAGTCGTAGGCAGGAATGGCCGCCCGGCAGCCGGTTCAGTTCGGTGGCACGCGACACTGCAAGGTGCAGTGAAGGCCGGATTCGAGAAACCTGGTCTCGGTCCTGCCATCGAACGACGACAGCACGGACTTCAGCAATTTGCTCCCGAAACCGGGCTTGCCGATCGGACCGATCGGTGGACCCCCGGCCTCGTCCCAGGTCAGATCGAGGCGGTCCTCCTGCATCGTCCACGACACCTGAAGGAAGCCGCGCGGCGAAGCAAAGGCACCGTACTTGCCGGCATTGGTCGCAAGCTCGTGAAAGATCAAAGCGAGGCTGACGGCGAGCTTGGCAGGCAGGAACAGCGGCGGGCCGTTGAGCTCGAAGCGGACATGGCCATATGGCCCGAGCTCCGAGACCAGCAGATCCTTCAGGTCGCAGCCCTGTCCGTCGGCGCGCGCGATCAGGTCGTCGGCGGTCGCGAGTGCGCGGATGCGCTGGTCGATGCGGCTCCACACCTGCGGCTGGTCGTACAGCACCTGATGCAGCACGGCGTGAATGGTCGAGGTCTTGTTCTTGAGCCGGTGATGCAGCTCGTCGACCAGGAGCTTGCGATACTGCTCCTCCTGGGCGAGGCGCCGGGCGATCTCGCGCTGTTTGCCGGCCAGGCGTCGGTAGTGATCGACGCCCCAGATCACCAGCATCGCCACGACCATATACATCGCCATCAGCGCGAGCCGGGCGCCATCGGCCGGACCGCCGCCAAAATCGAGCGTCAGGCCGAGCGCTGCGCCAGCGATCGCCGTTGCCAGGCCGACGCCCGATCCGCCCATCGCGGTGGCGAAGAAGACGGCCGCCATGTAGGGCGTGAAGAACACGTCGGGCCGCAGATGCGCCATGCCGTAGCGGATCGCCGTGGCTGCGAGCAGGCACATCGCTGCAAACATGCAGCTCCATGTCAGGGAAGGCTGCTGCTCGCCGCGCCAGATCCGCTTGATGTCGTCGATGAGTCGCGTCATGGACATCCATGAGCCTCAACTGCGCAACCAAATTAAGGCCGACGTGGCGGTAATTTGTCCGGTTGATGGAAGCCGTCTTGCGTGTGTTGCAGGTTGGCGCGCACGATGATGGTTCCGCGGCGGAACTCAGGCGCTTATTATTCCGTCGCCAAGAATGAGCACGCAGCAACAACGGAAGGAGCAGGGAATGGGACGGTTGGAGGGCAAGGTCGCCGTGATCACGGGCGCGACCAGCGGGATCGGGCTGCGGACGGCGGAGATCTTCGTGGCCGAGGGGGCGAAGGTCGTCGTTGCAGGCCGGCGCGGCGCCGAGGGCGAGGCGCTGGCGCGCCGGCTCGGAGCGGACTGCGTCTTCCGGCAGACCGACGTCACCGTCGACGAGCAGATGCGGGCATTGATCGATGGCGCGGCCGAGCGCTTCGGCCGCCTCGATTGCGTGTTCAACAATGCCGGCGGCCCGGCGCAGACCGGCGGCATCGAAGGGCTCGACGCCGATCGTTTCGACCAGGCCATGGCGGTGCTGGTGCGCAGCGTCATGCTCGGCATGAAATACGCCGCGCCCCACATGAAGCGGCAAGGCGCCGGCAGCATCATCAACAACGGCTCGATCGCCGGCCGGCTCGCGGGCTATTCGACCTCGGTGGTCTACAGCACGGCGAAGGCGGCCGTGATCCATCTGACGAAATGCGTGGCGATGGAGCTCGGCGAGTCCGGCGTGCGCGTCAACTCGATCTCGCCCGGACTGATCGCCACCGGCATCTTCGGCAAGGCGCTCGGTCTGTCGACCGAGGCCGCCGAGAAGACGCCGGAGACGATCCGCAACGCCTATGCCACGGCGCAGCCGATTCCGCGTGCCGGCCTGCCCGACGACATCGCCTACGCGGCGGTGTTTCTCGCCAGCGACGAAGCCAGCTTCATCAACGGCCATGATCTCGTCATCGACGGCGCCATCACCGGCGGCCGCAACTGGAGCCAGCAGCAGCAGGGCTATCAGGCGATGCGCAAGCTGTTGGGGGACGCGGTGGAGTAGGGACGGCGAAGTATACATTTCGTCATGCCCGGGCATCCACGTCTCTCATCTGCGAGTTGCAGCAGGATGGATGGCCGGGTCAAGCCCGGCCATGACGAGGAGGAAGACGAGGAGGAAAGCGTCCGCAACAAACCAAGATCCTTGGCGCCCTTGCTGTATCAATGCGCGCGGGTCACACCGCCTTCAGCATCACCTTCAGCCCGTCGCGCGGCTTCGGGATCGGCCAGACCTGCCAGCTCGGCTGATAGCCGGGGGCGAAGGAGACCTCGAGGTTGGAGAGGAAGTGCCGGGCAAAGCACTTTACCTGCATGTAGGCGAAGTGCAGGCCGAGGCACATATGCGCGCCGCCGCCGAACGGCACCCAGGCGAAGCGGTGGCGGCCGCGCTGGGCCTCGTCGGTGAAGCGCATCGGATCGAAGCGCTCGGGCTCGGGCCAGATCTCCGGCATGTGATGCGTGAACATCGGATTGATGCCGACGCCGGTGCCGGCGGGAATCGCATAGCCCTTGAAGGTGAAGTCCCGGACCGGGCGGCGCGGCAATGATGGCACCGGCGGCATCAGCCGCAAGGTCTCCTGGAACGCCATCTCGGTGAGCTTCATCTTCTCCAGATGCTCCGAGCTCATCGGATCGCCCTCTGCAAGGCCGAGGCTCGCGACCTCGTCGCGCAGCTTCTGCTGCCACTCTGGATGCGCGGCGAGCTGGGCGACGAACGAGGTGATCGACGAGGTCAGCGTGTCGTGCGCGGCCATCATCAGGAAGCTCATGTGATCGACGATGTCCTGCGTCGACAGCAGCGCGCCGCGGTCGTCGGTGGCGCGGCACAGATGCGAGAACAGGTCCTCGCCGTCGCCGCGCGCGCGGCGCAGCGGGATCTGCTCGGAGAAATAGGCGACGATGCGCTGGCGGCCCTTGACGCCGCGCGCCATCTGCGTGCCCGGCAGCGGCCGGCGGATCGGCGCCACCGCGGCCGCGACCATGTCGACGAAGGCGCGGTTGATCGCATCGACCTCGGGCCCGATCTCGCTCCCCAGGAAGGACGTCGCCGCGAGATCCAGCGTCAGCTGCTTGATCGCGGGATAGAACAGCATCTCGCCGGGATTTGCCTTCCACTGCGCGATGCGTGCGGCGATGCCGCGGTCGAGGCCGGCGAGATAGGACTTCATCGGCCCGGCCTTGAAGGCGACCGACAGCGCCTTGCGGTGCATGCGATGCTCCTCGAAATCGAGCAGCATCAGGCCGCGCGGAAACAGCAGATTGAGGATGTGGCCCCAGCCATGGGCCGACGAGAACAGCTTGGTCTGGTCGAACAGCACAAGCTCGTTGGCTTCGGGGCCGAGCAGCACGACGTTGACGTCGCCGAACATGTGGGTGCGGTAGACGGGGCCATACTTCCTGGCGTTGCGCTCGACGTGACCCTTGGGGTCGGCGAGCGTCTCGAATGTCTTGCCGATGATCGGCCAGCCTTCGTCGCCGGGGATATGGGTGAGTGAATTGCGCCGTGGCGGGGTCAGCCTGATCGCTTCAGAGACCACATGCTGCATCGACATCGCGGGGCTTCCTCTCGTCTGATGGCGGTGTCTCGGATCTGACTTCGTTTCGGTCAGTGGCACAGTGACAGACACCGTGGCCTGCATTGTCGGGCGGTTGCGGCCCTGATGCAATACGCTCCGGTGTCTCATGATCCGCCAGTTGTGCTGCGTCGCACGCGGCTGCGATCTCGCGGCGCGTTGATGCGTCCGAGGGATGGAATATTCCGTCCTCCTCCAGTCAGAGGGCACGGGGAATGCCGGGCGCTGGCCGCACCCATGGCCCGCCTGCAGAAAAAAATGCAGGCGGCAGGTACCATAGGTTCAGCCGAGGCATCCCGGCATTCCCCGCGCGATGGTTTGAACGGCTGCTTCGCGTGCTCCCCGGTGCGCCGGGCTTGTTGGTCACCGTTGCCTGCGCGACGCGTGAGCGCCACCGCAAGCGTAACACCAGCATCGGGGTGCCAGGACCACGCGACTTGACCGTGCGCATCGCCGTCGTTCGTCCGCGCGGCGTCAACCACGCTGCGACATCGACACGCCCACCGCATCCCGCCTCAACGTTCGTGACGACCGCGAAGCGCCCCTCTTATCGAGACGGGACGGTGGGAGAGAAGCATGAATTCTGATAAAGAGAAACAGGAATATTTTTGCGGGCAGGACTGGACAGGGGTGATGTGATTGAGGTGGTTCGCGAAATGAGTTTTTCGGCGCGCACCGTCTCGCGGCGATCGACCTGTGATCGGCAGGTCGGCGCGGTGGTGTTTCTTTTCTCAAGATGTTTTGCTGGAAGCGATTTGCCCGTCGGGCCCGACGGTCGCCATCAGCTTCCTGCTGTTGTCGCCGGTGGGCGACGCCGCGATATCGGCGATCGATCGACGCAGGTTCAGCGGATCATGTCTCGCTGCGAGGAGGTCCCGCCACCGCCGGAAGCTGCCACGCGTTCCGACGCGGGCGTCAGGATCATCAGCCGCCCGATTTGTTGATTTTCTTCACCTTGGCGTCGGTTGCCTCGATCGAGGCCGCCAGCTCCAGGATCGCCTTTGCCAGGAGGTCGGCGGCCTCCTTGGGGTCCTGCGACCGTTCGGCGCGCAGCGCGTAGTTCTTGGCTGAGGAGAGTGACATTGGCGATCTTTCCCACGGAAAAGCCCGCCGGGTCGAGACGGCGGGCTGCCTGACGCGTCCTACGCGCGAGCGGTCCCTTGCAAGGCCATGCTCGATTCGCAGTGAGCATGGCAGGCCCGGGTTAAGAAAATCCTCGTGGCGCCCAATCGCCGATGGCCGCCAGGTCGCCACCGACGGCTCGAGGTGTGGAGATCCACTGCTACCAAACGCTGGCGATCAGTCGACCTCAGAACTTGTAGGCGATGCCGACCGTTGCGGTGTGGGTGCGTGTCGTGACATGCGCGGTGAAGCGGTCGTCGAAGCCGACGCCGCCGGTGGTGAAGAAGGGCTGCGTCCAGGTGCCGAAATCGGCGGAGCGATAGTCGGCACGCACGATCCAGTTTCCGCCGACCACAACGGCGCAGCCATCCGCGGCTGCGCTTCGAGGGGCAGGTCGGCTGCCAGCGCCGATCCCGAGTGCCGCGCCTTGTGGACCACGGACGCGGATCATGCTTTCGCGCACGCGCTAGTAGGTCGATTAAAAGAAGATCTTCCAAACGTAGTTCAAGGCATCGCCAAAATGTGCCTTGGCAAAGTCGATTAGAGCCGCCCTCGCCGCCGCAATTGTCCCCTCTTTGATCGTTCCCGCAAACCGCTTGCCGAGCATCCCAAGCCGCTCAAGGGCGATCTTCACGTAGCCAGCGCTGACAATTCGGGATCGCAGCTTGTTGAGCGTCCCTTGGAGGCCTTCCAGAGCAAAGTCGCGTTCTTGGGAGTGCGTGGCGCTATATCCGTTATCAGAACGGACTTCTTCGATAACATTTTCAAGTGATGAGATCGCCTTCTTCGCTGTCGGGTCGTCTTCCTCTAATTGAATGGGCGCCCACTCGCCGTCCGGATTCTCAAAATCCAGGACCTTTATGTCCAAGTTGACGAAATGGTTTTCGAGAGAGATTAGCGCAGGTACAAGCCAATCATTGCTCCGTCCGGCTGCTTCGTAGGTGGAGAACGGAAGATCTTCGTCCTGGATGAGAGTATTCCATACGTCATCGAATTCGGGACTTGACGAAAAAATCGCGGGTCCGAATGGGTCGCGCTTAATCTTGATCATTTCACGTTTAACCAGCCATGCCACCGCACGGTCCCAGATCATCCAACGCTCGATGAGGCTTCCTCCTTCGGGGTTCGGATCATCTAAATCCGGATACCGGCCCTTTATTTTAAACTCCGGAAGAGGAGTGCTCGCTTCGTGCAATGCCACTGCAATCGCCAGGGCATAGTAAATTGGCGCTCGGGCCACGAACTCCGCCTTGTCCATTTCTTTTCCCTCAACCTAAACGACGTATACATTTGTGTTATAAATCGGCAAGAGTATTGGATGATTGCGCGGCTATGTCGGTGACGCGCTAGGACGTATGACGCCAAATATCGCGATAGCGGAGCGCTTAAGCTAGCGGCTATGAGTGCGGATGAGGGCGGTGTGTCATCCCTTTCCGCGGCTGCGAAGCTGTCGCCCAACTGTCGTCCAGACCGGAAGGATCCGCGCGGCCTGCTTGAGGTGCCGGTTTTCAAAGCGCGACGCCATAACGATAGGCGAGCTTGGCCCGGCCCTTTATCCGCATGCCTCGCCGCGAGACCTCGAGAGCGATTTGGTCGCGGTCGATTCGGGTCATCAGGACGCCGCAGCAGTCATAATGCGCAATTCCAATGTCGCGGCCTGTTTCGACGTGCAATTCCATGCGGGCCGGGTCTGGGCCGAAATTGCGCACGATCGCGTCGTCGCCATAAAAGCGCTTGATCGTGTCCTTGATGAAAATGACTTCATCAGCAGACAAGGGAGCGGGCGGCTGCGGAGGGCACTGGGGTTTGGCAGCGGGCATGGCGCTCAAAGTAGCGCCCGGGCAGTTTGGAGCCAAGCCTCGCCTGCCCCATGGTTTGACTGTTCTCACTGTCATCGACGAGCGCACGACCGCTCGCTTCAGGACTAGCCGCGCTCAGAACTTGTAGCCGACGCCGACCGTCGCCGTATGCGTTCGCGTCGTCACATGCGCGGTGAAGCGGTCGTCGAAGCCGACACCGACGCCGCCGGCGACGAAGAATGTCCGCCTCGCCACCGTGCTCGGCCTCGTCGTCTACCCGCAATTCCAGAAGCCGGTCGACCTGCCGGCCCTGCGCGAGACGCTGAAGCAGATAGCGACCATCGCCGACTGCGAGAAGCTCGTCGCGGCGGTGAGGTAGTCACGCGCTCGACCGTTCGAGTTGCGCCTTGCCGCCATATTAGAGTCCAACCATTAAGGCCGTCATGGCCGGACTTGTCCCGGCGATCCACGTCGTTCGAGATAGTGGATGGACGTGGATGCCCGGGTCAAGCCCGGGCATGACGAGTAACTAATTAGCGGCATCGAATGCCGCGATATTGCGCGTGCCACGGAGCGGCTTCGCCCCACGCTCACCCTCGCTGTTTCGCCGCCGCCTCCTGCAGATCCGGGGCATTCACGGCCGGAATCGCGATCCGTCCTGGCCCCGTCTGCGACAGCGCGGCGGCGGCCTTGTCGTTGTCCATGATCTTGGCCATCACGGCCTGGCCCGCGCGCTCGAAGATGGCGCGGTTCTCGATGACGAATTTCTGCGAGCGGCGCAGGCCGTCGATGTAGCCGTTGATCTCCGGCACGACGTAGCGCGCGACCATGTCCCAGCTGCGCCGCGAAGCTTCCGGGTTGGCCCAGTCGTGCACGAAGCCGATGATGTGGCCGACGCCGCCCGACACCTGCATCAGGTTCCTGATCGTCTTGACGAGATCGTCCGGCGTGCCGATCGTCGACGCCGCGCCCTCGACGAAGGCGGTCTTGTCGACGGCCTCGTCCGGCGATGAGAAGGCCTTCAGGCCGGGCCGCATCAGGGTGCCGACGGTGTACTCGTTGTGCCAGCGCATCAGTCCCGCGCCGGCGTCGCGCCGTGCCTGCTCGCGCGTCTCCGCGATGTGCCAGGACAGCAGCACGCGCCAGTCGGCGCGGCTCACTGTCGTGCCGTGCTTCTTCGCCGCGTCCTCGGCAAACTCCCATTGCTGCGGCAGCGCCATCAGCCCCTGCGTCGACATCGAGCCGAGCGAGATGATGCCGATGCCGTATTTGCCGGCCAACGTCATGCCGGACGGCGAGATCTGCGAGGCCACGACGAACGGCATCTCCTCCTGCAACGGCAGGATCTGCAAGGCCGCATCGTTCATCGTGAACCAGTCGCTCTTGGCGGTGACGCGCTCGCCGTTGAACAGGCGGCGGATGATGGCGATCGCCTCGTCCTGACGGTCGCGCTGCGTCATCGGATCGATGCCCAGAGTGTGGGCATCGGAGGCGAGCGCGCCGGGGCCCGAGCCGAAGATGGCGCGGCCGCCGGTCATGTGATCGAGCTGCACCATCCGCTGCGCGACGTTGTAGGGATGATGGTAGGGCAGCGAGATCACGCCGGTGCCGAGCCTGATGCGCTTGGTGCGCTCGCCGGCGGCGGCGAGAAACATCTCGGGGGAAGCGATCATCTCCCAGCCGCTGGAATGATGCTCGCCGCACCAGAACTCATCGTAGCCGAGCTCGTCGAGCTGCGCGACCAGATCGAGGTCGCGGCGGAATTGCAGCATCGGATGCTCGCCGATCGGATGATGCGGAGCGAGGAACGCTCCGAATTTGAGCCGCGCCATGCGTTTTCTCCCAAGCGGAATTCGTTGTTGCTTGCCGATCAGGCTAATTGGCGCATCGGAGTCAGGCAATCACCTTGGCGCGTATGCCGATCGGTGCATGGCTGCCATTTGTTTGTTTACTGATCGCCGATCGGTACGGCACACTTCCCGCTGACATGGTCGATTCGCGATGTGGCTCGAATGATGATTTCCAAATCGCGGTCGTCGGCCTTTGCGGTTGCGGAGTCTGTCGCGTTCACGCCAACGGCGATATTCGTGGTGCTCGGTTCGCATTTCGGTGATTGCTGCGTGAAGCGCCGCGTCGGCGTGGCATTTAGATCGCAGCAAGACCGAAATTCGCAATCAAATTGCTGACGTCCGGGATGGTGTGGGCTTTTTCTTTTGCACTGCAACAACCATCTGGGTGATGGTGGATTGTCTACCCGCTGCCGTGAATACGCGAATGCCTAAGGAGCTGCCGTTGTCCCTCGCCGAAAATGTTGAGTATTTGCGACGGCTGCGCGAGCTGAACAGTATTACCGGATTTGCCGATTTTCATCGTCAGCCGCGTCGCGCTCCAGAGAATCCCCTGATCGAGATCGAGCACTTCGGCACCAACCCTGGGCGCCTGAAGATGTTTGCCTATGTGCCGGCGCAGCGTCAGCCGCTGGCGCCGCTGGTCGTCGTGCTGCATGGCTGCGGGCAGGGCGCCGCCGACTACGATCTCGGCGCCGGCTGGTCGACGCTCGCCAAGCATTTCGGCTTCGCGCTGCTGCTGCCGGAGCAGCAGCGGGTCAACAATCCGCAGCGCTGCTTCAACTGGTTTCAGTCCGAAGACATCACGCGTGATCAGGGCGAGGTCGCCTCGATCCGTCAGATGATTGCGCGCATGGTGGCGGATTGTGCCATCGATCCCAGGCGCATCTACGTCACCGGCCTGTCGGCGGGCGGCGCGATGACCATGGCGCTGCTCTCGGCGCATCCCGAATTGTTCGCTGCCGGCGCTGTCATCGCCGGGCTGCCGTTCGGCACCGCGCGCAGCATGCGCGACGCGATCCTGCAGATGCGGATGCCGCCGGCGCGCCCCGCAGGCGAGCTCGGCGATCTCGTTCGTCGTGCCTCGAACCACCGCGGCAAGTGGCCGAAGCTGTCGGTGTGGCACGGCACAGCGGACTACACCGTGCATCCGGACAATGCCGGCGAGATCGTCAAGCAGTGGCTGGACCTGCACCATCTGCCGCTGGCGCCGATGGCCGCGGCCGAGGTGAACGGCTATCCGCATGAGCAATGGTGGAATGCCGACGGCGAGACCGTCGTGGAATCGTTCACGATCTCCAACATGGCGCATGGCACGCCGATCGGGATCGCGGCCAACGACAAGCGCTATGGCAAGGCCGGGCCGTTCCTGCTCGAGGCCGGCATTTCCTCGTCCTATCACATCGCGAAATTCTTCGGCGTCACCGATTGGATTCGTCCGCTCAAGGCGGCCACGACGTCGCCGAGCACGAAGCTGATCCCGCAGGTGTCGCCGATCTCGGCGGTGCCGGCCTTCACCAAGACCTTGCGACGCGCGGCGGACGCTCCATCGCCCGCTGCGGAACCGGTCGACGTCAAGCCGGCCGAGATCAAGGTGGTCGAGCCCAGAATGTCGCCGACCGGCATGCTGCTCTCTGCACCGGCATCCGCTGCGGTCCCGCAGCCCGAGGTCGAGCCCCAGTCGCCGTCGCGGAAAGCGGCCAAGTCCAAGCCGGACCAGAGGCCGGAGTCCAAGCCCGTGGCCGTCTCCAAGCCCGTGGAGCCGAAACGGCTGGAGTCGGCGACCGGCGAATCTTCGATCAACGGCAGTGGCGCGACCGTCAGGCCGCGGCGCCGAACCATCGACGTCGCTGCCGTGATCGACCGTGCCCTGCAAGCGGCCGGCCTGAAGTAGGCGGCCACAACCGCAGCCGTTCAGAGCTCGCTCGCGAGGGACGCGCGGGTCAGACGTCCCCGGTCAGGAATGGGTTGGTCATGCGCTCCTGGCCGAAGCTCGATCCGGCGCCATGGCCGCAGATGAAGCCGACGTCGTCGCCGAGCGGCAGCAGCTTGTCCTTGATCGATCTGATCAGCGTCTCATGGCTGCCGCCGGGCAAATCGGTGCGGCCGACCGAGCCGTTGAACAGCACGTCGCCGACCTGGGCGAAGCGCATCTCGTTGTTGAAGAACACGACGCTGCCCGGCGAATGCCCCGGGCAATGCAGGATATCGAAGACGAGCTCGCCGATCTCGACGCGGTCGCCCTCCTCGAGCCAGCGATCCGGCGTGAAATCGCGCACGCCTGTGATGCCGAAGCGCGCGCCGCTGGTGACGACGTTGTCGAGCAGGAATTTGTCGGCGACATGCGGGCCTTCGATCGGCACCTTCAGCGCGTCGCGCAGATCGGCCGCGCCGCCGACATGATCGATATGGCCATGCGTCAGCCAGATCTTCTCGACGGTGATATTGGCCTGCGCGATCGCCGCCTGAATGTTGGGCACGTCGCCGCCGGGATCGATCACGATCGCCTTCCGGGTCGCCTCGCACCACAGGATGGTGCAGTTCTGCTCGAACGGCGTGACGGGCACGATCATCGCGCCGGCCTTCGCCTTGGTGGTTTCGGGTTCGCTCATGGCGCCAGCATGCCGATTTTTCGCAGTGCGCCAAGCGAAAAACACCGCGGTGCGGCGGCTTGAAATCCGCTCTCGGCAAGGCACGCCGCCACCGCCTGCAGCCGCGCCCTGCCTGCGCGCGAGGTCGGCGGCTGGGCCGCGTCGCGCAGGACCTGACGTCTGCTTGATCGGCGAAGAGCGCCGCCTGGGTCCCAGGTTCCGCGACGGGGCCGGGGCTTGGGATGGCTCCGGAATCGGCTATGCTGCGGTCATGGACTCGTCAGCCGCCAGGATCAGCCTCGTTCCCGTCGACCGCCGCCAATCCGAGACGGCGCTGGCGATCGCGCGCGGCACCTCGCGCCTGCTGCGCTCGCTCGGCTTTGCCACCATCAGCGAGCTGCCGCTGCCGTCGGGACGTCGCGCCGACCTGGTGGCGCTGAACGAGCGCGGCGAGATCTGGATCGTCGAGATCAAGTCGTCGGTCGAGGATCTGCGCGCGGATCACAAATGGGAGGACTACCGTGCCCATTGCGACCGGCTGTTCTTCGCCTTCACGCAGGATCTGCCGTGCGAGATCTTTCCGCAGGACACCGGCCTGATCGTGGCCGATGCCTATGGCGCCCACCTGCATTGCGAGGCGCCAGAGCACAGATTGCCGGCGCCGACGCGCAAGCTCATGACGGTGCGCTTCGGGCTCGCGGCGGCGCAGCGGATCAACCGGCTGATCGACCCGCAGGGCCACGCGGACCTCTAGAGAATCCTCAAATGCGGTCCACTGGACGGGGGTTCCCCGCCTAGGTAGGTGACAGAGGCTCCGTCAGGTCACGAGTCTCAAGATGAGAGACATCAGCATCGCTGAGAGCCGATCCGCATCACCACCAGCCTGGCCGATCGATCGCCAGGCATCGCCGTCAAAAATTGGCAGCGACGAGATCGTAGGATCCCCGGCTGCCGCGGACATAGACCCTGGCGGCGGCGGCGCAGATCCGCTCGCGGTTGGAATCGAACGCGGTCAGAAAGCCCGACTCGTCCGGACGGGTGTCGGGTTGAAGGCGTCTCAACGCGCCCTCGTCGACGAAGAACGATGCTTCCATTGCGCTGTCATAGCCCCAGAACCGTACGGCACGTCGCGTGCGGTCATAGGAGCGGCTGTGATTTGGAAACTCAATCATGTGTGTGTCCGATCAGGTTCGGAGGACGCCGCCGATAGGGCGGACGTCATCCAAGGGGCGTCGTTCGGCGGTGGTCGCCGGCGACAAAGGTTTGCGCGCATCTCAATCGAAAGCCGACGGCAACTCGCCGTGGCGGAAGAGGACTGTCGGCTCATCGTCATAGTCACCCATGTCGGGATCGCCCGAGGATGAGAAGGCGACGACGCCTGCCTTGCTCGACACCAGTCGTTCCGCAGTCCGGAGCGCGCTCGCTTCCGTCTTGCAGGCGATCGGCGTCTCGGCTTTCGCGCGTCCGCCCCGGCCGGCGCTGAACGCCTGAACGAAATAGATCGTTTCGCGCGCCATGTTCTGTCCTTTGGGCTGTCGAGTACGGTCGGCCGCGTCGCCGCATTGCGCGCGGCCCTGCGGCCTTGCGGGAGAACCATCCAGACTGATGAGGGCCGGAAATCTCCTAGCGCTTCTTCTTGTCGCTGGAAAAATCCGGCTGCCATGCTCCGGTCTTCTGGCTCGGCGCTGCGGCAATGCTCTTGGGCTTTTCCTTCTTGGGCTTCTTGGCTTCGCGATTGCCTTTTTGCTGACCTTTGGCCATGTCGATCTCCTCTCGGCTCGGGTTGGAGCTGGTTCAACGCATCGGACGAAGGCGCCGCGTCGATCCTGCGTGCGCGGCGTCACTGCCTATCGGCCGGGTGGCCGTCATCCACCGGCTGCCGACGGGGCGCACGGTGGTCTGATCTACGAATGCAGCGCGGCAGTTGCGAGCGCGAGAAGGATCAGCAGAAGCGGCACAATGATGGGTGGAACGATCCACTCGCTCAGACGAAACTGCGGCATTGGCTGTCCCTCGCGTGTTTGCGGCGGGAGCGCTCGTGACCCTCAGTCACCGATGAATGCCGTCGGAATGGCGGTGATCACCATTGATACACCCTGGCTCCTGCAATAGCGAGCACCAAAGCGCAGCGACACGGTCCGATGACGCCCAGCCGTTCGTCACGTCGTGCTGATGAGAAAGCGGTGGCTATTGCCGGCCGTAAGGCGCATGCTTCGAAGACCTCGAAGTTGCGACAGCGACAGCGAGGCTGTTGCGAAAGGTAGGCGCAGATGAGCATCCGCTCGCGGCGCGAATTCGTCACCTTCAAACATCCGTTCCGGATCAGAAGCATCGAGCGTCTCTTGCCCGAGGGCACCTACGAGGTGGTCACGGACGAGGAGCTGATCGAAGGATTGTCCTTTGCTGCCTACCGCCGGGTTGCGACGATGATGATGCTGCCCGCCGCCGGCTCGCGCTCTGCGGCCGTCGAGATGGTGTCCGTCAGCTCGGTCGATCTTGCAGACGCGCAGCGTGTCGACGCGAGTGCGTCGGATGACTGACGAACCGCTCGATCTCGACAGACACCGCGGGATGAGCGCGCAGAAGGCCGTGGACCTGCGTCGCGCTCTGGCCGAGGCCGAAAGTCACGCGCGGGACCTGCGCGAGCGGCAGGCTGTTCTCGAGCAGCACTTGCTCGCCAACGCGGCTGCGTCGTGGCCGGAAGCCGCCGCGAAGGCGCGCTATCTCCTGAACATGTATGCCGCGAGCCTTACGGAACAGGATACCAGGCACCGGGAGCTGATCGCCGCCGTCCTGGCCGACTTCTCCCGGCTGACGGGGGAGAGCTGACGCGAGCCGGGGCATCGGGGCGCCGCCCGGCCTTGGATCCCCCGCCCGATCCAAGACTGTTGCTGGCGCAACAACATTCGCTTGTCCCGCCCTCCCGGCAATTTCCCCTCTCTGCCCGATAAATGCCCCGCATGGGGCGCAACATCTCGGAACATTTTTAAGGCTCGAGCGGTATCCAGCCGAGGGGTGCGAACAGGGACGACAGATGCGACGGGTGCTCTTGGCGTTGACACTGCTCTACGCGACCGGAGTTCGCGCGGAGGAGATGGCGTTCTACGTCCTGGGCGTGGGCGCCGATTCCTGCGAGCGCTTCATCACCGCCGCCGAGGAGCAGCCGCCCGGCACCTACAAGGCGATCGGCAATGCCGACGGCCCCTACGTCAACGCCATCTCAAAGTATCAGCAGTGGATGATGGGCTACGTCTCCGCCATCAATGCGGACCGCGGCGACGAGGGCCGGCAGATCAAGCTCGATCTGACCGAGGTCGACAGCTGGATGCGCAATTGGTGCAGCCGCAATCCGCGGCGCACCGTCTTCCATGCGCTGCAGGCATTCGTGAAGTCGCACTGAGTGCGGACGAGCCGCAAAAGCCTACTTCGGCGCGCGCTTGGCGAGGATGCGCTGCAGAGTGCGGCGGTGCATGTTGAGCCGGCGGGCCGTTTCCGAGACGTTGCGGTTGCACATCTCATAGATGCGCTGGATGTGCTCCCAGCGGACACGGTCGGCCGACATCGGATTCTGCGGCAGCTCGGACTTTTCGCTGGTGGTCGACAGCAGCGCTGCAACGACGTCGTCGGCATCCGCCGGCTTGGCGAGATAGTCGACGGCGCCCATCTTCACCGCCGTCACGGCGGTGGCGATGTTGCCGTATCCGGTCAGCACGATGGCGCGGGCCTCGGGGCGCTTGCGCTTCAGCGCCGACACCACGTCGAGGCCGTTGCCGTCGCCCAGCCGGAGGTCGACCACGGCGAAGGCCGGCGCTGCCTTGCCGATCTGTGAAATACCTTCGGCGACGCTTTCGCAGGAGGTGACCGTGAAGCCGCGGGTCTCCATGGCGCGCGACAGGCGCTCCAGGAACGGCTTGTCGTCCTCCACGATGAGGAGAGAGCGGTCCGGGTGGTTCGTCAGTTCGGCGATGGCGCCCACGGTCATATCCTTGAGAAGAAGGCTCGATGGTTGCGAGACGTCTGGTCCATCCTCATATGGTCTGCCGACCGGCCGCTGCCAAGATCGCGGGTTGCCGCAGTCTGCGGCGTGACGCCGCGCGGGGCGGGTGTGCTGTATGCCAGGACCACGCCGGCGGCGGCTGCCGCCGAGGCTTCATTCCGGCTCCGCCTCGCCATCGTCGTCCTCGCTGGCCTCGAAGCGCCGTCGCGGCCACACGATCTGGACTACGGCGCCATGGTCGGGGAAGGTGCGATTGCTGAACGAGACCTTGGCCCCGGTCCGCTCCAGCAGCGTGCGGGCGATGAACACGCCGAGCCCGAGGCCGCCGCCCTGGTTACCTCCCGGGCCGTCCTCGGCGCTGGGCCGTCGCGACAGATAGGGCTCGCCGATCCGCTTCAGGATATCAGGCGCGAAGCCGGGGCCGTCGTCGGACACCACGATCTCGACCGTCTCATTGTTCCACCAGGCGTTCACCTCGACGGCGTTGCGCGCGAAGTCGACGGCATTCTCCAGGATATTGCCGACGCCATAGAGGATCGCCGGGTTGCGCGAGCCGACCGGCTCCTTGGCCGCGGCCACGGCGACGCGCACCTTGATGTCGACGCCGAAGTCGCGATGCGGGGCCACCGTCTCCTCGATCAAGGTCGACAGCTTCATCCGGTCGTACATCGACCCGATCGAGGACAGCTGGGTGATCTTGCCGAGAATGTCGCGGCAGCGCTGCGCCTGCTCGCGCAGGGTCTTGATGTCGGAGGTGACCTGGCTGTTGTCCTGCAGGGCGCGCTCCAACTCGCGCGAGATCAGCACGATGGTCGCGAGCGGGGTGCCGAGCTCGTGCGCGGCGGCCGCCGCGAGACCGTCGAGCTGGGTGAGGTGCTGCTCGCGCGCCAGCACCAGCTCGGTCGCCGCCAGCGCGTCCGACAGCTTGCGCGCCTCCTCGGTCACCTGGAACGCATAGAGGCTGGTGACGCCGATCGCGAGCGCGATCGAGAGCCAGACGCCGAACAGATAGATCGGCGGGAAGATCAGCGGCTCCTCGCCTTCCCACGGCAGCGGCAGGTGCATGAAGAACAAGGCGGTTGCGCAGGCCACGGCGAGCAGGCCGAGCATGATCGTCAGGCGGACGGGGAGGGCGGTCGCCGAGATCAGCACCGGCGCCAGGAACATGTAGGAGAACGGATTCTCCAGCCCGCCCGTGAGATAGAGCAGCACCGTCAGCTCGACGATGTTGAGCGCGAGCAGGCCTCCGGCGTGGGCCGGCTCCAACAACTGCATCGGGTTGAAGGCGATCTGCAGGCCGAGATTGAGCAGCGCCGAGATGCTGATCACCGCGAGACAGGGCACCACCGGCAGGTCGAACTCCAGCCCCTGCACCACGATGAAGATCGCGCTCAACTGACCGAGCGCCGCCAGCCAGCGCAGCCGCAGGATGGTGTCGAGCCGGACGCGCTGTCGCGGATGGCGATAGTCGGTGTCGGGCGTGTCGATGATCAGGGCGTCGTCGGTCATGACGGGAACCTAATGCCGCGCAGGCGCGGCGACAAATCTGGCCGGCCGTTGGTGGCCTGTTGCGGTTTGCGGCACAATGCCTCAATGAACCCCTCCCATGACGCAAGATGACGCAGTGCCGACCCTCTCATCCGATTCCAGCTCGGTTTCGCCCGCGATTGCCGTGTCGCGGCTGACCAAGGTCTACAAGACGACGACCGCTGTCGACGGCATCTCCTTTGCGATCCGCCGCGGCAGCATCACCGGGCTGCTCGGCGGCAACGGCGCCGGCAAGACCACGACGATTGCGATGATCATGGGGCTGGTGCAGCCGACCTCGGGCGAGGTCGCCGTGCTCGGCCACAGGATGCCGGACGAGGCTGCTGCCGTGCTGGGACGGATGAATTTCGAGAGCCCCTATGTCGACATGCCGATGCGCCTCACGGTGCGGCAGAACCTCACCATCTTCGGCCGGCTCTATGCGGTGGACCACCTCAAGGAGCGGATCGCGGAGCTCGCCGCCCAGCTCGACCTGACCGACTTCATCGATCGTGCCAATGGTAAGCTCTCCGCCGGGCAGAAGACGCGCGTCGCGCTGGCCAAGGCGCTGATCAATGATCCCGAGCTGCTGCTCTTGGACGAGCCGACCGCCTCGCTCGATCCTGACACCGCCGATTGGGTGCGTGGCCATCTCGACAGCTACCGCAAGCGCCGTGGCGCCACCGTGCTGCTCGCCTCGCACAACATGCTGGAGGTCGAGCGTCTGTGCGACCGCGTCATCATCATGAAGCGCGGTCGCATCGAGGACGACGACAGCCCGGCGCAGATCATGGCGCGCTACAACCGCTCGACGCTCGAGGACGTATTCCTCGACGTCGCCCGCGGCCGCGACCGGGAGGCCGCGCAATGAACGATCTTTCGCTCCGCATCGCCCCGCACCGGATCGGCGCGATGATCCTGCGCTACTGGTATCTGCTGCTGTCGTCCTGGCCGCGGCTGCTGGAGCTGATGTACTGGCCGACCCTGCAGATCATCACCTGGGGCTTCCTGCAGACCTACATCACCGCCAATGCCGGCTTCTTCGCCCGCGCCGGCGGCACGCTGATAGGCGCCGTCATCCTGTGGGACATCCTGTTCCGCGGACAGCTCGGGTTCTCGATCTCCTTCCTCGAGGAGATGTGGGCGCGCAACATCGGCAACCTGATGATGAGTCCGCTGACGCCGATCGAATTCCTGCTGGCGCTGATGACGATGAGCCTGATCCGGTTGGCCATCGGCATCATCCCGATGACCCTGATCGCGGTCTGGTTCTTCGACTTCAACCTCTACAGCCTCGGCCTGCCGCTGATCGCCTTCTTCTGCAACCTGATCTTCACGTCCTGGGCGGTCGGCATCTTCGTGTCGGGGCTCGTGCTGCGCAACGGGCTCGGCGCCGAGAGCATCGTCTGGACGCTGATGTTCGCGCTGATGCCGCTCGCCTGCGTCTACTATCCCGTTCAGGTGCTGCCGCATTGGCTGCAACTGGTCGCCTGGTCCCTGCCGCCGACCTACGTGTTCGAAGGCATGCGCGCGCTGCTGGCCGATCACGTCTTCCGATCGGACCTGATGCTGACGGCGCTCGGGCTCAATGCCGCCCTGCTGCTGGCGTCGTTTGCGGCATTCATTGCCCTTTTGCGTAGCGCGCGCCGCGCCGGCTCGTTGCTGGCGGCAGGGGAATAATTGCGCTTTTCCCGTGGATTTCCGGGCTCATTTCGTCGCTTTGCGGCGTTGACACGTACAACACCGCATTGACGCTTAATTGCGCATTCGGCAGTATGCTGCATTGCAGAGAGGTTGAACGAGAATGCCGATAGGTGAGTTTGGCGGTGCACCGCCCCTGGCGTCGGAAGGCAGTCCGGTCCTGACGACGCCGATGTACTGGATGTACGAAATGGCGCACGCCTCGCTCAATCCGGCGCGCGCTGTCACCGACGCCACCAAGATCCTGTTTCAGAACCCGCTCAATCCCTGGGCCCACACCCAGATGGGCAAATCGGTCGCGGCGGCCTGCGAGCTGTTCGAGCGCACCACGCGCCGCTACGGCAAGCCCGAATGGGGCCTCGACGAGACCGAGGTCAACGGCATCCGGACCCCCGTCGAGGTCCGCTCGATCTGGGAAAAGCCGTTCTGCCGGCTGCTCTATTTCGACCGCAAGCTGACCCGCCCGCTGCGCAGCCCCCAGCCCCGGCTGCTGATCGTGGCGCCGATGTCCGGCCATTACGCGACCCTGTTGCGCGGCACGGTGGAAGCGTTCCTGCCGACCCACGAGGTCTACATCACCGACTGGTCTGACGCGCGGATGGTCCCGCTGGCCGAAGGCCGCTTCGATCTCGACGACTACATCGACTATGTCATCGAGATGCTGCGCTTCCTCGGCACCAACATGCACGTCATGGCGGTGTGCCAGCCGGCGGTGCCGGTGCTGGCGGCGGTGTCTGTCATGGAGGCCGAGCGCGATCCCTTCGCACCAATCTCGATGACCCTGATGGGCGGCCCGATCGACACCAGGCGCAACCCGACCGGCGTGAACAATCTCGCCCAGGAGCGCGGCATCGACTGGTTCCGCAACCACGTCATCACCAAGGTGCCGTTCCCGCATCCAGGCGTCATGCGCGACGTCTATCCGGGCTTCCTGCAGTTGAACGGCTTCATCAGCATGAACCTCGACCGCCATGTCGACGCCCACAAGGCGCTGTTCGCCAACCTCGTGAAGGGTGACGGTGACCAGGTCGACAAGCACCGCGACTTCTACGACGAGTATCTCGCGGTCATGGACCTGGCTGCGGAATATTATTTGCAGACGGTGGAGACCGTGTTCGTCAAACATGCGCTGCCGAAGGGCGAGATGACCCATCGCGGCACCCTGGTCGATCCGTCGAAGGTCACGCGCGTGGCCTTGATGACAGTCGAAGGTGAGAAGGACGACATCTCCGGTCTTGGTCAGACCGAAGCGACGCACGGACTCTGCTCGTCGATCCCGGATCACCGCCGGGTTCACTACGTGCAACCGGGTGTCGGTCATTACGGCGTGTTCAACGGCTCGCGATTCAAGTCGGAGATCGTGCCGCGCATCAACGATTTCATGCTGTCGGCAGCCGATCCGAAGTCGCTGCTCGCCATTGCGGCTGAATGAGTGAAGACGATGGTCACCGCGCATCCGAATCCGGATGCGGGGTAACCCTTTGAAGGGACGCTAGAAACCGGAACTCAGGAGTGACTCAAGCAGTGAATGTGGCGTCGCTTCTTGAGCGATGCTTTTGAATCTGAATTCATGTTTTTGGGGGCGCGCGAGGCCCAACCGCTAGGGTGCGGAACCTTCCGAACCCCTGTATGTTGGGCAAATGATTTGTTTTTGCGCCGAGCGCTTTCCCTGGCGATGGATATGGCAAAATCCGGGCGAGTTCTTCCCTCCCGGACTGACAGAAATGGCCACTCGCGCGCTACTTTATCGGCGGCCCGCCGAACCTTCGCGTCTTCTCGTCAAGCATGGCTCGCAAATCTACTCGATTAGATTGCGGCGTCACCGTCGTGCGCGACGTTATACCCTGAGAATTCATCCGTCGGATCGCGAAGCGATCCTCACGATGCCTCCGCGCGGCACGATCATCGAAGCGAAAGACTTCGCGCAGCGTCACGGCGCGTGGATCGCGGCGCGTCTTGGCCGTCTGCCGAAGGCGGCGCCGTTCCTGCCGGGCACTTTGGTGCCGCTGCGCGGCGTGCCGCACAAGATCGTGCATCGCGCGGGCGAGCGCGGCACGGTGTGGACCGAGACGCGAGACAGTGGCGAGAAGATCCTGTGCGTGGCCGGCGGGATCGAGCACACCGAACGCCGGGTGCTCGACTTCCTGAAGCGCGAGGCGCGCCGTGACCTGCAGAAGGCCGCCGATGCCTATGCCGAGCAGCTCGGCGTCAAGGTCAAGCGGCTGTCGATCCGCGACCAGTCGAGCCGCTGGGGCTCATGTACCTCGGCCGGCTCGCTGTCGTTCTCGTGGCGCCTGATCCTGGCGCCGCCCTTCGTGCTCGATTATCTCGCCGCGCACGAGGTCGCTCATCTGATCGAGATGAACCACTCGCCGCGGTTCTGGAAGGTGTGTGGCAGGATCTGCTCCTCGGTCGAGCGCGCCAAGAAGTGGCTCGACACCTGCGGCAACGATCTGCATCGCTATGGCATCGACGACTGAGGTCTCGACGATAGAGCATCTCGACGATGCGAGTCCCAATGGCCCGGCCTTCTGGTCCGGGCCATTTCTTTGTCGGGTTCCAATCTGCATCGATGAACTCAGAACCCGCGTGCGGACTATCGAATTCTTAAGCCTTCTCGCCTGCAGTCGGAGGATATTGCTCAATTCGGCGGCGCCTTAACGCGGCCGTAACGCTGCGCTCGCCAGATTTACCGCGATCAACCCCAAGGTGACGTCCCAGCGAGCTGCCGGGTCGTTCGCTGCAACCAAAGCGCCGATCGTTTCTCTCGAAACGTGCAGCGCGCCTCGAATCGAACGATGCCTGCAAGCGAGTTCCAACCGGCCGCATCCACACAATTGCTCTCGGCCGCGCTCGACGGTGCCTCCGAGGCGATCCTGTTTCTCGACGCGCTGGGCCATGTCCAGCACGCCAACCAGGCGGCGTCGGTGCTGCTGCGGCGTGAGCCGGCCGCTCTGATCGGCGCCGACCTCGAAAGCCTGGGTCTGCCCGCGGATCTGATCCCGGCGCCCCCCTGCGACGAGACGACGGACGCGCAGCAGGAGGCGGACCAGTCCGAAGCCCGCGAAATGACGATGCGCCATGCCGATGGCGGGCGGACCCGCCTCCGCCTGTCGCTGTGCGCTCTCCCGCCGGGCCGTGACGACGAGCCGGTCCGTTCGCTGCTGTTCATTCGTGACGTGACCACCGAAGTCGACATGCGCGAGCGCAATGCGCTGCTGACGTCGGTCGCCGACCGGACCAACCGGGCCGTCATCGTCACCGATCGCGAGCTCAACGTCCTCTATACCAACGCCGCCTTTGCCAGCCTGTTCGGCTACACGCCTGAACAGGCGATCGGGCGCCGGGCCGAGGAACTGCTGATCGGCCCCTGCACTGATCCCGCCATCGTCGACCGGCTGAGGCAATGCCTCGAGGACGATCGCGGCATCGAGGAGGACGTGCTGGTCTACGACAAGGACGGCCGCGAGATCTGGACGACCGCCTATGTCAAGGCGCACCGGACCAAGCGGGGCAAGGTCAGATATCTGTTCGGGCTGCTCACGGACATCCGGGAGACCAAGCAGTTGCGCTCGCTGCAGCAGCTGATCATGGCGTCGCTGGCGTCCGACGTTTCGATCACGACCATCGCCGATCAGCTGTGCCGCCGGGTCGAAGAGCTCGCCCCGGACGTCGTCTGCTCGATCCTGCACGTCGATTCCGATGGCCGCATGCATCCGCTCGGCGGCCCCAGCCTTCCGCCCGCTTATTCGGCCAGCCTCGACGGCGTCGCGATCGGGCCGGACGTCGGCTCCTGCGGCACCGCCGCCCATCTCTGCGAGCCGGTGCTGTCGCACGACATCGACAATGATCCGTGCTGGCAACCCTACAAGGCCGGCCCGCTCGCCGCCGGCCTGCGCGCCTGCTGGTCGTCGCCCATCAAGGGCAAGGACGGCCGTGTCATCGGCACCTTTGCCTTCTACTTCCGTGAATGCCGCGGCCCCAGCCCCTGGCACGAGCAGATCGTGGCCGCCTGCGTCCAGCTCGGTGCGCTCGCCATCGAGCGCCAGGAGGTCCGCTCGACGATCTCACAGGTCGCCTATCATGACATGCTGACGGGCCTGCCCAACCGTGCCCGCATCCCGTCGCTGATCGCCGAAGCCATCAAGGCCTGTCCGGAAGGCGGACACGTCGCCGTCGCCTTCCTGGACGCCGACAATTTCAAGGACGTCAACGACACGCTGGGCCATGCCGCCGGCGACGAGTTCCTGGTCGGCTTCGCCAACCGCCTGCGAGCGCAGATCCGCAACGGCGACATGCTGGGCCGTCTCGGCGGCGACGAGTTCGTGATCGTGCTGCAGAACCGCGATGCCCTGGAAGCCTCGCTCGCGGCGGCGCGCATCACCGCCGCGCTGGCGATGCCGCTGACGATCGGCAAGCGCCAGGTGCCGATGTCGGCGAGCATGGGGCTCAGCCTCTATCCTGATAATGCCAAGGACATCGAGACCCTGATCAAGCAGGCCGACGCGGCGATGTACAAGGCCAAGCGCGGCGGCCGGGCGACCTACCGCTTCTTCAGCGCCGACATCGACAAGCTCGCCGAAGAACGGCTGATGCATTCGACCGCGCTGCGCGAGGCGATCGCCAGCGAGGCCCTGACGTTGCACTATCAGCCGCAGATCCGCACCCGCGACGGCGCGATCCACGGCGTGGAAGCGCTGGCGCGCTGGCACGATCCGGTGCTCGGCGAGGTCTCGCCCGCCAAGTTCATTCCGCTTGCCGAGGAGTGCGGCCTGATCGAGCAGATCGGCGTGTGGTCGATCAAGCTGGCCTGCCAGCAGATGGCGTCGTGGCGGCGTGCCGGTCTCGACATCCCCTGCATCTCGGTGAACCTGTCGCCGATCAACTTCCAGAACGTCAATCTGGCGGCGATGGTGGCGCAGATCCTGGCCGCCAACGATCTGCCGGCGAAGATGCTGATGCTGGAGATCACCGAGGGCGTGATCCTCAACGAGCGCGCCACCGTGATCGCGACCATGAACGAGCTGCGCAACATGGGCGTCGGCCTGTCGCTGGACGATTTCGGCACCGGCTATTCGAGCCTCAGCCGGCTGGCCCAGCTACCGATCGACGAGCTGAAGATCGATCGCAGCTTCATGCGCGATTTCGAGAACGACAGCGGCACGCGGGCGATCGTGACCGCGGTCGTGCGCGTCGGCCAGAGCCTCGACGTGGCCGTGGTCGCCGAAGGTGTCGAGACCGAGCCGCAGCGCAAGCTACTGGCCGAGCTCGGCTGCGATGCGATGCAGGGCTTCCTGTTCGCGCGGCCGATGGCCGCCAGCGCCTTCAGCCGCTGGCTGCTCGACTACAGCGCCCATCGCGCGAGCCTGATGCTGCGGCTCGTCGGACGCGCGCTGGCGCAGGCCTCCGGTGATGCGAAAGGCGAGGGTGCTGCGAAAAGCGAGCCGTCATCGCGGCCCGTTGCGGCCGCCGCGGGCTGATCAGGCCGGACTCACTGTCTTCCCCTGACGAGCATCGCTCGTTGTGTCGCAACACGCAGCGCATTTGCGCTTCCGTCGTCATTCCGGGGCAATCGTCAACGCGCGTCCGCGCGTTGGCGATTGAACCCGGAATCCCGAGCTTGTTGAAAACGAATGCCAGACAACATCGAGATTCCGGGTTCCAGGCCTACGGCCTTGCTCCGGAATGACGGTGTTCGTGGTGCAATCAGATCAGCGCCGGCCGCCGAACAACCGGTCCACCAGCCAGCCGTCGAGCCCGGCCGCGGGCTCCGGACGAACATTGCTGCGGCTCGGGCTCGGCGCCGCCGAGCGCGCCGAGTAGGCCGCATTGGGCGCGGGGGCCGACGGTGCTGAAATCTGCGAGGCGATCTGCGCCAGCGTCGGCACAAGACCCGAGCCCTGCGCGTTCGGCAGCGCCGCCACCGGCACGCCCTGATGCGCCGCGCGCATGAAGCGGGTCCAGACCTCGACGGGTAGGCCGCCGCCGGTCGCCTTCCTGGTCGGCGAGTTGTCGTCATTGCCGAGCCAGACGCCGGTGACGAGGCGCGCGGTGTAGCCGATGAACCAGGCGTCGCGGAAATCCTGGCTGGTGCCGGTCTTGCCGGCGGCGATCCAGCCCGGGATCTCCGCCTTCTTCGCGGTGCCGGAGATCAGCGTCTCCTGCATCATCTGGTTCATCATCGCCGCGTTGCGCGGCTCGATCACCTGCACCGGCTGCTCGGCCTGGCGCATGTAGAGGAGCTTGCCGTCGAGCGTCCTGATCCGCGTCACCACATGCGGCGAGACGCTGACCCCGCCATTGGAGAACGGCGCGTAGGCGCCGACCAGCTCGATCATCGACACCTCGGAGGTGCCGAGCGCGATCGACGGGTTGGGATCGAGCTTGGAGGCGATGCCCAGGCGGTGTGCGGTCCGCACCACGTTCTTCGGTCCGACCTCGAGACCGACACGCACCGCGACCGTGTTGAGCGACATCGCCAGCGCCTGGGTCAGCGTCACCGGGCCGAAATATTCGCGGGTGTAGTTCTCCGGCTTCCAGCCCTTCAGGTCGAGCGGCGCGTCCTGGCGCACCGTGTCCGGCGTCAGGCCCTGCTCGATGGCGGTGAGATAGACGAACGGCTTGAACGCCGAGCCGGGCTGCCGTTTGGCGGTCACGGCACGGTTGAACTGGCTGTCGGAATAGTTGCGGCCGCCGACCATGGCGCGCACGGCGCCGTCCGGCGTCATCGCCACCAGCGCGCCCTGGCTGACGTTGAACTTCACGCTCTTGGCCGCGAGCTCGTCGATGATGGCGGCCTCGGCGACGGATTGCAGCTTCGGATCGATCGTGGTCTCCACGACGATCGACTCCTCGACCTGGCCGACGAGGTCGTCGAGCACCTCGCCGATCCAGTCGGCGACGTAGTTCACGGTGCCGGCGCCGGCCGGCTTCACCGCCACGGAAGGATGCGCGATCTGGGCCTGCGCCTGGGCGTCGGTGATGAACTTGGCCTCGGCCATCGCCGCAAGCACGGTCTGCGCGCGCTTGGCCGCGCCCTCCGGGTTGCGGTTCGGCGCCAGCCGCGACGGCGACTTGACGAGACCTGCGAGCATCGCGGCCTCGCCGATCGTCACCTGCCGCGCGGACTTGCCGAAATAGCGCTGCGCGGCCGCCTCGACGCCATAGGCGCCGGAGCCGAAATAGACCCGGTTGAGATACAGCTCGAGGATCTCGCGCTTGGAATATTTGCGCTCCAGCCACAGCGCCAGCTCGGCCTCCTGCAGCTTGCGCGCCAGCGTGCGCTCCTGGGTCAGGAACAGGTTCTTGGCGAGCTGCTGCGTCAGGGTCGAGCCGCCCTGTGATACGCCGCGATGCAGGATGTTGGCGACGACAGCGCGGGCGATGCCGATCGGGTCGATGCCGAAATGCTGGTAGAAGCGGCGGTCCTCGATGGCGATGAAGGCCTTCGGCAGATAGGGCGGCAGATCCTTCAGCGCGACATTGGCGCCGGCCATCTCGCCGCGCTGCGCCAGCATGGTGCCGTCATAGCCCACGATCTCGATCGTCGGCGGCCGCTTGGGGATCTCCAGCGACTGGATCGGCGGCAGATGCGCGCCGGCCCAGATCACGACGCCGACCAGCGCGATCACGCCCCACAGGCCGCAGACCAGCGCCCAGTAGAACATGCGCCCAATCGACAATCCCCAGCGCGACCTGCCGCGGCTCGGCTTTGGTTTCGGCGTTGAGGTCTTCGGCTCGCGCGCCGGCACATCTTCCTCGTCGTCGGGCTCGACCGGCCTTTTCTTCGCAGCGGACTTCTTGGGCGCGTTGTTGCCGGAGGGGATGCGATCCTTGGGGTCGAGGCGCAGATCGGCCATCGCGGCCGCAAGACCGAATCGCGGCTCCTTGCGTCCGCCGCTCTGTTTCCGTCCCCGCGCCATACGCAACCCGAGCCCGCGACCCCGCCGTCCGACCACGGTAATGTCCGGAGTTTAAGGGGCAGTTAGGAAGAGCTTAACGCGCGATTAGGAGTTTCGCGCCGCTAACGCCGCGTTATGGTTAAGCGAAGGTCAACAACAATCAGGCGAGGGAATTCATGGGCCATATCGATCCCACCAAGGAGGTGTTCGCGCAGTTCCGGGAGAATGACCGCCCGGGTCCGATCCACATGCTGAACCTGGTGCGGCTGCGCAAGGAGGCGGCCTATCCCGATGGACGTAAGGTCAGCGGCGCGCAAGCTTATGCCGCCTATGGCCGCGAGAGCGGCCCGGTGTTCGAGCGCCTCGGCGGCCGCGTCGTCTGGCAGGGTCGTTTCGAGCTGATGCTGATCGGTCCGCAGGAGGAATACTGGGATCACTGCTTCATCGCCGAATATCCGAGCGTGCAAGCCTTCGTCGAGATGATCCGCGATCCCGTCTATCGCGAGGCAGTGAAGCACCGCCAGGCTGCGGTCGAAGACTCGCGCCTGATCCGCCACGCCGTGCTGCCGGTGGGCAAGAACTTTGGCGAGGTGCCGGCGGGGCAAGTCTGACTACACCCGCAAGATTGGTAGTCGGCAGTCGACAAGCAAAAGGTACGTTCCCTCCCTCCTTGTGGGGGAGGGAGCGCGGCAGTGGGCTGGGTGAGAGCGAGTCCTGATCGAGAAGCGCCCAGGCGCGTCGCTCTACTCGACGACATCCGCGTTCTCAGCCTCCGTTGCCGCTTGCATGACACATAAGTTTATGCTTATGTGTTGGCATGATCGAGAGTGACATCTTCAGGGCCCTGGCTGATCCGACGCGATACGCGATCTTCGAGAAGCTGGCGAACGGCAGCTTGAATGCCAGCGCGCTTCGCGAGGGTCTGACGATCAGCCAGCCGGCGATGTCCCAGCACCTCGCGGTTCTCAGAAGCGCGGGATTGGTGAGGGAAGAACGGCAGGGTCGCTTCGTCAACTATGAGGTCGATCCGGAGGGCCTGGCGCAGATCGCGCGCTGGCTGGCGAAGTACCGCGCCTACTGGCCGTCGCGGGTCGATGCGTTGAAGGCCGTGCTGAAGGACATGGACCAATGACCGATATCAAGGCTGACCGGCAGAGCGACGATCTGGTGCTCGACTACGAGCTCGACGCTCCGCCGGAGAAGGTGTGGCGGGCGATCAGCATTCCCGCGCTGCGCGAGAACTGGCTGCCTTCAGGAGAATTGGCCGATGCCGCCCCGGTCTCCTCGACGCCCGGCGAAGAAGTTCGCTACCGGATGCGCGACGACGAGCCGCCGTACCTCGAGAGCATCGTGACGTTCCAGGTCATGCCCAATGCCGCAGGCGGGACCAGGCTGAGAATCATTCACGGACTGGTCGTCACGAAGCTGATGCGGCGGACGCCGCCGGCGGCGAACAGCAACCGGCGCAGCCTGATGCGCGCGGCTTGACGCTCTAGTTCACTAACAACCCACTGAAACCGGGAGCTCGCGCATGCGCGACACGATGCAACTCGTCCCTATGGTCATCGAGCAGTCCAGTCGGGGCGAACGATCCTTCGACATCTATTCGCGGCTGCTCCGTGAGCGGATCGTCTTCCTGAACGGCGAGGTCAACGACACGGTGTCCGCCCTGGTCTGCGCGCAACTGCTGTTTCTCGAGGCGGAAAACCCAAAGCGGCCGATCCATCTCTACATCAATTCACCCGGCGGCGTGATCACCAGCGGCCTCGCGATGTATGACACGATGCAATTCGTCAAAGCACCGGTACACACGCTCTGCATGGGAACGGCGCGATCGATGGGCTCGTTTCTTCTGATGGCGGGAGAGCCCGGCGAGCGGACGGCGCTGCCCAATGCAAGTCTTCACGTCCATCAGCCGCTCGGTGGTTTTCAGGGCCAGGCGTCCGACATCCTGATTCACGCCAAGGAGATGGAGCAGACCAAGCGCCGCATGATCAGGCTCTACGCCGAGCATTGCGGACGTACGTATGAAGACGTCGAGCGCACCCTGGATCGCGATCACTTCATGACCGCGGACGAAGCCTTACAGTGGGGCTTGATCGACCGGGTCGTCAAGCAACGAGACCAGGGTGAGGTCATCAACGACTGACACTTCCTCGACGCGACGGCGGATCCTACCGCAACAGCCGTTGTCACCCGCGATGCGGTCGAATGGCCGTCGGCGAGCGCACGCAGCGGCGAACGGGCGCAACCCGTGCCGCAATGCAGAACGGGGCCGCGCTATCCCGCAGCCCCGTCCCATCGATGTTGACCGCGTCATTCCGGGGCGATGCGCAGCATCGAATCCGGAATCTCGAGGGTCCGGGCTCGTCGCTGTCGCGACGCCCTGGAACGACGTCGAGTGCAGCTAGCCCGCCGCGCCCTTGTCCTCCAGGATCGGGCCGAACAGCTCCCAGCGCTCGCCGTTGAACTTCATCATCTGTAGCTGCTTGTTGACGCGATAGTCGGTCGGCGAGGTGTTGATCTTCATGCCCGGCAGCGACAGGTCGCCGACGACGTCCTTCAGCGACGCCGCCTGCTTCATGACGTTCTCGCGCGTCAGGTTGTCGCCGCACATCTGCAGCACCGTGACCAGGAGCTGTGCGTTCCCGTAGCCATAGACGTTGAAATTGGAGTTCTTGTCGCCCTCCGGATAATACTTGGCCATGAAATCCAGATAGCGCTTCATGCCCGGATCGTCCTTCCAGGTCGGATCGAGCGGGTCCTTGCCGTAATTGACCGAGATTACGCCCTTGGAGGCTTCGAGGCCGGCCGGTTGCATCACTGCGCCGACAGAGGTGGCATTGATATCGACGATGTGGACGGGGTGCCAGTCGAGCTCATGCAGCTTCTTGATGGCCTGAGCGGCCTGCTTCGGCGTCGCGGCGGAGAACAGCAGGTCGGCGCCGGCCGCCTTGATCTTGAGGATCTGCGAGTCGATGGTCGGATCGGACACCTCGTAGGAGGCATCGGCGACGATCATGGTCGATGCCTTGTCACCCAGGCCGGCCTTGATCCCGTTCAGATAGTCCTTGCCGAGATCATCGTTCTGATAGAGCACGCCGATCTTGGCGTTGGGATGCTCCTTCAGAATGTACTGGCCGTAGATGCGGCCCTCGGTGAAGTAGTTGGGATTGTACCCCATGGTCCAGGGGAAGTTCTTGGGGTCGGTGAACTTGGTGGCGCCGGTGGCGGCGAACAGCTGCGGCACCTTCTTCGCGTTGAGGTATTTCTGGACCGCGGCGTTGGACGGCGTGCCGATGATCTGGAAGGTCAGCAGCACCTCGTCGTCCTCGACCAGCTTGCGGACCTGCTCGACCGCCTTGGGCGGCGAATAGGCGTCGTCATACTGGATCAGCTTGATCTTGCGGCCATTGATGCCGCCCTGCTCGTTGATCATGTTGAAATAGGCAGCCTGGGTCTTGCCGATCGAGGCATAGGCCGAGGCGGGGCCCGAGAACGGCACGGTCTGACCGACCTTGATCTCGGTATCGGAGGCGCCGGGATCATACTTCTTCTGGGCCGAGGCTGACGTGACGGAGAGGGTGACGGCCAAAGCGGCCGCGCCTGCAAGACGGAAATATCCCTGTCGCATGGGGTCTGCATTCCTCCTGAATGTTGTTGTGCGGCTGGTCTGCCCGGACGGGCGCCATCGCTACAGGCAGTGTGGAGGAACGGCTTGGCGGACGCAAGGCGAGCCGCCACCGGGACCGCGGCGGTTCCGAGGGGCGAGGGCTTAGGATGC
The DNA here is from genome assembly GCF_032489615.1 of Bradyrhizobium sp. SZCCHNR1051. Lineage (NCBI taxonomy): Bacteria > Pseudomonadati > Pseudomonadota > Alphaproteobacteria > Hyphomicrobiales > Nitrobacteraceae > Bradyrhizobium > Bradyrhizobium sp. SZCCHNR1051. The sequence continues at coordinate 167,784 of NZ_JAUEYJ010000005.1, read as the reverse complement.
AAGCTCGATGATCGCGACTTCGCACCATTGGGAGCCAAGCTGCCCCCTGACATTCAGTGTCGTCCCGGCCAAGCCCTGGCGTCGCGCAGCGACGTCAGGGCGCAGAGCCGGGATCCATAACCACAGGCCGCCCTGTGGCGAAGACTCGGAGTTGCGATCCTGCCTCGAACGTCGCCCGGGAGTATGGGTCCCGGGTCGGCGCACGCCGGCGCGTTGCGCCGCCGTGCTTGCCCGGGACGACATCTGTGGTCGCTGCTTCAAAACGGCTTCGCCATTTTGCGCGCGAATGTCCCGGAATGATGTCCTCATGGGCACCGACATCGTCCGCAGGCGTCTCGAAAGACGGCCGCGGACTCGGTGCTGATCAAGCCGCCAGCCAGACGAGCATCAGGCCGACTGCTGCCGGCACGCTCTGGATGAACAGGATCTTGCGGCTCGCCGTGGCGGCGCCATAGAGGCCCGCGACGAGCACGCAGAGCAGAAAGAACACCTTGATCTGAAAAGCGAACACCGGCGCCGGATGCGCGAGGCCCCAGAACAGGCCGGCGGCGAGGAAGCCGTTGTAGAGGCCCTGGTTGGCGCCGAGCACCTTGGTCTGCTCCGCGCGCTCCGGCGTGTTGTTGAACGCCCTCAAGCCGGCCGGCTTGGTCCAGAGAAACATCTCGAGCACGAGAATGTAGACGTGAAGCAGGCCGATCAGTCCGACGACGATGTCTGCAATCAATGCCATGGTTCGGCTCCCCCAAGCCTGCCGGGACCGGCGCCGGTGCCGGTCCCCTCGTTCAAATCGGCTCCGAGCGGCTCAATGCCGCGCAATGGTCTCTCATGCCGCCGGTTGGGCGGCCGCGTCGTCGTTCGCCAACAAATGCAGCAGCGCGCTCTTGATCGCCGCCTGCCGGGTCGGCGCGTTGATCTGCGCGCCCAGGAGGTCGGTGACGTAGAACACGTCGCGGGCGCGTTCGCCGAAGGTGGCGACATGGGCCGACGCGATGTTGAGATTCAGCTTCGAGATCGCCGTCGTCAGCTCGTACAGCAGGCCGGGGCGGTCGAGGCCGGAGACCTCGATGACGGTGTAGAGCTCCGACCATTGATTGTTGATGGTCACTTCCGGCTCGACCGAGAACGCCTTGTGCTGCTTGCCGCGCGTCGTCCGCCGCGCCACGGCGTCCGGCAGCCGCAGCTTGCCCTCCAGCACCTGCTCGATGGTCTCGCCGATCCGGGTCGCACGCCGGCCCTCGTCCTCATCGCGCTCATATTCGCGGGAGATCGCGATGGTATCGAGCGCGCGGCCGTCGGTCGTGGTATAGATCTGGGCATCGACGATGTTCGCCCCGGCGGAGGCGCAGGCGCCGGCGATGATCGACAGCAGCCACGGATGGTCCATCGCGAAGATCGTCAGCTCGGTCACGCCGCGCGCCGGATCGAAGCCGACATTGATCGCGAGCTTGTGGCCGGCATCCTCGCTCGATCGCACGAAGCGGGCATGGCGGATCTTGCGCGGCAGCTCGACCTTGAGCCAGTAGGCCGGATAATGCCGGCCGATATAGGTGTTGAGCTCGTCCTCGGGCCAATCGGTGAAGGCGTTGCGGAATTCAGCCTGCGCCGCGGTGATGCGCTTGGCGCGGTTGACCTCGGAGAAGCCGCCGGTCAGCACCGGCTCGGTCTCGTAGTAGAGCGTGCGCAGCAGTTGCGCCTTCCAGCCGTTCCAGACGCCGGGGCCGACGCCGCGGATGTCGGCGGTGGTCAGGATCGTCAGCAGCTTCATCTGCTCGACGGACTGCACCACGGCGGCGAAATTCTCGATCGTCTTGCGGTCCGACAGGTCGCGCGACTGCGCCACCGTCGACATCGTCAGATGCTCCTCGATCAGCCAGGCGACCAGCTCCGTGTCGGCATTGTTGAAGCCCAGCCGCGGGCACAGCCGGCGCGCGATCTTGGCGCCGGCGATGGAATGGTCCTCGGGCCGTCCCTTGGCGACGTCGTGCAGCAGCACGGTGATGTAGATGACGGCGCGGTGCTCGGGCCGGATCTTGCGCATCAGGTCGGAGGCCAGGGTGAACTCGTCGATGCCGCCGCGCTCGATCTCCTGCAGAAAGCCGATGCAGCGGATCAGGTGCTCGTCGACCGTGTAGTGATGATACATGTTGAACTGCATCATCGACACGATGCGGCCGAAGGCGCGGATGAAGTGGCCGAGCACGCCGGTCTCGTTCATCCGCCGCAGCACGACCTCGGCATCGTTGGAGGTCAGGATCTCCATGAACAGCCGGTTGGCCTCGGGATCGTCGCGCAGCTCGGTGTTGATCAGGTTCAAGGAGCGCGTGACCGCGCGCATCGCGTCGGGATGGAAGGCGAGGTTGTTCTTCTGCGCCAGCCGGAAGATGCGGATCAGATTGACCGGATCGTGCTTGAAGACGTCGGGCGCGGCGAGGTTGATGCGGTTGTTGTCGACGATGAAGTCGTCACTCTCCGGCACGCGCCGCCAGGTCGAGCCGGTGGTCAGGCGCGAGATCATCCGGCTCAGCACCGGCGCCGGCTTGGCCTGTTGGTCCTCGAGCTTGGCGCACAGGATGGCGGTAAGATTGCCGACCTCCTTGGCGACCAGGAAGTAGTGCTTCATGAAGCGCTCGACATCCTGCATGCCGGGATGGCTGGTGTAGCCGAGCCGCACCGCGATCTCGCGCTGCAGGTCGAATGACAGCCGCTCCTCGGGCCGGCCGCTGACGAAGTGCAGGTTGCAGCGCACCGACCACAGGAAATCGGCGCAGCGCCGGAAGGTGCGGTATTCATGCGCGTCGAACACGCCGCGCTCGACCAATTCAGCGGTCTCACGCACGCGATAGACATATTTGGCGATCCAGAACAGCGTATGCAGGTCGCGCAGGCCGCCCTTGCCGTCCTTGACGTTGGGCTCGACGAGATAGCGCGACTGGCCGCCGCGGCGGTGCCGCTCCTCGCGCTCGGCCAGCTTGGCGGCGACGAACTCGGCGGCGGTGCCCTGTACCACCTCGGTGTCGAAGCGCGCGACCAGCTCGTCATAGAGCGGCCGGTCGCCGGCGAGATAGCGCGTCTCCAGGATGGCCGTGCGAATGGTCATGTCGCCGCGCGCCTGGCGGATCGACTCGTCGACCGAGCGGGTCGCATGGCCGACCTTCAGCCCCATGTCCCACAGCGAATACAGGATGGCTTCGGCGACCTGCTCGCCCCAGGCGGTCTGCTTGTAGGGCAGGATGAACAGGAGATCGATGTCGGACTCCGGCGCCATCAGGCCGCGGCCATAGCCGCCGGTGGCGACCACCGCCATGCGCTCGGCGCCGCTCGGCACCTGCGAGCGGTAGAGGTGCTCGGTGGCGGCGGCGTAGAGGATGCGAATGATCTCGTCCTGCACGAAGCAGAGCTGCTCGGCGCAGCGCCGGCCATGGCGGTCCTTCAACAGTTGCGCCTGGGCGGCCGCGCGCGCCTTGACCAGCTCGGCCTTGAGGAATTGCACTACGGCGGCGCGGAACATGTCCTCGCGTCCCGAATGCTGCGCGGCCAGCGCGTCGACCGCAACCGCGATGCCGGCGCTGTCGAAATCGGAAAGGCTATCAGGGTGGGAATGGGGGGCGACGCTGTCCATGGATGCAACCGGATATCGAACAAGGCCTGTGCTGTCACGAAACTTCCAATGCAACAATCGATCCATGCTGTCATCGGTGGTCACGGGATGATGATCGTTCTGAATGGTGCCGTCGAAAGGAAAAGCAATTCTCGCGCGCCCCTGGCATAACTCATTGAAACCACAGCAATGTTTCTTGAGGCTTGGAGGGGTGACGATGGGTGGATTGTCGAGGCGCGGATTTGCTGCGGTTGCGGCCGTGGTTCTCCTGGGATGCGGCGCTGCACGCGCGGCCGAGCCGGTGAAGGAGATCCGCATCGATTGGGCGACCTACAATCCGGTGTCGCTGGTGCTGAAGCAGAAAGGACTTCTGGAGAAGGAGTTCGCGAAGGACGGCATCAGCATCGTCTGGGTGCAGTCGGCCGGCTCCAACAAGGCGCTCGAATTCCTCAACGCCGGCTCGCTCGATTTCGGCTCGACCGCCGGCTCCGCCGCGTTGGTCGCCCGGATCAACGGCAACCCGATCAAGTCGGTCTACGTCTATTCGCGGCCCGAATGGACGGCGCTGGTCACGGCCAAGGATTCCAAGATTGCCTCCGTGGCTGACCTCAAGGGCAAGCGGGTCGCGGTGACCCGTGGCACCGATCCGCACATCTTCCTGGTGCGCGCGCTGCTGTCAGCTGGCCTCAGCGACAAGGACATCACGCCGGTATTGCTGCAGCACGCCGACGGCAAGGCGGCGCTGATCCGCGGCGACGTCGACGCCTGGGCCGGGCTCGATCCGATGATGGCGCAGGCGGAGGTCGAGGAGGGCGCCAGGCTGTTCTACCGCAAGGCCGACGCCAACACCTGGGGCATCCTCAACGTCCGTGAGCAGTTCCTGAAGGACAATCCCGACATGGTCCGCCGCGTGCTCGCCACCTACGAAGTCGCGCGCAAGGATGCGCTGGCGAATTACGACGACCTCAAGAAGACCTTCATCGCCGTGACCAAGCTGCCGGAGACCGTCGTCGACAAGCAGCTCAAGGAGCGCACCGAGCTGACCCACAGCCGCATCGGCGCGCCGCAGCGCGAGTCGATTTTGGCCGCTGGCCTCGCTTTGCAGCAGGCCGGTGTCGTCGATGCCAAGGTGGATGTGAAGGCGACGCTGGATGCCCTGATCGACGACCAGGTCCCGCTGCCGACGAACTAGGGCTTGCACGGCTCGGGCAATAGGCCGCTGCGCCAAATCGCCTGTGCCAAGAGCCGGCGATCAAAAACCGGTGTCGTCCCGGACAAGCCCGCCAACGCGATAGCGTTGGCGGGCGCAGATCCGGGACCCATACTCCGTGACGCCTGTTGTTGACCACGCTGGAGCGGCATCTCGCTCCACAACGACCGCCGCGGAGTATGGGTCCCGGCGCAAGGCCGGGACGACAGCGAGTTTGGGGCGCCGTCCTTGGCCACCATCGCCATCCGCCGCCACGCCTTGCATTCACACCCGAGCGCTGTTCTCACTATGACCATGACCGTCGAACTCCAGGCCCCCGCCGCGGCGGCCACACCGCAGACTGCTCGCCAGCCATGGCTCACGCGGCTGACGCGCCCGCTGCTCGGCTTGCTGCTGCCGCTGTCGCTCGCACTCGCCTGGGAGCTTGCCGTCCGGGCCGGCTGGTCCAACGGCCGGCTGGTGCCGCCGCCCTCGAAGGTCTTCACCACCATCGCCGAGCTCGCCCGCTCCGGCGAACTCTCCCGCCACATCACGATGACCTTGACCCGCGTCGGCGTCGGTTTTGGCCTCGGCGTCATTGCCGGAACTGTCCTCGGCGGCATCTGCGGCTATTGGGGCCTCGCCCGGCGGCTGGTCGATCCCACCATCCAGGCGTTGCGCGCGATTCCCTCGATCGCCTGGGTGCCGTTGTTCATCCTGTGGCTCGGCATCTTCGAGACCTCCAAGGTGGCGCTGATCGCGGTCGGCGTATTCTTCCCGGTCTATCTCGGCCTGACCGGCGCGATCCTCTCGGTCGACCGCAAGATCGTCGAGGTCGGCCGCATCTTCCGTCTCTCCGGGCCGGCGATGATCCGCCGCATCCTGCTGCCCGCGGTGCTGCCGGCGTACGTCGTGTCGCTGCGCGTCGGCCTCGGCTTGGGGTGGATGTTCGTCGTCGCCGCCGAGTTCATGGGGGCGTCGGAAGGGCTCGGCTACCTCCTGATCGACGGCCAGCAGCTCGGCAAGCCGGCGCAGATCGTGGCGGCCATCGTGATCTTCGCCATCATCGGCAAGGCGACCGACTGGCTCCTGGAGATCGCCACCGCGCCGCTGTTGCGCTGGCAGGACAGCTTCGCACGCCAGAGCGGGGCCGCCTGATGCTGTCGTTGCAAGCCGTCACCAAGGTCTATCCCAACGGCGTCCACGCGCTGGAGCGGTTCTCGGCCGAGATCCAGCTCGGCGAGATCATCGCCATCATCGGCGGCTCCGGCTGCGGCAAGTCGACCTTGCTGCGCGCCGTCGCCGGGCTCGACCGCGCCAGCGCCGGCGCCGTGACGCTCGACGGCGAGGCGATCACGGCGCCGCATCCCAAGGTCGGCATCATCTTCCAGGAGCCGCGGCTGCTGCCGTGGCTCACGGTCGCCGACAACATCGGCTTCGGCCTGTCCGAGCTGCCGGCGGCCGAGCGCCGCGATCGCGTCGCGCGCGCGCTCGAACGTGTCGGCCTCGCCGACAAAGCCAAGGTCTGGCCGCGCGAATTGTCCGGCGGCCAGGCGCAACGCGTCGCGATCGCCCGCGCATTGGTGGCGCGGCCGGAGGTGCTCCTGCTCGACGAGCCGTTCTCTGCGCTCGATGCCTTCACGCGCAAGGACCTGCAGGACCACCTGCTCGACCTCTGGGCCGATACGCGCCCGACCCTGGTGCTGGTCACGCACGACGTCGAGGAAGCCGTGGTGCTGGCCGACCGCGTGCTGGTGATGCGGCCGCATCCCGGCCGGCTGTTCGAGGAGATCACCATCAATCTGTCGCGGCCGCGCGACCGCAACGCGCCCTTGTTCGAGCAGTTCAAGCGGCATGTCTTGACCGCGCTGGACCGCTCGGTCGACCGGACGATGCCGGACACGCAGGGCAGGCGTGAGCCCGGCGGCGGCCTGTGGTGGTGACTTTGGCGGCCCGGCCCGGTACATCTCGTCCGAAATGACTCCGGGAGAGAACGACAATGGATGCTGCCGAGCTGCGCGCCATGCAGGCGCCGATCAAGGAACGCTACAAGGCCGATCCGTCCGCCGCCGTCATCACGCTGAAGGCCAAGGGCGAGGTCGGCGGTGAGGGCCTGACCTGCAAGCTCGAGACCGGGCGCGCAATGGCTGTGGCCGGCCTGCATCCGGGGACCGGCGGCTCGGGGCTCGAGCTGTGCTCCGGCGACATGCTCTTGGAAGCGCTGGTCGCCTGCGCCGGCGTCACCCTGAAATCCGTTGCGACTGCCGTCGAGGTCCCGCTCAAGAGCGGGCTGGTGCTGGCCGAAGGCGATCTCGATTTCCGCGGCACGCTCGGCGTCGACAAGGAGGCCCCCGTCGGCTTCCAGGAAATCCGCCTGCGCTTCGAGGTCGACACCGACGCGCCGCAGGACAAGCTCGACCTCTTGCTCAAGCTCACCGAGCGCTATTGCGTGGTGTATCAGACCATCAAGAACGGCCCGAAAGTGTCGGTCAGCCTGAAGCGGGTGTAGTTGCACGGCGGCGCTGCCGCTGAGGAGACAAGCTGTTGAGGCTCGCTCGGTCTGCGCCTCCCCCGCGTGCGGGGGAGGTCGCCGTGCATCGCAGATGCGCGGCGGGTGGGGGAATTCTCTCCGCACGGCACACCCATTATCACCACCCGAGCCGCGCCCCCACCCCGGCCCTCCCCCGCAGGCGGGGGAGGGAGATCACTGTCCGCGCAGCATGAGCTGATGTCCCTCGATCCCCCCTTTCTGCTGCTGCTGACCTTGCGCATGGCGATCGCGGCGTCGTTCGTGGTGTCGGCGTCGATGATCGCCGAGCGCACCGGGCCTGTCATCGGCGCGCTGGTCGCGACCCTGCCGATCTCGGCGGGGCCGACCTACGTTTTCCTGGCGCTGGACCACGATGCCGCGTTCATCGCGCAGGGCGCGCTGACCAGCCTGCCGATCAACGCCGCGACGATCTTCCTCAGCTTTGCCTATGCCGTGCTGGCGCAGCGCCGCAGCGTGCTGGTGGCAAGTGCCACGGCGGTGGCGGTGTGGCTCGGTCTCGCCGCGCTGATCAAGAGCGTGCAATGGACGCTCTTGATGGGCATCGTCGCCAACATCATCACTTTCGCCATCTGCCTGCCGCTGCTGCAGCGCTATCGCCATGCCAAGATGCCGCTGATCACGCGGCGCTGGTACGACGTGCCGCTGCGCGCTTCGCTGGTGGCAACGCTCGTCGCCACCGTCACCTCGGTCTCCGGCTGGGCCGGCCCCAGCGTCTCCGGCATCCTGGCCCTGTTTCCGATCGTCTTCAGCTCGATGATGCTGATCCTGCAGCCGCGCATCGGCGGGCCCGCGACGGCGGCCGTGCTGGCCAACGGCGCCTGGGGCCTGATCGGCTTCTCGCTCGCCGTCGTCGTGCTGCACCTCGGCAGCCTGCATCTCGGCGCGGCGGTCGGCCTCAGCGGCGCGCTGGCGACCTGCGTCGGCTGGAATCTCGGCCTGTGGTGGCTGGGGCGACGGAAGGCAGCTCGTCAGCTTGCGTAGGGTGGGCAAAGCGAAGCGTGCCCACCGAGTTGCATGTCACGCTGCAAATGGTGGGCACGACGCCTCGCGTCTTTGCCCACCCTACGGCATCTCTCTGTCATTCCGGGGCGACGCCGCAGGCGGCGAGCCCGGAATCCATCTGGCTGCATGCGCTGACGAAGGATGGATTCCAGGTTCGCGCTGCGCGCGCCCCGGAATGACGGCAACTACTTGTTCGGCAGTTTCGATTTCAGTTGATACAGCGCGTCCATCGCCTCGCGCGGGGTCATCTCGTCCGGATGCAGCGCCTTCACGGCGGCGATCAGTTCCTCTGCCTCCTTCGACATCGCGGGCTCCGCAGCCGCGCGCGAGGGCACCGCGAACAGCGGCAGGTCGTCGACCAAAACGCGCGCGCTCTGGCCGCGGTCCTGGGCTTCCAGCTTCGCCAGCACCGCTTTGGCGCGGCTGATCACGGCCGGCGGCAGGCCGGCGAGCTTCGCGACCTGGATGCCGTAGGAGCGGTCGGCGGAGCCGGGCAGCACCTCGTGCAGGAACACCACGTCGCCCTGCCATTCCTTGACGCGCACGGTGGCGTTGAACAGCCGCGGCAGCTTGGCGGCGAGCGCCGTCAGCTCGTGATAATGCGTCGCGAACAGTGTGCGGCAGCGGTTGCTCTCGTGCAGATGCTCGATCGCGGCCCAGGCGATCGACAGGCCGTCGAAGGTCGCGGTGCCGCGCCCGATCTCGTCGAGGATCACCAGCGCGCGCTCGCCGGCCTGGTTGAGGATCGCCGCGGTCTCGACCATCTCGACCATGAAGGTCGAGCGCCCGCGTGCGAGATCGTCGGCGGCGCCGACGCGCGAGAATAGCCGGTCGACGATGCCGATGCGGGCCCGGCTCGCCGGCACGAACGATCCAATTTGGGCCAACAAAGCAATCAGCGCGTTCTGGCGCAGGAAGGTGGACTTACCGGCCATGTTCGGACCGGTGAGCAGCCAGAGCTGGCCGCTCTTGTGTCCCGGCGTCGGCGACAGGTCGCAGGAATTGGCGATGAACGGCTGGCCTTCGCGCTTGAGTGCCTGCTCCACCACGGGATGGCGGCCGCCCTCGATGGCGAAGCCGAGCGAGCCATCGACCTCGGGGCGCACATAGTTGTCGTCGACCGCGAGCTTGGCCAGCGCAGTGGCGACATCGAGCATCGCAAAGCCGTGCGCGGCGGCGCGCAGATCGTCGCCGATCGCCATCGCCGACGCGCACAGCCGGTCGAAGATCTCGAGCTCGAGATTGAGCGCGCGCTCGCCGGCATTGGCGATCTTGGCCTCGATCTCGCCGAGCTCCGACGTGGTGAAACGCACCTGGCCGGCGAGGGTCTGGCGGTGGATGAAGGTCGCGTTCAGCGGCGCCGACATCAGCTTGTCGCCATGCTGCGCGGTGACCTCGACGAAATAGCCGAGCACGTTGTTGTGCCGAATCTTGAGGGCCTTGACGCTGGTCTGGTCGGCGTAGCGCGCCTGCATCGAGGCGACGACAAGCCGCGAGGCGTCGCGCAGACTGCGCGTCTCGTCGAGCGTCGCATCGTAGCCGGCGCGGACGAAGCCGCCGTCGCGCTTGATCAGCGGCAACTGCTCGTCGAGCGCACGCGCGAACTCCTCGGCCAGCGCCCGCGCAGGCCGCGCCAGCGCGGCCATCACAAACGCGACCTCCTGCGGCGGCTGGTCGAGCGCGGACAGCCGCGCCAGCGCCTGGTCGGCGGCGAGGATGCCGTCACGGAGCGCCGCGAGATCGCGCGGACCGCCGCGGCCGACCGACAGCCGCGCCATGGCGCGCGTCATGTCGGGTGCGCCGCGCAGGATCGAGCGAATGTCCTCGCGCGCGGCGCCATCGGCGACGAACGTGGCGACGGCATCCAGGCGCCGCCCGATCTGTGGAGCCTCGGTCAGCGGCGCGGCGAGCCGCTGCGCCAGAAGGCGCGAGCCGGCGGATGTGACCGTGCAGTCGATCGCGTCCAGCAGCGAGCCGCGGCGCTCGCCGGCGAGCGTGCGCGTCAGCTCGAGATTGGCGCGGGTGGCCGGATCGATCGCCATGGTGCTGCCGGTCGCCTCGCGCGCGGGCGGGGCGAGCGGCGGGCGCTGGCCGACCTGCGTGCGCTCGACATAGGTGACGCAGGCCGCGGCGGCCGTCGCCTCCAGCCGCGACAGCACTGCGAGGCCGTCCATGGTGGCCACCGCGAAATAATCGCACAGCCGCCGCTCGGCGGTGGCGCCGTCGAACACGTCGCGCGTCAGCGGCGTCACCGCGGCGAGCTCGCGCAGCACCGGCTCGAATGCCGTGTCCGAGTACAGCGCGTCGGAGACGATCACCTCGTTCGGATTGATGCGCGCCAGGGTCGCGGTCAATTCCGCGAACGCGCATTCGGTGACGATGAAGTCCGAGGTCGAGATGTCGATCCAGGCGAGCCCGAGCCGATCGCCGCCGGACGAGCCGCGGCTGCGCACGATCGACAACAGATAGTTGTTGGCGCGCGCATCGAGCAGGTTGTCTTCCGTCAGCGTGCCCGGCGTCACCACGCGCACCACGCCGCGCTTGACCACGCTCTTGTTGCCGCGCGCCCGCGCCGCCGCCGGATCCTCCATCTGCTCGCAGACCGCGACGCGGATGCCCTGTGCGATCAGCCGGTGCAGATAGTCCTCGGAGCGCTCGACCGGCACGCCGCACATCGGGATGTCCTGGCCCTGGTGCTTGCCGCGCTTGGTCAGCACGATGCCGAGTGCCTTCGATGCGACCTCGGCGTCCTCGAAGAACAGCTCGTAGAAGTCGCCCATCCGGTAGAACAGCATCAGGCCCGGATGCGCCGCCTTGATCTCGAGATACTGCTCCATCATCGGCGTGAGCTTGGCCGGCGCCTCGGCGGGCGCGGCGTCGGGCGGAACGGAGACGGAGATGGGCTGCTGGATCGTCATGGCGCGGAAACTAGCCAATTTGCCCGGACGGTCCTACCGCTTTGGCGGCGATGTCCCGGTTTTCCACGATGGGCGGTGCCTGCTGTTGCACCTCCCCCGCTTGCGGGGGAGGTCGTATCGCATCGAAGATGCGATGCGGGTGGGGGAAGTCTCTCCTCACGGGGATTCTCGCTTGGAGCTGCCCCCACCCCAGCCCTCCCCCGCAAGCGGGAGAGGGCGCCCACCGTTCGTGAGGCGAGAGCGTCGCATCCAGCAGCTTGAGCGCATGCCACCCCGCGCTCCCGTCATTTGACCTGCTCCCATCGCACTCCTAAAACCGCCGTCAATTCTGACCAGAAACACGAAAGTTCGGGAGAGAGCGATGCGAGACGTGTTCATTTGTGATGCGGTGCGGACCCCGATCGGCCGCTTCGGCGGCGCGCTGGCGAAAGTGCGCACCGACGATCTCGCGGCGACACCGCTGAAGGCGCTCAAGGCCAAGCATCCAAATCTCGACTGGGCGGCGGTCGACGAGGTGTTCTTCGGCTGCGCCAACCAGGCCGGCGAGGACAACCGCAACGTCGCGCGTATGGCGCTGCTGCTGGCGGGCCTGCCCGACTCGATTCCTGGCCAGACGCTCAACCGCCTCTGCGCCTCCGGTCTCGACGCGGTCGGCGCCGCGGGCCGCGCGATCCGCGCCGGCGAGGTCGATCTCGCGATCGCCGGCGGCGTCGAATCGATGACGCGGGCGCCGTTCGTGCAGGGCAAGGCGACCGAAGCGTTCTCGCGCTCGGCCGAGATCTTCGACACCACGATCGGTTGGCGCTTCATCAATCCCTTGATGAAGCAGCAGTATGGCGTCGATTCGATGCCGGAGACCGGCGAGAACGTCGCCGAGGAATTCCAGGTGTCGCGCGCCGACCAGGACGCGTTCGCGATCCGCTCCCAGCAGCGCGCCGGCCAGGCGATCGCCTCGGGTTATTTCGCCGCCGAGATCACGCCGGTGTCGGTGCCCGGCGGCAAGGCAGGGCCCGTGACCGTCGACAAGGACGAGCATCCGCGCCCCGAGACCACGCTCGAAGGCCTCGCCAAGCTGAAGCCGATCGTGCGCAATCCGGGCACCGTCACCGCCGGCAATGCCTCGGGTGTCAATGACGGCGCGGCCGCGATGATTCTCGCGTCGGAGGCCGCCGTGAAGAAGCACGGCCTGACTCCGCGCGCGCGTGTGCTCGGCCTTGCCTCCGCCGGTGTGCCGCCGCGCATCATGGGCATCGGCCCGGTGCCGGCCGTGCGCAAGCTGATGGAGCGGCTCGGCCTGAAGATCACCGATTTCGACCTGATCGAGTTGAACGAGGCGTTTGCCAGCCAGGGCATCGCCTGCCTGCGCCAGCTCGGCGTCGCCGACGATGCCGATTTCGTCAACCCGCATGGCGGCGCCATCGCGTTGGGACATCCGCTCGGCATGAGCGGCGCGCGCATCGCGATGACCGCGGTGCACGGCCTCGAGGTCCGCGGCGGCAAGCGTGCGCTCGCCACGATGTGCGTCGGCGTCGGCCAGGGCGTCGCGCTGGCGGTCGAGACGATCAAATGACGAAGCGCTAAGCGCTTCGTCATTCCGGGGCAGCCCGCAGGGCTGAACCCAGAATCTGGAGATGAGTCCCAACAATTTCGAGATTCCGGGTTCGATGCTTTCGCATCGCCCCGGAATGACGGAGAATTGACCATGATCATCTCCCGCGAACAGGACGTCACGCCGGCGGTGCTGGCGGTGATGGAGCAGACCACCAATCCGCGGCTGCGCGAGATCATGGTCTCGCTCGTCAAGCACCTGCACGGCTTCGTCCGCGATGTCCGTCTCACCGAAGCCGAATTCCGCGAGGCCGCGGCGATCATCGCCGAGCTGGGCCAGCGCACCAACGACACCCATAATGAAGTGGTGCTCATGGCCGGCTCGCTCGGCGTCTCGCCGCTGGTCTGCCTGCTCAACAATGGCGATGGCGGCAACACCGAAACCGCGCAGTCGCTGCTCGGTCCGTTCTGGCGGCTGAACTCGCCTGTTACCGCGAACGGCGGCTCGATCGTGCGCTCGGCGACACCAGGGCCGGCGTTGTTCGTGCAGGGGCGGGTGGTCGATCCGAAAGGTGCGCCGGTCGCCGGCGCCGAGGTCGACGTCTGGCACGCCTCCCCGGTCGGCACCTACGAGAACCAGGACCCGGAGCAGGCCGACATGAACCTGCGCGGCAAGCTCACGACCGATGCCGATGGCCGCTTCTGGTTTCGCTCGGTGATGATGGTCGGCTATCCCATCCCGACCGACGGGGTCGTCGGCCGGCTTCTGAAGGCGCAGGGCCGCCATCCCTATCGGCCGGCGCATCTGCATGCGCTGATCGTCAAGCCGGGATTCAAGGTCCTGATCTCGCAGGTCTACGACCCCAACGACCCGCACATCGACAGCGACGTCCAGTTCGGCGTCACCAAGGCGCTGCTCGGCAACTTCATTCGCCACGACACGCCGCACCCGACCGAGCCCGACGTCACCGCGCCCTGGTATTCGCTCGATCACGTCTACCGGATGGAGATCGGCGACACCGTGCTGCCGCGCGCGCCGATCAAGTAGCGCTTCGGAATATCCATGCTAGTGTGGGCAAGCTGCAACCCTGAAGGGACGGCGCCTATATGTCCTCCACCGACTTGCCGTCCGTTGCCAAGCCAGCCGCGTTGACGGCGACGATGCGTGAGGCGGGTGTGCTCGAGTCCGGCGCGGTCTCGGACGTCGCCGTGATCAGCGACCGGCCGATGCTGTTGTCGCGCATCATCCGCCTTGGTTTGTCTTATAGCGGCGCGGCTCCGGACGCGCCGAAGGCGCTGATCCTGAAAATCCCGATGCCGGCCTTCGCCAAGACGCTGTGGCGGGGCGGGCGCCACGAGGTCAACTTTTATCGCGGACTGGCGCGGCTCATGCCGACGGGCCTGGTGCCCGGCTCTTACGGCGGCGCGTGGGACGAAGCCGCGCTCACCTGGCACTTGTTGCTCGAGGATCTCACCGACACGCACCAGACGGCGACGCCATGGCCGCTGCCGCCCGCGCTGCCCCAGGCCGAGGGGATCGTGCGGGCGCTGGCGCGGCTGCATGCGGCGTGGTGGGACGATCCGCGGCTTGGCGTGTCCATCGGCAGCTTCGCGACCGCGGACGAGCGCGCCGAGCGCGGCAGGACCTTTGCCGGCCACTATCAGCGCTTCGCCGATCAGTTGGGAGACCGCCTGAGCGCGGACCGGCGCGCGGTCTACGAACGCCTGATGGCGGCGACGCCGCGGCTCTCGGAACGCTATCTGTCGCGGCGAAACCTCAGCATTGCGCATGGCGACGCGCATGTCTGGAATTTTCTGGTGCCGAAGGCCGCCGACAGCGACGACGTGCGCGCGTTTGATTTCGACCAGTGGCGGATCGGCGTGCCCGCGAACGATCTCGCCTACATGATCGCGCTGCAGATCTATCCCGACCGTCGGGCGCGGATCGAGCGGCCGTTGCTCGACAGCTATCATCAGACATTGGTCGCAGGTGGTGTGACCGGCTACGACAGGGCGTCGCTGGATCAGGACTATCGTCTCGCCGTGCTCTGGCACATCGCCCAGCCGGTCTGGCAATGGGCGATCCAGCTCCCGCCGGTGATCTGGTGGAATAATCTCGAGCGCATCTTCCTTGCGTTCGACGATCTCGGCTGCCGCGAATTGCTGGACTGACGGCGCCTCCCTCGAGACAGGGCCGCCCGCACGCACGCGCGCGGCGAGGTCTTTGTCGCTACACGTCACTGCGGTGCATTTACCGGCGTCGCTACCAGCCCCCTTGAGTAAGCAATCACGATGCTGCCCGTGGCGCCGCGTCAAACTCCGCTGTCATTCCCGCGAACGCGGGGATCCATAGCCACCGGCCGATGTGTGTTGCGCGACAGGCTCAACATGGAGCCTGCCCCAAGCGAGACCACGCGGTATGGGTCCCGGGTCGGCGCCCGCTGACGCTTTGCGTCATCGGGCTTGCCCGGGACGACAGCGGAGGTTCTCGGTTTGGGATTCTTGATACCGTCAGCCCGCGACGCGAGCGACCAATTCCCCCGGGGCTGGGGGCGGCGCTGGAGGAGCCACCGCCCCCGCCCGGCACATCACGAGTGGGGCGCTCATGAAGTGCAGTCCCTGCGCGCAACTCATACGCAGAGAACCGAGTGGGGTGAGCAGAAGATAGCCGGAAACGCGCCGGATTGAAGTTACAAATCCATCACGTCGTGGTCACCTTTTTGCTATCCCGGTCCCGCTGCGTCTCAACAGCGCACGCTTTTTTCCGTCGCGGGGAACGGTCATTCCATCACCGCGTGATCGGCCGGTGCCGCCTGCGCGCGCAGTGCCGTCCGGGTCGAGCCGATCATGAACGCGAGAGGGATCGAGACCAGGATGAACGTCATGACCAACTGGTAGTCGTGCGAGAACGCCAGGATCTGCGCCTGTACGGTCACCAACGCATCGGCCATCGCGCGCCCGGCATCCGTGGACAGGTTCAGGAGGCGGGCAACATTAGGCATCTGCAGCGCGTGATTGAACGGGTTGATGTGCTCGACCAGGATGGCGTGGTTCCGGCGCACTCCCTCGGTGAGCTGCGCGATCGCGATGGAGATGCCGATCGAGCTTGCGACATTGCGCACCAGGGTCAGCATCGAGGTTCCATCAGTCCGCAACTCACCCGGCAAGGTCAGGAATGCCACGGTCGACAGCGGCACGAAGACGAGGCCGAAGCCGAACCCCTGCATGATGCTGATGGTGATGATCTCCGGCACGCCGGTCTGGTCGGTCCAGGCGGTCATCTGGAACAGCGACAGCGCCGTCAGCGCCAGCCCGACGACGATCAGGGTCCGCGCCTCGATGGTGCGGAGCAGGCGCCCGACCAACATCATCGCGACGAAGGTGCCGCAGCCGCGCGTCGCCAGCAGCACGCCGGCGGTGATGATGGGATAGCCGATGACGTTCTGCAGGTAGGGCGAGGACAGCGCCATGGTCGAGAACAGCACCAGGCCCATCACCGTCATGAACACGCAGCCGCCGACGAAGTTGCGGTCCTTGAACAGCGCGAACTGGATGAACGGGCGCTCCGTCGTCAGCGAATGCGCCAGGAAATAATAGAAGCCGACGGCGGCGACGATGAACTCGATGATGATCTCGTTGCTCTCCAGCCAGCCCTGATCCTCGCCGCGGTCGAGCGCGATCTGCAGCGAACCGATGCCGACGGCGAGCGCAGCGAAGCCGAACCAGTCGAAGGTCAGTTCCGCGTTCGGCTTGGTCTCCTCCATGAACGCCATCAGTCCGAGCACGGTCACGGCGCCGAACGGCAGGTTGACGAAGAACACCCAGTGCCAGGAATAGGTCTCGGTTAGCCAGGCGCCCAGCGACGGCCCCATGATCGGACCGAGCATCACGCCCATGCCCCAGATCGCCATCGCCTTGGCGCGCTCATGCAGCGCGTAGGAGTCGAGCATGACGGCCTGCGACAGCGGCACCAGCGAGGCGCCGAACACGCCCTGCAGCAGGCGGAACAGCACCATCTGGGCGATGTCCTGGGCGAGCCCGCACATGACGGAAGCGATGGTGAAGCCGGCCGAGCAGACGATGAAGGTGCGCTTGCGGCCGAAGCGGTTGGCGATCCATCCCACCGGCGCGGTCATGATCGCGGCGGCGACGATGTAGGACGTCAGCACCCAGTTGATCTGGTCCTGCGAGGCCGACAGCGTGCCCTGCATGTAGGGCAGCGCGACGTTGGCGATGGTGGTGTCGAGTGCCTGCATGATCGTCGCCGTCATGGCGCATATCGTCACCATGTTGCGGCGGAAGCCCGGAACCGCCGATGATGAGGCCGCGGGCGCAGTCATGGCGCGCTACTCCTCCTTGTCCGCAGCATGCGCCGCGCCGAACAGCCCGGCCAGCGTGCGCTCATGTCCGGTGTCGATCGATACGTTGACGCTCATGCCGGCCGTCAGCCTGGCGACGAACTTGTCGGTCTTGTCGAAATAGATCCGCACAGGCACGCGCTGCACGACCTTGACGAAGTTTCCGGTCGCGTTCTGCGGCGGCAGGATCGCGAACTGCGCGCCGGTGCCCGGCGACAGCGAGCCGACCGTGCCCTTGAAGCGGTGGTTCGGGAAGGCGTCGACGTCGAGTTCGACCGGCTGGCCGACCGCGACATAGGTGAAGTCGCTCTCCTTCGGATTGGCGTCGACCCAGGGATTGCTGACGTCGATCACCGAGAACACCGGCGTGCCCGCGGTGACGAAGCGACCGAGCTGGATCTGGTCGACCTGCGTGGCGATGCCGGGCATCGGCGCGCGCAAGGTGGTGTGGTCGAGATCGCGCTGGGCGTCTTCGAGCTTGGCTCTGGCCTGGACGTAGGGCGGGAACTGCTCCAGCGGCAGGTCGGGATTGCCGAGCAGCTGCGTCTTCGCGTTCGAGAGCTGCTGCTTGATGTACTGCGCCTGCGCGCTCGCCGTCACCAGCGCATTGGCGGCGTTGTCGAGGTCGAGCTGCGAGCCGAAATTGTTCTTGGCGAGCGTCTGCTTGCGCTCGACGTCCTTCTGCTTCAGCTCGATGCCCTGCTGGGCCAGGTCGAGCATCTGGCTGTAGATCTTGATGTTGGCGGTGAGGTTGTCGTAGGTGGTCCGCGCCTGCTCCAGCGCCGCCTTGGTCTGGTCGACCGCGAGGCGGTAGGGCACGGGATCGATCTCGAACAGCTCGTCGCCCTTCTGCACCTGCTGGCCTTCCTTGACGACGACCTTGACGATCTTGCCGGAGATGTCGGGGGTGATGAGCACCTTCTGGGCGCCGACATAGGCGTCGTCGGTCGTCACGTAGCGGCCGCCATTGAGATACAGCACGAGGCCGCCGATGGCGGCCACGAGCGGCAGCACGACCAGCAGCAGCGTGCGACGGTAGCGGCGCAGCAATCCGGGGCGCGCCGGCTTTTCAGCGGCGGCCGCCGGGGGCGCCGCATCCGGGCTGGCTTTCTGTTCGGGAGCGATTTTCAGGGCGGGCTCAGCCATAGCGCTGCTCCTTTCGCTGCTCGTCACAGAACGACTGCAGCGCGTTTCTTACGTTTTCTTTGATAGCCTCGAGATGGGTCATCAGCCGCTCGGCGTCACCGGCGCTGATGCCCCGAAGGGCGGTGTCGGTCAGATCGCCGCGGAGCACCGCGAGCTTCGCGAGCAGCGGGCGCGCGGCCTTCTTCAGATAGAGCCGGTTGACGCGGCGGTCGGTGTCGTCGCCGCGCCGCTCGATCAGCCCGGCCTCGGCGAGCTTGTCGATCAGCCGAGTCAGCGTGATCGGCTGCATCTCCATCTGCTCGGCGAGCTCGGACTGTTTCATCCCCTCGTAGCGCTCGACCTTGGCCAGCACGGCCCATTGCGCGCGGGTCATGCCGAAGCGCGCGGCCTCCTTGTCGGCATAGGCGCGCACCAGGCGCTGCAACTCGCCGAGCGTAAACAGGAAGTTCACGTCCACCGACGTGCGGGTCATGGCTGATCTCGATTCCAAGAGGGAGAACTAAGCTTTGGCTGTAATGAGCCTCGGATATGATAAGCAAGCTCATGAATATTTGATGGCCCTGCCGAGCGCACCCGCCCCGCCGAAGATGCATGGCTCGGCCGCGGCCTTTGGCGAGACCGGCCCGAGATGCTAGATTGTCGGCAATGACCCTCGCAAAGCCCACCTTCCCGGCGCCGGACCACGACCATGGCCGCTGCGCGGCCGATGCCCTGGACCATGCCGAGCGCATCTGCGCCCAGCGCGGCCAGAAGTTCACGCCGCAGCGCCGCCAGGTGTTGGAGGCGCTGCTGTCGAGCCACCGGCCGCTCGGGGCCTACGAGATCATCGAGGAACTTGCCAAGGTCGCCGCGCGGCCGGCGCCGATCACAGTCTATCGCGCGCTCGAGTTCCTCATGGCGAACGGCCTGGTGCACCGCATCGAGAGCCGCAATGCCTTCCTCGCCTGCGCCCATGACCACGAACAGACCGCGCTGGTGGCGTTCCTGATCTGCGAGAGCTGCGGCGCCGTCGGCGAGGTTCCGGCCGCGCCGATCGCGGAAAGCCTGAAGCTGGCTGCCGCGGCAACGGGCTTCACGCCGAAGCTTTCAGTCGTCGAGATCACCGGGTTGTGCGCACATTGCCAGAGGGCGGCGTGAGGTCCGTCACTGCGGCGGAAGCTGTACACGTGTGACTGATCATCGTATTCGAGCTTTCGCCACCGTGACGGTGCGCTCCCTCGCCCGGCTTGCGGGGAGAGGTGCCTATCGCCGCGGCTGATCTTCGGCGGAAAGACACCGAGCCGGTCGCACGCCCGTGCGATCCGACAAAAAAGCAGTTTCGGGAGCCAACGTCCTCGTGTCCACCAGCCCCGCTCCATCCGCCGCGACCCGGCCGCTCGGCCTGGGTGCGATCGCCGTCATCCTCGTGCTGTGCCTGTCCTGGGCGTTCAATCAGATCGCGGTGAAGCTCGCGCTGCCGGACATTCCGCCGCTGCTGCAGGCCACCTTCCGTTCGCTCGGTGCGCTGCCGGTGCTGCTGGTGTTCGCGCAGGTGCGCGGCGTGAAGATGTTCGAGCGCGACGGCACGCTGGGGCTCGGCCTGGTGGCGGGCCTGCTGTTCGGCTTCGAATTCGTGCTGATCTATCAGGGCCTGCTGCTGACCTCGGCGTCGCGTGCCATCGTGTTCCTGTATACCGCGCCGTTCTTCGTCGCACTCGGCTCGTTCCGCTTCCTCGGCGAGCGGATGGGGCCGGCGCAATGGGGCGGGCTGGCGCTCAGCTTCACCGGTGTGGCGCTGGCGATCGGCATTCCCCAGGCCAATGTCGACAGCAAGGTTCTGCTCGGCGATCTCCTGGTGGTCGGCGGCGGCCTGCTCTGGGGTGTGACCACGGTGTTCGTCAAAGGCACCCGGCTGCGCTTCATCGCGCCCGAGCGGGCATTGGGGTATCAGGTGGCGGTCTCCGTCCCGATCATGGCCGCGGCGGCGCTGATTGCCGGCGAACGGCTGACCCAGCTTCCAAGCCCGTTCGTGATCGGCCTGATGGCCTACCAGTCGATCTGGGTGGTCGGCACCACGTTCACGATCTGGTTTGCGCTGATCAAGGCCTACTCGGCCAGCAAATTGTCGGCATTTACCTTCATCACCCCCTTATTCGGGGTGGTGGCCAGCTATTTCATCCTGCATGACGCCCTGACGCTGGCCTTTGGCCTGGCTGCCGTGCTTGTGATCGTTGGGCTTTTTCTCGTAAACCGCCCGAACCGCGTGGTCCTGGCCGCGACTGATCCATTGCTGAATGTCACCAAAACCTGATATCCGAGCGCCCATGAACAAGCCCGAGATCCTGACCGAGAACACCTCAGCGTCCGATGTCGCCGGACCCGCTCCCCGGCATCAGACCACCCGCGTCATGGTCGGCAACGTCGCCGTCGGCGGCGGCGCCCCGATCGTGGTGCAGTCGATGACCAACACCGACACCGCCGACGTCGACCAGACGGTGGCCCAGGTTGCAGCGCTGGCGCGCGCCGGGTCCGAGATGGTCCGCATCACGGTCGACCGCGAGGAGGCCGCCGCGGCCGTCCCGCAGATCCGCGAGCAGCTCGACAAGCGCGGCATCACCACGCCCCTGATCGGCGACTTCCACTATATCGGCCACAAGCTGCTGACCGACTATCCGGCCTGCGCCGAGGCGCTGGCGAAATACCGCATCAATCCCGGCAATGTCGGCTTCAAGGACAAGCGGGACACGCAGTTCTCGACCATCATCGAGCTCGCCAACAAATACGGCAAGCCGGTGCGCATCGGCGCCAATTGGGGCTCGCTCGATCAGGAGCTGCTCAGCAAGCTGATGGACGAGAACGCCGCCTCCGCGAACCCGCGCGATGCGCGCGCGGTGATGCGCGAAGCCATGGTGCAGTCGGCATTGCTGTCGGCCGCCCGGGCCCAGGAGCTCGGCATGCCGAAGGACCGCGTCATCCTGTCGGCCAAGGTCTCGGCCGTGCAGGACCTGATCGCGGTCTATCAGGACCTCGCCGCACGCTCCGACTACGCCATCCATCTCGGCCTCACCGAGGCCGGCATGGGCTCGAAGGGCATCGTCGCCTCCTCGGCGGCGCTCGGCATCCTGCTGCAGCAGGGCATCGGCGACACCATCCGCATCTCGCTGACCCCGGAGCCCGGCGGCGACCGCACCCTCGAAGTGCAGGTCGCGCAGGAGCTGCTGCAGACCATGGGCTTCCGCACCTTCGTGCCGCTGGTTGCGGCGTGCCCGGGCTGCGGCCGCACCACCTCGACCACGTTCCAGGAGCTGGCGCGCTCGATCCAGGATTTCATCCGCGAGGAGATGCCGTCCTGGAAGACGCAATATCCCGGCGTGGAAGCGCTCAACGTCGCCGTCATGGGCTGCATCGTCAACGGCCCCGGCGAATCCAAGCACGCCAATATCGGCATCTCGCTGCCTGGCACCGGCGAGGCCCCGGCCGCGCCCGTCTTCGTCGACGGCAAGAAGTTCCGCACCCTGCGCGGGCCCACCATCGCGGCCGACTTCAAGGCGCTCGTCATCGACTACATCGACCAGCGCTACGGCCAGGGTGCCAAGGCGCTTGAAAAGGCGCCGGAGAGCGTGACCGCGGCGGAGTAATAGGCTCCGCTCCGGCCATCCCGCGTAGGCTCGGAGGGCCCGTTAGGCAGAACCCTCTTGGCCGTTCCTTCGAGACGACCGCCTGCAGCGGTCTCCCCAGGACGAGGACCGACGTCTCGGCGAACGAACTATCGGACCCTCATGGTGAGGAGCGCCGCTTGCGGCGCGTTCAGGCGATGCTCTCGCACCGCTTTGAGAACCATGAGGCCAGACTTCGCCGCGCCGACCGTGCTGCAATTGCAACCGGCGGCTGCTGGTCTCCAGCTACTCATTCTGAAATTTTCCGCAGCGCCCGGCTGCTGCGACACGCGCCGTTGCCGTGACGACACGATCCGCCTCGCGCCGCCCCACTGCCGCCCGCATGATCAGCACCTTGAGGCCTGCTCAAGAGGACGCCTCGATGAATCTCGACATCCGCGAAATGGAACTCGCCGAGACCTCGATGGTCATCGACTACTTCTATTCGTCGAGCATCGAGCAGCTCGACGTGATGGGAATCGATCCGACGCGGATGCCGACCAGGCAGGTGTGGACCGGACTGTTCCAGACGCTCTACGACACGCCCTTGGCCGAGCGCGCGGCGCTGCTGGTGATCTGGCGGCTCGACGGCCGCCCGATCGGCTTCTCCAGTTGCGACCGCATCGTGTTCGGCAACCGCGCCCACATGCATCTGCACGTCACCGAGCCGGAGCTGCGCGGCCGCGGCCTCGGCACCGCATGCGTCCGCCGCAGTATCGATTTCTATTTTGAGCGGCTGCAGCTCAAGCAGTTGTTCTGCGAGCCGCACGCCTACAACACCGCCCCCAACCGCGCCCTGCAGAAGGTCGGATTCCGCTACTTGAAGACCTACAAGACCGTGCCCGGCCCGATGAACTACCACCAGGCGGTGACGCGCTGGATGATCGAGCGGTGAGGGTGAGGCTCCCCTCGATAGCGGGGAGAGATGTGCGCGGCTCTATCCACGTCATTGCGAGTGTAAGCGAAGCAATCCAGGGCCGCGCAGGGATTTCTGGATTGCTTCGCTGCGCCGCTGCGCTCGCAATGACGGCGTTTGCCGCAACATCGCGTCCTGCAACCCCGCCACCAGCCCTCAGCTCCTACAGCGGCACGTGCCCATATTCGCGATTGGCGAGGCTCGCCTCTTCCAGATCGAGATCGCGCTCGATGCGGCGGCGGGTTTCGTCGGTGATCTTGCCGTCGCGCAGCATGACGTGGATGAATTTGCGTTCTGCCGTGATCAGCTCGCGGGTCAGCTCGATGCCGAGCGCGGAGGCGTCGTTGTCCTCGGGCTTCAGACCTTCCGGGAGCTGGTTGGTCCGTACCTCGTGGCGCGCTCGCAGCAGCCGCACCACCTCGTCCGACAGCTCGCGATCGCTGGTCATCGTCTCCAGCGACCGCAGGGCGCTGTCGAGCGCCTCGCGCCGGGCCGCGATCTCCTGCTCATGCTCGCGCTGATGCTCGGCGCGACCCTGGTTGCCGACCCCGAGCCAGCGCACGACGGCCGGCAGGGTCAGGCCGAGACCGATCAGGGTGAAGAAGATCACGCCGAAGGCGATGAACAGGATCTGGTCGCGATAGGGAAACGCATCGCCGGTCGAGAGCGTCAGCGGCAGCGCAAGCGCGGTGGCGAGCGAGACCGTGCCGCGCACGCCGGTGAAGCCGATGATGAAGGTCTGCCGCCACGGCGGCAGCGGATCGCGGGCCCGGAGCGAAGAGCTCAGCAGGCGCGGCAGGATGGTCGCCGGGAAGGTCCAGGCGAAGCGTGCGATCACGACGATGGCGAGCACCAGCGCGGTCGCGATCATGATGTCGTCGAGCGGAAAGACCTTCGACTTCTCGTAGATCAGCCGCATCTGGAAGCCGGTCAGCAGGAATAGCATGCCCTCGATGAGGTAGATCATCAGGTCCCAGAAGAAGATGCCCTGCAGGCGGGTCGCCGAGGAGATCCACAGCGGTCCGTTCCAGCTCATGTAGAGGCCGCAGGCCACCGTCGCGATCACGCCGGAGCCGCCGACATGCTCGGGGATCCAGAACGCCAGATACGGCGTCAGCACCGACAACGTGATCTCGACCTGCGGGTCGCGCGCGTAGTGACGGGCGCGCAGCATCAGCCAGCCGACGCCGATGCCGAACGCGATCTCGCCGACCACGATCAGGCCGAACTCGCCGGCCGCGACCGGAAAGGAGAAGGCGCCGGTGGTGATGGCGGCGACCGCGAAGCGATAGAGGATCAGCGCTGTCGCGTCATTGGCGAGGCCCTCGCCTTCGAGGATCACCATGACCCGGCGCGGCAAATGCAGCCGGCGGGCGATGGCGAGCGGCGCCACGACGTCGGGCGGCGCGACGATGGCGCCGAGCAGGAAGCCGATGCTCCAGGGCAGGCCGAGAAGATAGTGGGTCGCCGTCGCCACAGCGGACGCCGTAAAGATCACGCAGCCGACCGCGAGCAGCACGATCGGCCGCAGATTGCGCTTGAACTCGCGCCAGCTCATCGCGACGCTCGACGAATAGATCAGCGGCGGCAGCACCACCAGCAGCACCAGCTCGGGCGGCAGCGCGAAGGCCGGCATGGTCGGCACGAATGCGAGCGCGATGCCGGCGAGCATCAAGAGGATCGCCGGCGCGAGATTGGCGCGTCGCGCGATCAGGGCGGTTCCCGCCAACACGGCCAGCAGGATCAGGAATATCTGAAAGTGAGCTTCCATGGCTGGGGGCTTGGCGTCGTTGCGCCGGCCTCAATCCCGGAGGTCGTAGCGGTAGGACTTCGACACGATCTGCCAGCCGTCCTTCAGTTTCATCGCCACGAGATAATCGGTGAAATAGCGCGGCGGCAGCTGGCAGCGCACCTTGATGAAGGCCGTCTTGTCGTCCGAACGATCGATGGTGACGATGAAGTCCTCGCGCGGCTTGCCCTCGCCCTTCGCCGACGGGCGCTTGCGCACCCAGGCCAGCCAATCCGGCACGGTCAGGATCTTGAGCTCGCCATTCTCGACCCAGCGCAGGTCAGCGGTGGGGTGGAACACGGCACCGAGCTTGTCGGCGTCGCCCTCGTAGAGCGCATCGAAATAGCCCTGAACGACGGCCTCGACGGTGGAACGGTCTGTGCTCACGGCCAACTCCCTGGGAACCTGGACAAACAAGGATCGCATTTTCGATGCAAAGCGGCGCTTGGCAAGGCATGAACTGGCGTCATTGCGCCAGCGACAGACTATAATGGCCGGGGCCAGGTCGATCGGGAATAAATCTGCGTGATCCCGGTCACAAGCCGAATGGGCTGCACTCTGATAGGCAGGTCCCAGCAGGTCTCCCAGCGGTATGGGGTGGGTACGATGTCTTGGTCACTTCGATTGGGCGGTTACATCCTGACGGCAGCGCTGCTGCTGATCGGCCACCCCGCGCTCGCCGAGAAGCGGGTGGCGCTCGTCATAGGCAACTCCGCCTATCAGAACGTGCCGCAGCTCACGAACCCCGCCAATGACGGCGCGGTGATGACCGCGACCTTCAAGAGCGCCGGCTTCGACGTCGTCGATTACAGGCGCGATCTCACCGCCCGTGAGACCCGGCGGGCGCTGCGCGATTTTGCCGACGCCGCGCGCGATGCCGACATCGCCGTGGTCTACTATGCGGGCCACGGCATGGAAGTCGAAGGGGCCAACTACCTGATCCCGATCGATGCCCGGCTCGAGCGTGATACCGACGTCTATGACGAGACGCTGTCGCTCGACCGCATCCTGGTTGCCGTCGAGCCGGCCAAGAAGCTGCGGCTGGTCATTCTCGATGCCTGCCGCGACAATCCGTTCACCCGCAACATGCAGCGGACGGTGGCGACCCGCAGCCTCGGCCGCGGCCTCGCCAAGGTCGAGCCGACCAGCCCCAACACGCTGATCGCCTACTCCGCCAAGGCCGGCTCCACGGCGCAGGACGGCGACGGCAAGAACAGCCCCTTTACACTGGCGCTGTCGCGGCACATCGCGACCCCCGGCCTCGACGTCCGCAAGGCGTTCGGCTTCGTGCGCGACGAGGTGCTGAAATCGACCGGCAACCGCCAGGAACCGTTCGTCTATGGCTCGCTGGGCGGTGAGGACGTGCCGCTGGTGCCTGGCGTGCCGCGCGTCGTCACGCAGATGCCGGTCGCGCCGCCCGCAAATCCGCAGGCCGACATCCGGCGCGACTACGAGCTCGCGATGCAGGTCGGCAACAAGGGCGCGCTGAGCGCATTCCTGGCGCAATATCCCGACGGCTTCTATGCCAGCCTTGCCAAGCTGCAGCTCGAAAAGCTCGCCGCCGAGGAGAATCGCGCCGCCGCTTCCGAGAAGGCCCGCGCCACCGAGGCCGAGCGCGCGCGACTCGTCGCGGAGGGCGCCCGCAAGGATACCCTCGCCAAGGCGGAGGCCGAGGCCAAGGCGGCCGAGCAGGCGCGCATTGCTGCCGAGAAGGCCAATCAGCTGGCACAGCAGCAGGCGGCCGACGCCGAGAAGAAGCGGCAGGAGCAGCAGCTCGCGGCGGCCGACAATCCGCGCGCGGCGACATCGCCGGGCGCGCCGGCGGCCGCAGCCCTGCAGCAGGGGCCGGAGGTCGCCTCGCTGACTCCCCCATCGCAGCCGGCTGATCTCGCCAAATCTGTTCAACTCGAGCTTCGCCGCGTCGGCTGCCTCAGCGAGGACGCCGATGGCGACTGGGGCTCGGCCTCGCGCCGCTCGCTGTCGCAGTTCAACCGCTATGCGGGCACCAAGCTCGACACCCAGGCGGCCTCGGCCGATGCGCTGCAGGTGATCAAGCTCAAGCAGGCCCGCGTCTGCCCGCTGGTCTGCCAGCATGGCACCAAGCCGGACGGCGACCGCTGCACCCGCATCGTTTGCGCCGAGGGTTCGTTCGTCAACGACGACAATGAATGTGAGAAGCGGCGCGAGAAGAAGCCGGTCGCCAAGCGCGGGCAGGACGACGAGGACATGCCGTCGCGCCGTCGCGCCCGTGCTGCTCCCGAGCCCGGCCTGCCGCTTCCCAATGCCGGCGTCGGCGTCGGGGCGGCCCCGGGCTACGCCAGGCCGCAGACCCAGGCCGCTCGGCCGGCCAAGTCGTCGGGCCAGATCTATTGTGATGCCTATCTCTGCCGCGCCGTCCGGCCCGGCTGCCGTCTCGAATACCGCGGCGGTGGCGGCCCGGCCAACAACGCCAGCGTGGAAGTGTGCAACTGATCAGGACGAGATCGCGCTGGCGGCGATGTTGACCATCAGGGCGACCAGCGCGGTGTTGTAGATGAACGAGATGATGCCGTGCACGGTCGCAGTGCGGCGGATGATCTTGTCGGTGATGCCGACGTCGGAGACCTGGGCGGTCATGCCGATGACGAAGGAGAAGTAGACGAAGTCCCAGTAGTCGGCGTGCTCGTCCGTGTCGCCGCTGGGGAATTGCAGGCCGCCGGGCTTGGCGCCGCGGTAGTAGTCATGAGCGTAGTGCAGGGCGAAGGTCGCATGCACCGCGGCCCAGGACAGCGAGACGGTGAGCAGCGCCAGCGTCAGCGCCGGGGCGTCGCGCTTGGAGGCACCGAGCTCGAGCACGATCGCCGCGATGCTGGCAAAGGCGCCGAGTGCCGTGACCAGCAGGATCACGAAACGGCCGTCGTCCTGCATGATCGCCTTGCGGCGGATGTGATGATGCTCGCTGCGAAGCATCATCGCCGCGACCAGCACGAGGTAGAGCGCGGTGAAGATGTCCCAGGCGAGCAGCAGCCGCGTGATCAGGCGGAGCGCCTGCGGCAGCAAGAAGAACGCGATGATCGCGATGCCCAGCGAAACGAAGGTGCGCGGCCGCGCATAGATGACGCGCAACGCAGCCGGCATGCTTGCGAAGCGAGCGAGGTCCGGATCGTCGGGATGGACTCCGGCCAACGCCTCGCCTCAGCTCTTGCGCTCGGCGACGAAGTGGGCGGCGGCGCGCAGCACGTCGCCCTTGGCGCCGAAGATCGACAGCGCGGCATCGCCGCGGGCGAGGAGGTCGCGGACGCGCTGCCTGGCGCCCTCGACGCCGAGCTGGGTGACGAAAGTGGTCTTGCCGAGCTCGGCGTCGGCGCCGGCCGGCTTGCCGAGCGTCGCGGCATCGCCCTCGACGTCGAGCAGGTCGTCGGCAATCTGGAAGGCTTCGCCGAGCGCGCGGCCGTAATCGTCGAGCGCCTGGTACTCAGCTGCCGACGCCTGGCCGAGCAGGGCGCCGGCGATGCAGCCGAAGCGGAGCAGGGCGCCGGTCTTCATCTGCTGCACGCGAGCGACGTCGACCGGGTCGCGGTCGCCGAACCGGCCTTCGCCGGCCAGATCGAGGATCTGGCCGCCGGCCATGCCGCCGACACCGGCGCAGCGGGCCAGCGCCCGGGTCAGCGCCAGCCGGACGCCGGCGTCGGCATGGATCTCGTCGCGGGTGATGATGTCGAAGGCGATGGTCAGCAGCGCGTCGCCGGCCAGGATCGCGGTGGCGTCGTCATAGGCCTTGTGCAGGGTCGGACGTCCCCGGCGCAGGTCGGAATTGTCCATCGCCGGCAGGTCGTCATGGATCAGGGAATAGCAGTGGATGCATTCGAGCGCCGCGCCCGCCATCAGCGCGCCGCGCCGGGGCACGCCGAACACGGCGGCGCTCTCGACCACCAGGAACGGGCGCAGCCGCTTGCCGCCGTTGAGGCTCGAATAGCGCATCGACTCGATCAGCCGCTTCGGCCTGATGATCTCGTCCGCCAGCGGCGCATCGCCGAGGAGCTCGCCGAGCAGGGCTTCGGTCTCTTCCGCGGTCTTGTCCAGGCGTTGGGTGAAGTCGGTGAGGGCCGTCGCAGTCATTTAACAAGAGCTCCAGGGGCAAAATTCGCCGGACAATCGTTGATGGCGGCGACTTCGTCAATTGCCGGAGCGGTGGCGGCTTTCGGCCGCAACGGCGGAAAAAAGCAGGAAACCACATCGAGATGTCGGATAATCCCGGCCAATTGTCCGCCGCCGCGGCGGTCCAACCCGAGCGACGCCTGCCCTTGCGTACCGTCAGAACCATCCTCCTGATCGTCGTGCTGGTGCTGCTCGTGCCCTACGCGCTGACGCCGTTCTATGCCGTGGGTCACCCCGTCTCGACCCTGATGCTGTGGCGGTCGGTGACGGGGCAGCCGGTAACGCGGCACTGGATCGACCTCTCGGCGATGTCGCCGTATTTGCCCCGCTCGGTGGTGGCCGCGGAGGATGCCAAATTCTGCGGCCATCACGGCATCGACTGGGGGGCGCTGCGGGAGGTCATGGACGACGCCGAGGACGGCGAGGTCAGCCGCGGCGGCTCGACCATCACCCAGCAGGTTGCCAAGAACCTGTTCCTCTGGCAGGGCCGCAGCTATGTCCGCAAGGCGCTGGAACTGCCGCTGGCGCTGTGGATCGACCTCGTGCTCAGCAAGCGGCGCATTCTCGAGATCTATCTCAACATCGCCGAGCTTGGCCCATCCGGCCAGTTCGGCGTCGAGGCGGGCGCAAATTACGCCTTCAACCGCTCCGCCGCGGGGCTCGGCCCGCGCGAGGCGGCCCTGATGGCCTCGATTCTGCCGAACCCCGTCCGGCGCAGTGCCCGGGCTCCAGGGCCGGGCGTGCGGCGGCTGTCGGCGACCTACATGGTGCGGGCCCAGGCCTCCAGCCTGCAGACCTGCTGGGGGGAGCGGCGTTGAGACCCGAGCGGGCGCAATTTTGGCCAAAAATGCCTCGGAGAGCCCTAGCCATGCCGCACCCCTTCCTCTATAAGCGCGGCCTTGATCGGCATCCGGGCTCGCCAGCTTCATGGCTGCAGCCTTCCTTTGCGGACGATGCCTTCCGAAATACCCCTAGAGGATACCGATATGGCCGTCCCCAGAAGAAAAACTTCGCCGTCGCGCCGCGGCATGCGCCGCTCGGCTGACGCCATCAAGAAGCCGACCTATGTCGAGGACAAGGATTCCGGCGAGCTGCGTCGTCCGCACCACCTGGACCTGAAGACCGGCATGTACAAGGGCCGCCAGGTTCTGAAGAAGAAAGACGCCTGATTGTCCGCGCGGGCCGCTTTCCAAGCTGCCCGAATTCGGCCATCGATGGGGTTGAAAGCGGTCCCGTGCGACGTGATTCGCCGGGACCGTTGCGTATCTGTGTCGCGTGATCCCGTCTCGCTGTCATCATCTTCGCACCGATTGATTTTGCGCCGGGCCGCCGCCCGCGCCATCCAAGGCTTCAACCGATGTCCATGGTCGGTTTCCCGCTGCTGCTGATCCCGCTGGCGATCTACAACATGATCGTCTTCCTGATGCCGGGGGTCGCCTTCAGCGAGACGCTGCTGCGCCTTCAGCTTCCGTCCGGCGAGGTCTGGACGATCTCGCTCGGCGACATGCTGCTGGCCCTGGGCGTGCTGCTGCTGCTGCTCGAAATCATCAAGGCGGCGAAGCCGAACGGGAAATATCTGACCGATCATCTGCTGTCGCTGCTGGTCTTCGGCGGCGCCGCGGCGGAATTCGTGATGTGGCAGAAGTTCGGGAATTCGACCTTTCTGCTGCTGACCCTGCTGGCGATGGTCGATTTCTTCGGCGGCATCTCGCTGCGCACCAAGCGCGCCGCCCGCGCCGTCGTAGCCGCGCCTGCTCCCGCGCCGGTTCCTGCCGACGTGTCCGTCTCTGATCCCGAGCCCGAGCTGATCGAAGAATCGGCCAAAGAACCGGCCAGGGCAGAGCTTCAGCCGGCGGATGCCGCTGTCCCTCCTGCACCCGACGAGGAGTCCACCGATGCCGTGCCGGCAGCGGCCTCGGTCGCCGAATCGGTGCTGCTCGATCGCTCGGTGCCGCGGCCGGCTGCTGCGGAGCCGAAAGGCGCTGCCCCGGAGTTGCAGGCCGAGGTGACCGGCCCGGGGGCCCAAGAGCCGCCAAAAACCGACACGCCAAAGGCCTGACGCGCAGGCGAGCCGCCCTCAGATCACTTGCCGGGTCCGGCCGACGGCCCGCGTCACCGGTTGAAGCCTCGCCGCATAGGCGTTGTGCACGTCTGCCGGCGCGGCACGCCTCAGCGTGCGGGTCTGTGGCAGGTGCTCGGCGGTCGCGATCAGATGGGTGACGAAGCTGGCG
This sequence comes from Bradyrhizobium sp. SZCCHNR1051, assembly GCF_032489615.1. NCBI lineage: Bacteria > Pseudomonadati > Pseudomonadota > Alphaproteobacteria > Hyphomicrobiales > Nitrobacteraceae > Bradyrhizobium > Bradyrhizobium sp. SZCCHNR1051. The sequence continues at coordinate 136,766 of NZ_JAUEYJ010000005.1, read as the reverse complement.
TCGGGGCGGGAGGCGCGGACCATGCCCGCGCGATGCTCGTCGCTGGTGCCGGCCGGCAGCAGCACGACCGAGCGCGACGTCTCCTCCGTTCGGTCCAGGCGGCCCTCGTCCTGATCAATCGTTAACATTGCCCAACCATTACCGGCGCGCGTGTCACGTTATGGGACGCCGGAGCCTTTCGCCATTCCAACTCGCAAAGCCAATGCCGTTCCAAGCGCGTCGGGCGCTGTACGTTCCAAAGATGGTTGACGCGTCTCGGACACGCGCCCGTCGCCTCGGCATGCTCTCCGTTAACCAGAGATGCGTAGTCTGATTCGCGAAGTCGGCCGCCGCCGCTCGCGCTGATACGCGTCGGCCGTTCCCAAATCAGCGCCGGTCTTGCCGGCCTGTGCCGAAACGAGGCGATCTTGACATCCGAATTGCCACAGACCGCGATGATCCTGGCGTCCCTGGGCCAAGCTGCCTTCGTCTGGGATCTGGCGAGCGACGTGATCGTCTGGAGCGATCACGTCGGGGCGGTGTTTGCCGACGTTCCGCTGCCGCAACTCTGCAACGGCGCCGAATTCAGCAAGCTCATCGAGCCGGACCGCAGCATCCGCTCCGAGATCATGCACCAGGCGGCGCCGCTGCATGGCGCCGCCGGCACGCCGTACCGGATCGAATATGGCGTGCGCACCCACGCGGGTGCGCCGCTGATCTGGGTCGAGGAGACCGGCTGCTGGTTCGCCGGCCCCGATGGGCGGCCATCGCGTGCCCAGGGCATCGTGCGGATCAACAACGAGCGCCACGCCCGCGAGGAGCAACTGCTCAAGCTGTCACGCCACGATCCGCTGACCGGCGAGCTGAACCGGACGCACCTGTTGGCGACGCTTGCCGAGGTGATCGAGGAGTCGCAGCGCTTCCGCTTCTCCTGCGCCTTCATGCTGGTCGGCATCGATCATCTCGCGCGCATCAACGACGCCTTCGGCTTCGACGTCGCCGACGGCGTCGTGCTGGAGATCGCCCAGCGCATCCGGGGCCGGCTCCGCGGCGGTGACACGCTCGGGCGGTTCTCGGGCAACAAGTTCGGGTTGATCCTGAAGAACTGTACGATGGACGACATGAACACCGCCGCCGAACGCTTCCTCGCGACGGTGCGCGACGAGGTGGTGCCGACCAAGTCTGGTCCGGTCGCCGTCACCGCGACGATCGGCGCAGTCAGCGTTCCCCGTCACGCCCGCTCGGTCGAGGAGGCGGTCAACCGCGCCCATGAGACGCTCGACGCCGCCAAGCGCCGCCGCATCGGATCGTTCTCGACCTGGCGGCCGAACGTGGAGCGCGACGCGCAGCGCAAGGTCAACATCCGCGTCACCGATGAGATCGTGACCGCGCTCAATGAGCGGCGCATCGTCACGGCGTTCGAGCCGGTGGTGAATGCCAACACGCTTGCGCCCGCCTTCTATGAATGCCTAGTGCGGATGCGCCAGGATGACGGTCGGGCCCTCCTGGCGCCGGACGTCGTGCCGGTCGCCGAACGTCTCGGCCTGATCCGCCTGGTCGATCACCGCATTCTGGAGCTGGTGGTGGCGGAGCTTGCGAGCACGCCCGACGTCACCCTGAGCCTCAACATCTCGCCTGAGACCACCATGGATCCGGACTGGTGGGCCTCGATCGAGTCCATGATGCGCGCCCATCCGGGGGTCGCCGAACGGCTGATCGTCGAGATCACCGAGACGGTCGAGATCCAGGACGTCGACGATCTCCGCGGCTTCGTGACGCGGCTGAAAGATCTCGGCAGCCGAATTGCCATCGATGATTTCGGCGCCGGACACACCTCGTTCCGCAATCTGCGCAAGCTCGGCGTCGACATCGTCAAGATCGACGGCGCCTTCGTGCAGAATCTCGTGCGCTCGGCTGACGACCGCGCCTTCGTGCAGACGCTGGTCGAGCTGGCGCGACGGCTGCAGATCAAGACGGTCGCGGAATGGGTGCAGGACGAGGCGTCGGTCGCGCTGCTGCGCGACTGGGGCTGCGATTATATCCAGGGCCGGGTGATTGGCCTCGCCTCGGTCGATCGGCCGTGGATCGGTAACGGCACGGTCGAGTTGCCGGCGGCGAGCTGATCGGCCGCCGGCCTTCGGCGTCAGCCTTGCTGCTCGTCCTTCTTCGGCTCGGACATGCGGTCGAGCCGGTCCTGCATTTCCTTCATCTGACGACGCAGCTCGTCGATGTTGTCGTCGGCGGCCGGGGTCGGCTCGGCCGCCTTTTCCTCCCCGCGGGCCGGCGGCGCGAACGGCTTGAACATCGAGAAGGTCTGCTGGAACAGCTCCATGTTGCGGCGCACCTGCTCCTCGAGCGGCGCGAATGGCGTCCCGCTGAAGGTGTCAGCGATCTGTTTGCGGAACTTTTCCTGCTCTCTGGTCAGGGTATCGATCGATTGCTCAAGGTATTTCGGTACCACCATCTGCATGCTGTCGCCGTAGAAGCGGATGAGCTGGCGCAGGAACGTGGTCGGCAGCAGGTTCTGGCCGGCCTTGTTCTCCTGTTCAAAGATGATCTGGGCGAGTACGGAGCGTGTGATGTCGTCGCCGGTCTTGGCGTCGTAGACCAGGAAATCCTCCCCGTTCTTAACCATCGAGGCAAGATCTTCGAGGGTCACGTAGGTACTCGTCCCGGTATTGTAGAGCCGCCGGTTCGCGTATTTCTTGATTGTGGTGGGTTGGTCAGATTTCGCCATGAGCTCACACATGCAAACCGAGAACAGGGAACCCGGCGGCGTCGCCGCAGGGCGAAGAGCTACGCAATGCAATAACGTAATCACTTTCGGGCGAGTTCGGCTACGGTTTTGTGCGGAACGGTTAATCCCGCAGCAGAAATCTTGCTCACGAAACGGCCAAGCATCCCAATTTGAATGCGCTGCAACAGGAATTGCTGATGCCGCCAATTGACATGTCGCAACGACGTTAACAGGATGAAGCGCGAAGGTTTCGCACTCGCCAATCCGGGGCTTGCGGACGGCCGGCACGACCGTGAACTGAAAAGATCATTTTCATTTCAAATACCCTCAAGTTCTCAAGCCCTCGCTTTCACGTCCAAGATCAAGAACCCCAGGAGATGCCCATGTCAGACGATGTCGTCATCGTCAGTGCCGCCCGTACCCCGGTTGGAAGCTTCAACGGTGCCTTTGCCAGTGTTCCGGCCCATGAGCTGGGCGCTGTCGCCATCAAGGCCGCACTGGAACGCGCCGGCATCGAGCCGGGCCGTGTGTCCGAAGTCATTCTGGGGCAGATCCTGACCGCAGCTCAGGGCCAGAACCCGGCCCGTCAGGCCTCGATCGCCGCCGGCATTCCGGTGGAAAGCCCGGCCTGGGGCATCAACCAGCTGTGCGGCTCGGGGCTGCGCTCCGTCGCGCTGGGCTACCAGGCGCTCGTCAATGGCGACTCCGACATCGTGGTTGCCGGCGGCCAGGAGTCGATGAGCATGGCGGCGCATGCGCAATACCTGCGCGCCGGCGTGAAGATGGGCTCGCTCGATCTGGTCGACACGATGATCAAGGACGGTCTGTGGGATGCCTTCAACGGCTATCACATGGGCAACACCGCCGAGAACGTTGCGAAGCAATATCAGATCACCCGCGCGCAGCAGGACGAGTTCGCCGTTGCATCGCAGAACAAGGCCGAGGCCGCTCAGAAATCCGGCAGGTTCAAGGACGAGATCGCGCCCGTGACGGTCAAGAGCCGCAAGGGCGACACCGTGGTCGACACCGACGAATACCCGCGTCATGGCGCGACGGTCGAGGCCATGGCCAAGCTGCGTGCGGCCTTCGAGAAGGACGGCACGGTCACCGCCGGCAACGCGTCGGGCATCAATGACGGCGCAGCGGCCGTGGTGTTGATGACCGCCAAGCAGGCCGCCAAGGAAGGCAAGACCCCGCTCGCCCGGATCGTGTCCTGGGGACAGGCCGGCGTCGACCCGAAGATCATGGGCACCGGCCCGATCCCGGCGTCGCGCACGGCGCTGAAGAAGGCCGGCTGGAATATCGCCGACCTCGACCTGATCGAAGCCAACGAGGCGTTCGCCGCGCAGGCCTGTGCCGTGAACAAGGACCTCGGCTGGGATCCGGCCAAGGTCAACGTCAACGGCGGTGCGATCGCGATCGGCCATCCAATCGGTGCATCCGGCGCGCGCGTGCTCGTGACCCTGCTGCATGAGATGCAGAAGCGCGACGCCAAGAAGGGCCTCGCGACGCTGTGCATCGGCGGTGGCATGGGCATCGCGCTGTGCGTCGCACGCGACTAAAAAGCCGGCACTGACTGCGAACCGTTCAATCTTCGCAATCGCGTCCAGCTCAACTAAAGATCAACGCCCGGCGATCTCGCCGGGCGTTTTGTTCTTGATGTCCGTCAAACACGTCGCATAATCGACCACTAAAAAAATGGAGTTGAGCGAGCATCGATGGTCATGCGGCAAGTTGATCGTCGCACGACGTTTCATGATCCAATAACAACGGTATGCACGGTGGCAGCCAGAGGTTGTCCTGTGCGATCAGTCATCGAGGGAAGGATTCGACATGGCACGTGTGGCGTTGGTGACCGGGGGGACGCGCGGTATCGGAGCGGCGATCAGCAAGGCGCTGAAGGCGGCGGGATACAAGGTCGCGGCGAATTACGGCGGCAACGATGCCGCTGCGGAGAAGTTCAAGAGCGAGACCGAGATCCCCGTCTACAAATGGGACGTCAGCTCGTTCGAGGCCTGCGGCGAAGGCATCAAGAAGGTCGAAGCCGATCTCGGTCCCATCGACGTGCTGATCAACAATGCCGGCATCACCCGTGACACGGCCTTCCACAAGATGACGCTCGAGCAGTGGAGCGCCGTCATCAACACCAATCTCGGCTCGCTGTTCAACATGACCCGCCCGGTCATCGAGGGCATGCGCGCGCGCAAGTTCGGCCGCATCATCAACATCTCCTCGATCAACGGCCAGAAGGGCCAGTTTGGCCAAGTCAACTACTCCGCGGCGAAGGCCGGCGACATCGGCTTCACCAAGGCGCTCGCGCTGGAGACGGCCAAGGCCGGCATTACCGTCAACGTGATCTGCCCGGGCTACATCAACACCGAGATGGTGCAGGCGGTGCCGAAGGACGTGCTCGAGAAAGCCATTCTGCCGCTGATTCCGGTGGGGCGCCTCGGCGAGCCCGAGGAGATCGCGCGCGCCGTGGTGTTCCTCGCGGCGGATGAGGCGGGAGCCATCACCGGCTCGACGCTGTCGGTCAATGGCGGCCAGTACATGGTGTGATCCGCGCCGGCGGCGTTGCCTCCGGCCGCCTTCTGCGGTTAAGGAAATCGAACGCCCGCGCTCGCCGCGGGCATTCACGTCTTGGACGCTTCCCGCACGGACGAAGGCGTGGTGGCCGGCATGAGCCGGCCGTGACGGAGCCTGCCGCCTGATGTCCCAGCGCACTGCGACCCTGATCGGTCTGACCGCGATCCTGATGTGGTCGCTGCTCGCCTTGTTGACGGTGGCGACGGGTACGATCCCCGCCTTCCAGCTTGCGGCAATGACCTTTGCTGTCGGCGGCGCGGTCGGCCTGCTCAGTGTGTTGCGTCGACCGGATGGGCTGCAGGTGTTGCGGCAGCCGGCGAGGGCGTGGGCCGTGGGCGTCGGCGGCCTGTTCGGCTATCACGCGCTGTATTTCCTGGCGCTGCGCTTCGCGCCGCCGGCGGAAGCCGGGCTGCTGAACTATCTCTGGCCGCTGCTGATCGTGATGTTCTCGGCCTTCCTGCCTGGCGAGCGCCTGGCGGTCCATCACGTCGTCGGCGCCGCGATCGGTCTCGTCGGAACCGCGCTGCTGTTGCTCGGCAACGGTGCGAGCTTCGCTGCGAGCCAGTTGCCGGGGCTTGCGGCCGCCTTCGTCGCGGCGTTCGTGTGGGCGATCTATTCGGTGCTCTCGCGTCGTCTGAAGGCGGTGCCGACCGATGCGGTCGCCGGCTTCTGCCTGGCGACGTCCGCGCTGGCGGCCCTGGTCCATGTTGCGGTCGAGCGAACGGTCTGGCCCGACAGCCCGACGCAGTGGCTCGCTGTTGCCGGTCTCGGCATCGGCCCGGTGGGTGCTGCGTTCTACGCCTGGGACATCGGCATGAAGCGGGGCGACATTCGGGTGCTCGGTGCGGCGTCCTATGCGACGCCGCTGCTGTCGACGGCGTTCCTGATCGTTGCCGGCTACGCGCGGCCGAGCGCGACCATCGCCGTGGCGGCGCTGCTGATCGCCGGCGGCGGTCTGGTCGCGGCCAAGGACATGTTCCTTCTGCGCAAGCGCTGACCGCGTCAGGTTGAGCGAAAGTCAGGCGGTGCCCGCTCGCATGCGGACTTCGGTACGGCGGCCCGAATCCGCCGGTTATCCTTGATGCGCACTTAACCGTGCGCAAAACCAGCGCGCCGGCCGGTAGCTCACAACCGCCGATTACGGTTTGGCGCGGTCTGCACCTAACCCGCCCTTTACCCGTCCCGCGCGATAGTTCGCGGGAAATGGTGCTGACAACGGGGCGGCGATGCCGGACGTGAGACGTTACATGGCCCGCGCGGGGGAGTTGTTTCGCGTCCCCGCCGACAATCCCGAGCTGACGCGCGCGCAGTTCCAGGCGTTCTCGAAGCAGGTGCCGCTGCTCTATTTCATTCTCATCACCAACAGCCTGGCGCTCGCCTACACGTTCCTGCCGCTGGCGCCGACGTGGCTCACGATTTCGGTGCCGGCCCTGCTATCGACGATTACCGGCGCGCGCATGCTGTGGTGGCTGCGGCAGGGCGAGGCCGCCAGCAACGACGCCGAGGTGCTGCGCAACCTGCGCGTCACCAACCGGATCGCCGGCCCGATCGGGGCGCTGTTCGTCGTCTGGTCATTCGCGTTGTTTCCCTATGGCGATCCGTTCGCCAAGGGGCAGGTCGCGTTCTACATGGCGGTCACGGTCATCGGCATCATCTTCTGCCTGATGCATTTGCGCTCCGCGGCGCTGATCGTGACCCTTGTGGTCATCGTCCCCTACGTCATCTTCTTCATGTCCACGGGCGTTCACGCGCTGCGTGCGATCGCGGTCAATCAGTTGCTCGTGTCCGGCGCCATGGTCACGGTGCTGTTCATCTACTATCGGGATTTCGCCGCGCTCGTCGCCAGCCGCAAATCGCTGCTCGCGGAGCAGGCCGCGACGCAAGCGCTGTCGGATGAAAACTTCCGCCTCGCCAATCTGGACGCGCTGACCGATCTGCCCAATCGCCGCCGCTTCTTCTCGGAGCTCACGCAGGCATTCGCCGAGGCCGAGCGGGACGGCACGCGGCTCGCCGTCGGCATCATCGATCTCGACGGCTTCAAGCCGATCAATGACACCTATGGACATACGGTCGGCGACCGCGTGCTGATGGAGGCCGCGCGCCGCGTCCGCGACGCCTGTGCCGGCCATGGCGACCAGGTCCATCTCGCCCGGCTCGGCGGCGACGAGTTCGGACTGGTGGTCGCCGGCAACCCAACGGACGACGATCTGCTCAACCTCGGACGGCAGATCACCGAGCTGATCAAGCTGCCCTATCAGTTCGACACGACGCATACCGGCCTGTCGTGCTCGACCGGCTTTGCGCTATATCCGCGCTCGGCCATGGCCGCGGATGCGCTGTACGAATGCGCCGACTATGCGCTCTACCACGCCAAGCGCCGCGCCCGCGGCCAGGCCATCATCTTCTCGACCGAGCTCGAGGCGGAGATCCGCAGCCGCAGCGTGATCGAGCACCTGTTGCGCACGGCCGATTTCGAAGCCGAGATGGATCTGGCGTTTCAGCCGATCATGGACGCGACGAATTCGCGCACCACCGGATTCGAGGTGCTGGCGCGCTGGCACAGCCCCAAGCTGGGGACGGTGTCGCCCGCAAGCTTCATCCCGGCGGCCGAGCGGATCGGCGTCATCCGCAGCCTGACGCGCTGTCTGCTGGTCAAGGCGCTCGCGGCGGCGCGGACCTGGCCGGACGACATTCGCGTGTCGTTCAATCTCTCCGCGCACGACATCTGTTCGCCGGACGGTGTTCTTCCGCTGCTGGCGGTCATTCATGCCAGCGGCGTTCCGCCGCGCCGAATCGAGTTCGAGATCACGGAGACCGCCGTCACCTTTGATTTCGCCCGCGCCGAGCAGTCGATCGCGGCGCTGAAGGCGATCGGTTGCGGCATCTCGCTGGACGATTTCGGCACCGGCTACTCGTCGCTCAGCCACGTTCACCGGCTGCCGCTCGACAAGCTCAAGGTTGACCGCAGTTTCGTGAGCGACGTCAATGCCAACCCGATCAGCCACAAGATCATCAAGTCGCTGACCGGCCTCTGCGCCGACATGGAAATCTCGTGTGTGGTCGAAGGTGTCGAGACCAAGGAGCAGCTCGACAGCCTCCGGCGTTTGGGCGCGGACTACATCCAAGGCTACTACTTCGCGAAGCCGATGCCGGCCGACGCGATTTCCGGCTTCCTCGCCCAGGAGCGCCAGCGCTTCGCCGAGCCCGCCGCGAAGGTCGCGGGCGCGAGCGCCTGACTCAGACCTCCGGCTCCCAGCCGGGCGGCGCGAGTTCGAATCCTTCGAACATGAAGCCCGGCGCCACCGTGCAGCCGACGAGCGTCCAATCGCCGGCGCTCTCGGCGGCTTGCCAGGCATGGGCAGGGACGATCGCCTGCGGTTGCTGGCCGGCTGCGAGGTCGATCCCCAGCGTCGTCGTTTGCGGCGCCTGGCCTTCGGCGGCGATCCGCAAGGTCAGCGCTGCCCCGGCATAGAAGTGCCAGGTCTCGACCGCGTCGACCCGGTGCCAATGCGAACGCTCGCCGCGGGCGAGCAGGAAATAGATCAAGGTCGATGCGGCGCGGCCGGAGGCGTCCACGGCCGGATCGCGAAACGTCTCGCGAAAATGTCCGCCCTCCGGATGCGGCTGCAGACCAAGGCGCGCGATGATGTCGGCAGCCGAGAGCGTGGTCATCGTCTTCCTCAGCCTTACGACTTGTTCTTGCGCTCGCGCAGCTCGCCGAACACCTGCTCGGCGCTGGCGCCCTTCATGCGCAGCCGCAAAGCGACGGCCGGATCGTCGGCGCGCAGGAACACGTTGGCGGTCTTCTCGTCGCCGAGCAGCGACGGAATGGTCGGCCGGTTGGCGGCACGGAGCCGCGTGACTTCCTCGGCGCGAGCCTTCAGCGCCTCGTTGTCTCCGTCGACGGTGAGCGCGAATTTGACGTTCGAGGCTGTGTATTCGTGACCGCAATAGAGCCGGAAGTCGTCCGGCAGCGCGCGCAGCTTGAGAAGCGAGTCCCACATCATCGGATAGGTGCCTTCGAACACGCGGCCGCAGCCGACCGAGAACAGCGTGTCGGCCGCAAACAACGCCTTGTCGGCGTCGAACACGTAGGAGACGTGGTCGAGCGTATGGCCGGGCGTTTCCAGCACGCGCGCGAGCAGCTCGCCGATCTTCACGACATCGCCATGGGCGACGCGCAGGTCGACGTTGGCGATCGCCGTCGTCTTGTCGTGCGGCGCGACCACCCGGCAGCCATATTTCTGCTTGAGCTCGGCGACGCCGCCGACATGGTCGTGATGATGATGCGTGATCAGGATGTCGGTGAGCGTCCAGCCTTCGGCGTCCAATTGCCGGACGATCGGTCCGGCCTCGGGGGCGTCGATCGAGGCAGTCGCGCCGGTCGCGGGGTCATGGATCAGATAGCCGAAATTGTCGGACAGGCAGGTGAAGACGCGGATGTCGGCGGCCATGATGTCTCCGTCGGCGGGACCGGGCGAGGCACGATGGTAGCGCTCGCGATGCCAGAAGGTCGTGGAAGCGGAGCCCGGGCGCAGCGCTGCGGGGCGGCCTCCGATGTCCCGGGCAGAGATATGGCGTTAACGCTGGAGGCGCAACGCAATATTCGGCGCGCGGCAGCGCGCGCCCGCATGATACATTGACGTCATGGACGTGATCGATCTGCGGAATTTCTATTCGGGTCGCCTCGGGATCGTCGCGCGGCTCTTGATCAACCGCGGCATCCGCGCGCGCTGGCCGAACGCGGCCGGGCAGCGGGTGCTCGGCATCGGCTATCCCACGCCCTATCTCGGCTTGTTCCGCGAGGATTCCGAACGCTGCATCGCCTTTATGCCGGCGGCGCAGGGGGTGCTGAAATGGCCGACGGCGCGGCCGACCCTGGCCTCGCTGGTGGACGAGTTCTCGCTGCCGCTGCCCGATGCGGCGGTCGACCGCATCCTGATCGTGCATGCGCTGGAGATGTCGGACGACCCGGCCGGGCTGCTGCGGGAGATGTGGCGGGTGCTGGCGCCGGCGGGACGCATGATCATCGTGATCCCGAACCGGCGCGGCGTCTGGACGCGGACCGACAACACGCCATTCGGCCATGGCCGGCCCTATTCGCGCTCGCAGATCACGCAGTTGCTGCGGCAGACCTGGTTCACGCCGACCGGCTGGGGCGAGGCGCTGTTCATGCCCCCGGTCGGCGGCTGGTTCCTGAAATCGGCGATGGCCTGGGAGCGCGTCGGCGCGGCGCTGTCGCTGCCGTTCGCCGGTGTCCACATCGTCGAGGCGACCAAGCAGGTCTACCGGGTGATCCCGGCGCGCCGCGAGCGCATCCGGCTGATCCCACGACTCGAACCCGTGCTGGCGCCGTCACCGTCGGCCCCAGGATCCGGTGGCTCCGGCCGCCGCGAGGTCGGTCTGCCGTCGCGCGACGGATGACACCGGGTCGCTCCCTGCGTGCCTCTCAGCGCAAAGAAAAACGGGTGGGCTCAGGGCCCACCCGTTTCGTCATGACGGAGCGAAATCGCTATTCGCCCGGATTGAGGTCCTCGCTCGGCGCCGGCGCAGCAGCGGCTGCTTCACCGCGCGGACCATGCGGACGCCGGCGGCGGCGCGGATAGCGCTCGGCAGCGCCCTCGAAGGCGGCCGGGGCATTGGCGATCTGCGGCTGCGGGCCGGTGATGAAGGACGGCAACCGATCGACCCCGCTGTCGGCGATGACGGGCTGGGGTTGCGGCTGGGGCTGGTACTGGACGGGCTGCGGACGCTCGCGGTGCTCGCGCGGCTCCCGCTCACGATGCTCACGCGGTTCACGGTGCTCCCGCGGCTCGCGGTGTTCGCGCGGCTCGCGATGCTCACGCGCTTCGCGATGCTCGCGCGGCTGCTGCTCGCGCTGATAGGGCTGGTTGTCGCCGCGCTCGCGCTGGCCGCCTTCGCGATCGCGCATGAAGGGTTGGGGTTGAGGCTGCGGCTGGGCCGGAACGAAGCCGGGCTCCTGGCCGAAATGCGAGAAGCTCTCGCCTTCATCATCGAGGTCGTCGACGGTCAGGTCATCGGCGTTGCGCGGTTGCTGCTGCGGCTGGTTCTGGCGGAACTGCTCCTGCGCGGCGGCAATCAGGCGGAAATAGTGCTCGGCGTGCTGGTAGTAGTTCTCGGCGGCAACGGGGTCACCCGAGGAGCGGGCGTCGCGGGCAAGCTGGACATATTTCTCGGCGACATGAGAGGCGGTACCGCGGATCTTGATGTCCGGTCCATTGGACTCGAACACCCTGGTCAGCGGATTCTGGCCGCGCCGGTTATTGTTGTTGTTACCGCCGCTGTTCCGGTTGCGCATCCGCTTGTTGTTCTGACCGTTTCTCATGTCCTGCCTTTATTCCAACCCTGCGTTAGGAGCACCGATTGCTGAGCACTGATAGTGAGCACTGATTGTTATCGGAATACCGAAAGCGTATTGAATTACCTTCGCCGGGCTCGGACGCCTCGTGCGCGGTCCAAATGGCCATCCGACCCATGCCGGTTCCGACATGCCGGTTCGACCCATGCCGATGTGATCGACAGCCGATTCTCTCGACAAAAGCGCGTTCAAAACGCGTTCCCCACCCGCCAGCCCCCTGGGACCAGCGAACCACGTCATTCAGCCAGCCACGACGAGATGCGCCACGACCGACCCAGTTTGCTTAGCGTAAGACCTCAAGTGCAAAGTCAGGCTTTCGTTCGCTTTGCAGTCGCGGGCTGCGCAGCCATCCGGCTCTCGCGCTCAGCAGATCTGCGTTCTGGAACCTATCGCCCGGCGCGGCTCTCTGGCATCTGACTGCTGCGGTGTGAATACCGCTCGTCGTGGCCTGCGCCGGTGCTATGGGTGGAACGTAGTCGCTCCCGGGGGATATTCCAAGAGCTTTTTCTCTATCCCCCGACCTTTACCGGAGCTTTTTTAAGCCCATGACGGTTCGGGGAATACCGGCCAGATCGGCCCGGATCGTCGAGGAATCGGCCGTCAGGCCGGCCCTCACCATCAATGCAGCGACGTCGTCACTCTGGCCAAGCCCGACCTCCACGATGACAGCGCCGCCGGGCTGAAGCAGGGCCGCTGCCTGCGGGATCAGCGCGCGGTAGGCGTCGAGCCCGTCCTTGCCCCCGTCCAGTGCGCGTAGCGGATCATGAGCGCGCACCTCGGCGTCGAGCGCGCCGATCTCGGACGACGGGATGTAGGGCGGGTTCGACACGATCAGGTCGAAACCCACAGCCAGCGCTGCGGCGTAGGAGCAGGCGACGAAGCCGGCGCGGTCGGCCAATCCGAGCGCGCGCGCATTGTCCCGCGCGGTCGTCAGCGCGGCCAAGCTGATGTCGGTGCCCAGTCCAAAGGCCCGCGGCAGCTCGGACAGCAGCGCCAGCAGGATCGCGCCGGAGCCCGTGCCGAGATCGGCGATGCGCAAGCGACGCTTCAGGCCGCCGCCGGCCGCGAGATGTTCCAGTGCCAGCTCGACCACGGTCTCGGTGTCCGGTCGCGGCACCAGCGTATCGGCCGACAATCGCAGGTCCAGGCCCCAGAACTCTTTGGTGCCGAGGAGGCGGGCGACCGGTTCCCCGGCCAGCCGGCGCTGCATCAGCGTTTCCAGGCGCTGCGCGTCGTCATGGGAGAGCTGTCGTCTCCCGTGCATCACGAGCCCGGTGAGGTCGAGCTGCAGCGCATGGCCGACCAGCAGCCGCGCATCCAGCTCGGGCGAGTCGAGGCCTGCATCAGCAAAGCGCGCGGCCAGGGCACGGCGGGCGGCATCGATCGTCACGCCGGCGATGAGGCCGGTCATCGCGCAAGCTCCCTCCACGCGTCATCCCCGCGAACGCGGGGATCCATACGCCGTGCCGTTGCGGGACGGGCGGTCGGAGTTGCCTTCTGTGACAGCCACGAAGGCCGGTGATTATGGGTCCCGGCGTTCGCCGGGACGACACCGTTTGTGTCGGGGCAGCGTCGCATCGCCTCCTGCAATGCGCCGGTGCGCATCACGCCGCCGCACCTTGCGCGGCGAGCTGGGCTGCCTGGTGCTCGGTCGTCAGCGCGTCGATCAGTTCGCCCAGCGCTTCGCCCGCGATCACCTGCGGCAGCTTGTAGAGCGTCAGGTTGATGCGGTGGTCGGTGACGCGCCCTTGCGGGAAATTATAGGTACGGATGCGCTCGGAGCGGTCGCCGGAGCCGACCTTCTCCTTGCGCTCGGCCGAGCGCGCCGCGTCGACCTTCTGCCGCTCGGCGTCGTAGATGCGCGAGCGCAGGATGTTCATCGCGGAGGCGCGGTTCTTGTGCTGCGAGCGGCTGTCCTGCATCATCACGACGATTCCGGTCGGGATGTGGGTGATGCGGATCGCCGATTCCGTCTTGTTGACGTGCTGGCCGCCGGCGCCTTGGGCGCGCATGGTCTCGATGCGCAGGTCGTCCTGCTTGATGTCGACATCGACCTCCTCGACCTCCGGCAGCACGGCAACCGTGGCGGCCGAGGTGTGGATGCGCCCCTGGGTCTCGGTATCGGGCACGCGCTGCACGCGGTGCACCCCGGATTCGAATTTCAGCTTGGCGAAGGCGCCGCGGCCCTGCACCTCGGCGATGATTTCCTTGTAGCCGCCGACGGTGCCTTCGGAGGCCGAGATCACCTCGACCTTCCAGCCCTGCAGGGCGGCGAAGCGCTCATACATCCGGAACAGGTCGCCGGCGAACAATGAGGCCTCGTCGCCGCCGGTGCCGGCGCGGATTTCAAGCACGACGTTGCGGTCGTCCATCGCATCCTTCGGAAGCAGCGCGACGCGGATCTGCTGCTCCAGCTCGCCGCGGCGCGCGATCAGCTCGTCGCGCTCGGCCTCGGCCATCGCGCGCACCTCGGCGTCGGTGGTGGGATCGGCGATGAGCGCCTCCGTCTCGGCGAGCTCCTTGACGCCGGCGCGATACGCCTTCACCGCGTCGATCAGCGGATTGAGCTCGGCGAGCTCACGGGTGATCTGCACGTAGCGGTCGGAATTGACCTGGCCGAGCAGCTCCGCCTCGAGCGAGGCGTGATGCGCGAGCAGGACATCCAGTTTGGCTTGGGGAAGCGACGACATGATGCAATCTGATCTAGGAGCAAACGATACGAACGGAAGACGCTTGGCGCGACGGCCCGCTACAGCGCGAGGCCTTCGCTCTCGGCGAACTCGGTCAGCTTCTGCCGCATCGAGAAGCTGCCGGCCGGTGCGGCCAGCCATTCGGCCATCTTCGTCGCCGCCTTGCCGGCGTCGAGTTCGAGGATCATCGCCTTCACGGGGCCGTGCGCGGTGGCCGACAGCGACAGCGAGCGGTAGCCGAGCGAGATCAGCGCCAGCGCGCCGATCGGCTTGGAGGCCATCTCGCCGCACAGTGACACCGACCGCTTGGCCGCCTTGGCCTTGTGCACGATCTGCTGCAACGCCCGCAGGATCGGCGTCGACAGCGTGTCGAAGCGCTCGGAGACCTTGGCATTGCCGCGATCGACCGCGAACAGGAACTGGAACAGGTCGTTCGAGCCGACCGAGATGAAATCGACCTTCGAAAGCAGCTCGTCGAGCTGATACAGCAGCGCCGGGACCTCGAGCATGGTGCCGACGTCGACGCGCTCCGGCAGCGTGTGACCGTGCTGGCGCAAGTAAGTCAGCTCGCGTTCGACGATCGCCTTGGCCGTGTCGAACTCGGCGACTTCCGAGATCATCGGGAACATGATGCGCAGCGAGCGGCCGCCGCCGGCGCGCAGCAGCGCCCGGATCTGGCCGCGCAGCAGGCCCGGACGGTCGAGGCCGAGGCGGATCGCGCGCCAGCCGAGCGCCGGATTCTCCTCGATCACGGTCTCCATGTAGGGCAGCGCCTTGTCGCCGCCGATGTCCAAAGTGCGGAACGTGACGGGCTTGTGGCCGGCGGCGTCGAGAACCGTGCGATACAGCGCCAGCTGGTCGCTCGAGCGCGGCAGGCTGGCGGACACCATGAATTGCAGCTCGGTGCGGAACAGGCCGATGCCGGCGCTGCCGGTGTCCTCGATATGCGGCAGGTCGATGACCAGGCCCGCATTGATCATCAGCTCGATCGGCTGGCCGTCCTTGGTCACGCAGGGCTTGTTGCGCAGCTCGCCATATTGCGCCTGGCGGCGAGCGCGGAAGCGCACCCGCTCGGCATAGGCGGACTCGATCTCGGACGACGGCCGAACGTAGATCGAGCCCGACGTGCCATCGACGATGATGGCGTCGCCGGGATCGGCGATGCCCGGCGCGTTCGGCACCTCGCCGACGGCGGGAATGCCGAGCGCACGCGCCACGATCGCGACATGCGAGTTGGCAGTGCCTTCCTCGAGCACGAGGCCGCGCAGCCGCTTGCGGTCGTAGTCGAGCAGCGCCGCCGGGCCCATTGCGCGCGCGATCAGGATGGCATTGTCGGGCAGGTGCTCGCGCCGGGGCGCGTGGTCCTGGCCCACCAGTTGGCGCAGCAGCCGGTAGCCGAGGTCCTCGAGATCGTGCAGCCGCTCGCGCAAATACGGATCGGTGGAGCGCAGCATGCGGGCGCGGGTGTCGGACTGCACGCGCTCGACGGCGGCTTCCGCCGTGAGGCCGGTCGCGACCGCCTCGTGCAGCTTGTGCGACCAGCCCTGGTCGTTGGCGAACATGCGATAGGCTTCGAGCACCTCGCGGTGCTCGCCGCCATCGGCGACGTCACCGCGCTCCAGCATGCGGTCGAGGTCGGCCCGCAGCTTGAGCAGCGCGGCGTCGAGCCGCTTGATCTCCTTGGGCAGGTCCTCGGCGATGTAGTTGTTGATGACGACGCGCGGCTCGTGCAGCACGACGTGGCCGAGCGCGATGCCATCGGACAGCACGGTGCCGGTCTTGTGGATCGAGTGCCGCGCCGCCGGCTCGGCGCCGGGCTGGGCGAGCGCTGCGAGCTCGCCGGAGGCGATCATCTCGGCGAGCACCATCGCGGTGGTCTGCAGCGCCTCGACCTCTTCCTCGACATAGGTGCGCTTGGCGCGGTTCTGCACCACCAGCACGCCGAGCGTGTTGCCGGCGCGCAGGATCGGCACGCCAAGGAAGGAGTGGTAGATCTCTTCGCCGGTTTCCGGCCGGTACGAGAAGGCGGGGTGGCTCTGCGCGTCGTTCAGATTGAGCGGCGTCGCCTCGCTCGCGACGAGGCCGACGAGGCCCTCATGCGCGCTCAGCACGGTCATGTGAACGGCGTCGCGGTTCAGACCTTCGGTGGCGTAGAGCTCGAGCGTGTTGTCGACGCGAAGCACATAGACCGAGCAGACCTCCGCGACCATGTTGGCCGCGATCAGCACCACGATCTTGTCGAGTCGCTCCTGTGCCGAGACCTGCTCCGCCATGGTCTCGCGAAGCCGTCTGAGCAGGACGCGGGGGCCTCCCGACGCGCTTCGCATGTGGCACAATCCCCCTTCCTGGGGCCAGCCCGGCACGCGGCCGGATCTGGCGCTAAACTCGTGGCATCTAACAGCTTTCTCGATTCGGCACTATCGCACGCTCAGAGTGCCGGCCCGAACCAGAACAACCATCACTGGAGCACAGTTTGCGGCTGCCATCCTGCGATGGCGTATAGCGAATTAGGGCTTGTTTTGCCAAGCAAAACGCCTGCCACCGCGGGCGGCGTCAACGGCTTTCGAACGATCTCCGGCCCGTCCCGCTGTCACATAACGGGACAGGTGTGGTCGCGGAGGAGGATTTTCTAGGCCTGGTCCAGTCCGTAGAGCGTGTGCAGCGTGCGGACGGCGAGCTCGGTATAGGCGGCGTCGATCAGCACCGAGAACTTGATCTCGGAGGTCGTGATCGCGCGAATGTTGATGTTGCGGGCGGCGAGCGCGGCAAATCCCTTGGCGGCGACGCCGGCATGGCTGCGCATGCCCGAGCCGATCACCGAGACCTTGGCGACGTCGGTTGCGGTATCCAAGCGCTGGTAGCCGATCTTGTCCTTGGCCGCGGTGATGGTCTCGCGCGCCCGGTTGTAGTCGGTCGCCGGCACCGTGAAGGTCAGATCGGTGGTCTTGCCATCTTCGGAGACGTTCTGGACGATCATGTCGACATTGATGTTGGCATCCGCCAGCGGTCCGAAGATCGACGCGGCAACGCCCGGCTTGTCCTCGATCTGGCGCACCGAGATCTGGGCCTCGTCCTTGGAGAAGGCGATGCCGGTCACGACGTGATTTTCCATGATTTGTTCCTCGCTGCAGATCAGCGTCCCCGGCGGCTGGTTGGCGTGCGGGTCGATATCCTCAGGCTTGTCGAATGAGGAGCGGACGAAGATCGGCATGTTGTGCACCATGCCCAGTTCCACCGAACGGACCTGCAGCACCTTGGCGCCCTGCGACGCCAGCTCCAGCATGTCCTCGAAGGCGATCTTGTCGAGCCGCTTGGCCTTCGGCACCACCCGGGGATCGGTGGTATAGACGCCGTCGACGTCGGTATAGATGTCGCAGCGGTCGGCCTTGATGGCGGCCGCGATCGCCACCGCCGAAGTGTCCGAGCCGCCGCGGCCGAGCGTGGTGATTCGCCCGGTTTCGGCGTTGATGCCCTGGAAGCCGGCGATGACCGCAACTTCCTTGCGGTCGCGGAAGCGCTGGATCAGCTCGGTGCCGTCGATATCGACGATGCGCGCCGAGGCATGGGCGTCGCTGGTCTTGATCGGGATCTGCCAGCCCTGCCACGAGCGGGCCTGGATGCCCATGCTCTGCAGCACGATCGCCAGCAGGCCGGACGTGACCTGCTCGCCCGAGGCCACCACGGCGTCGTATTCGCGCGCATCATGCATCGGCGACGCCTCGGTGCACCAGGCGACCAGCTCGTTGGTCTTGCCCGACATCGCCGAGACGACCACGGCAACCTCATGACCGGCATCGACCTCGCGCTTGACGTGGCGCGCGACGTTGCGGATGCGGTCGATGTTGGCGACGGATGTGCCGCCGAATTTCAGCACGAGGCGACCCATGACGACGCGCTCATTCCCATCAGGAGGATAAGTTGACCGGCTGAGCGCGAAACCGGAGGCGCGCCAGCCGAAACGCGCGTATACATAGCGCCGCGGCTGGGGGCAAGACGGTTCCTTGTGGTGACAGGGTCAGGTTGGTGACAGGGTCAGGTGAGAGGCTTGGAATGGCGCGTTACATCGACGAAATCCTGCAACCCGGCGAGAAGGTGCTGTATTCGACCAACGCGCATTGGATGTTCTACCTGCCCGCGATCGGGGCCTGGATCGTCGTGTTTGGATTGCTCGTCCTCTCCCGCATGACCGTGAACGACAGTTTGGTCATGCTGTGCCTGGCCACCGCCGCCGTCATCGCCATTGTCGCCCTGTATTGGACGGTCCGGGCCTGGTTCCATCGCCTCACCACGGAGACGGACGTTACCAATCGTCGCGTCGTCCATAAAACCGGTTTCATCAAGCGCCGTACCTTCGAGATGGCCCTCGACAAGGTCGAGAGCGTCGACGTCAACCAGACCATCATGGGACGGGTTCTCAATTACGGCGACGTCACCATCTTGGGTGTGGGCGAGGGCAAGGAAACCATTTCGACCATCGCGGAGCCGCTGGCGTTCCGGAACGCCATCACGGCGCGTTAGCCCGGTACGGCGCCGCAGCTTCGATCATTGAGTATTCAGCGATGACAATGCCTCAGGATTCCCGCAGCACTTCTGTTCCCTCCGGCTCGACCGTCGATCCGGCCGAGATCGCGAAGTTCTCGAAACTGTCCGAGACCTGGTGGGACCCCAAGGGCAAGATGGCGCCCCTGCACAAGATCAACCCGCTGCGCCTGACCTACATCCGCGATGCCGCCTGCCGGAAATTCGAGCGCAACGCCAAGAGCCTGAACTGCCTCTCGGGACTGCGCATGCTCGACATCGGCTGCGGCGCGGGATTGCTGTGCGAGCCGTTCACGCGGCTGGGCGCGCAGGTCGTCGGCGTCGATCCCTCGGCCAGCAACATTGCCGCTGCCAGGCTGCACGCGGAAAAGGGCCATCTGTCGATCGACTACCGCTGCACCACGATCGAGGAGATGGATCCGCGCGAGCGCTTCGACATCGTGCTGGCGATGGAGGTCGTCGAGCACGTCACCGATGTCGGTGCCTTCCTCGGCCGCTGTGCCGCCGTGCTGAAGCCGGGCGGCATGATGGTGGTCTCGACGCTGAACCGCAACTGGAAGAGCTTTGCGCTCGCCATCGTCGGTGCCGAATATGTGCTGCGCTGGCTGCCGCGCGGCACGCATGAGTGGAGCAAGTTCGTCACGCCGGACGAGCTGACGAAATACCTGCTCGACAATCGCCTGGTCATCACCGAGCAGAGCGGCGTCGTCTACAGCCCCTTCGCCGACCGCTGGAGTCTGTCGACCGACATGGACGTGAACTACATGATGGTTGCCGAGCAGATGGTGTAGCGCGGCGTCGCGCTTCGGTTCGGCCGGGATGCTGCTCCACAACCGGTGTCGTCCCTGCGAACGCAGGGACCCATAACCCCAGGGAGTGGTTCGGGGCACGCTAGGAGATCAGGTCGCTGGCGGGCTTTCCGTGGCGCGACAGGTTCAACGTGCAGCCTGCCCCAAGACAGATCACGCGGTATGGGTCCCGGGTCTACGCCCGCTGAAGCGTCGCGTCATCGGGCTTGCCCGGGACGACAGCTTTGCTCCCCCTCGCCAGCTATATTCTCGGTTGTCGTCGGTCCAGCCAGATGCCGCTCCACCAAAGGTGTCGTCCCTGCGAACGCAAGGACCCATAACCCCAGGGAGTGGTTTGAGGCACGCTAGGAGATCAGGTTGCTGAGATCGCGCCATTCGAGGTTGTCGCGTTCGATCAGCTCGATCTTCCAGTCGCGTTTCCAGCGCTTGAGTTGCTTTTCGCGGGTGATTGCTTCTTCGGCGATATTGTAGGTCTCGATGTAGACCAGCCGAAAAACTCCGTATTTCTTCACAAAGACCGAGCCTTGGCCGTCGCGGTGCTGCTGAAGCCTTTTGTGGATCGAGTCGGTGACGCCGATATACAGCGTGCCGTGGCGACTACTCGCCAGAATATAGACGTAGTACATTGCCGCACCATCGCTTGGATGGATTGTCCAACCTAGCTGAAGCTGGTGGTTATGGGTCCCTGCGTTCGCAGGGACGACACCGTCGTTGTGACGCGAGCTTACCACAAACTGCAGATAGTGGTTTGTCATCCCGCCGCGATCTGCAATCCTGACATGCGACTGAATTGCCGCCTGTCCTGTTGACCCGGCGCCCCGCGCTCGTCACCGTGCCGGCCTTCACAGCCGCTCCGTGCCCGCATGCTCTCCATCGCCTCGCTCTGGATTCCCTTCACGCTGGTGGCTGCCGCCGGTCAGGTCGCACGCAATGCGATGCAGCGGTCGCTGACGGCGAAGCTCGGCACCTGGGGCGCGACCAACATCCGCTTCCTGTTCGGCTTCCCGTTCTCGCTGGTGTTCCTGACCGCGGTGCTGCTGGCCACCGGCGACCACCTGCCGTGGCCGCCTTCTGTGTTCTGGCCGTGGCTGCTGCTCGGCGCGCTCAGCCAGATCATCGCCACCGGACTGATGCTGCTGGCGATGACCGACCGCTCCTTCGTCGTCACCACGGCCTATCTGAAGACCGAAGCGATCCAGACTGCGATCTTCGGCTTCATCTTCCTCGGCGATCCGCTCTCGGTGCCGAAGGTAATCGCGATCCTGATCGCCACCATCGGCGTCGTCGTCACGGCGCTTCGGCCCGGTGGCGACAAGAGCTTTGCGGAGTTGAAGCCGACCGTGACCGGCCTCGTTGCGGCGGCGGCGTTCGCCCTGTCGGCGGTCGGCTTCCGCGGCGCCATCATCACCGTCGACGGCGTCTCCTTCGTGACCGCCGCATCGTACACGCTGGTCTGGGGCCTGTTCGTGCAAACCGCGATCCTGACCGTCTACCTGCTGGCGCGCGCGCCGGACATCCTGCGCGGAATCCTGTCGCTGTGGCGGCCGTCGATGATGGCCGGCTTCGTCGGCGCCTTCGCGTCACAATTCTGGTTCCTGGCTTTCGCGCTGACGGCGGCTGCCAACGTCCGCACGCTCGCGCTGATCGAGGTGCTGTTCGCGCAGGGCGTGTCGTACTACTCGTTCAAGCAGCCGGTTTCGCTGCGCGGGGTCTGTGGCATCGTGCTGATCGTTGCCGGGGTAGCGCTGCTGATCGCAGTATAGTCAGCCCTTGATCGCGATCAGCACGGCGCCGGCCGCGATCAGGACGATGCCGATCCAGCCCTGCAGGCTCGGTCGTTCGCCGAGAAACACGACGCCGAACAAGGCGACCAGCACGACGCTGAGCTTGTCGATCGGCGCGACCAGCGTCGCGGGGCCGAGCTTCAGGGCGCGGAAGTAGCACAGCCACGAGGCGCCGGTGCCGAGCGCCGACAGCGTCAGGAACACCCAGCTCTTGGTCGAGATCGGTCCCGGGCTGGTGAGCTGGCCCGTCGCAAACAGGATCAGCGCCAGCGTCATCAGCACGATCGCGGTGCGGATCAGCGTGGCAAGATCGGAGTTGAGACCTTCGACGCCAACCTTGGCGAAGATGGCGGTGAGGGCCGCAAACAGCGCGGAGAGGAGGGCCCAGAGCTGCCAGGACGAGGAGAGGGGGGGCATGTCGTCACACCGGCGAAAGAGAGAGTGCAGGCCGAGATCTCTCCCCCGTCATTGCGAGCGAAGCGAAGCAATCCAGAATCTGTCCTCGGCTCCTGGATTGCTTCGCTTCGCTCGCAATGACGAAAAGGCCTTCTCGATTGCTCAATTCCTATCGTCCGGCAGCACCGGGATCGGGGCGACCTCGATGCCTTCCTCGATCAGTTCGCGGGCCTCGTCGAGCGAGGCCTCGCCATAGATCGGCCGGTGCTCGGTCTCGCCGTAATGCATCTTGCGCGCTTCCGTCGGGAAACGCTCGCCGACATCGTCGGCGTTCTTGACGATGTGGTCGCGCAGCTCCTTGAGCTTGGCGCGCAGCTCGCGCTCCTGCGCCATCATCAGCGCGGTCGATCCCGGCGGAATTACTTCCTGCGCTGGCGTCGGTGAGGCCGGCACTGGCACTGGAACGGCCTCGCGGCCCTTCTTGCTGACGATGCGCGGCGCCATGATCGCCTTCTCGACCTTGGTCGAGCCGCAGGTCGGGCATTCCACCAGCTTGCGCTTCACCTGCGAATCGTAGGTCGAGGAGCTCTGGAACCAGCTTTCGAACGTGTGGTCACGCTCGCAGCGCAGCGCATAGCGGATCATGCCGAGCCCCGCACCAGGTGCAGATAGTCCGGACCCGCGTTGGGATCGGCGATGCCGAACCGGCGGCCGTGCTGCAGCGAAGGAATGGTCTGGCGCACGCTCTCGACCCGCGACGGATCGATGCGCGCCACGATCACGCCGGGCTCGACGCCGCCCTCGGCGAGAATCTCGCCCCATGGATCGATGATCAGCGAGTGGCCGAAGGTCTCGCGCTTGTTCTCGTGCAGGCCGCATTGGGCGGCGGCGAACACGAAGCAGCCGGTCTCGATGGCGCGGGCGCGCAGCAGCGTGTGCCAGTGCGCCTCGCCGGTCTTGCGCGTGAAGGCGGAGGGCACGCTGATGAACGAGGCGCCGCTCTCGGCCAGCGCGCGATACAGCGCCGGGAAGCGCACGTCGTAGCAGATCGTCAGCCCCAGACGACCCCAGGGCAGATCCGAGATCACGGCCGTCTCGCCCGGCTGATAGTTGGCCGACTCGCGATAGCTCTCACCGCCCGGCAGGTCGATGTCGAACATGTGGATCTTGTCGTAGCTCGCCAGCACGTTGCCCTCGGGGCCGATCAGGAACGAGCGGTTCACGGCCTTGTCTGCCGAGAAGCGCAGCGCCAGCGATCCGATGTGCAGATGGATGCTCAGCTCCTTGGCGAGCGCCTGATAGGCTTTGAGAGAGGGATCGTCCGCCTCGCTCTTGAGCTGCTCGAACAGCGCCGTCCGGTTGAGCTGCATCATGTTGCTCACTTCCGGCGTCTGGACGTACTCCGCGCCCTGCGCGACCGCTTCCCGGATCAGCCTGGTGCCCTGCTCGAGGCTCGGCTCGGGCAGGAGCGAGGTGCGCATCTGCACCATGGCGGCGGTAAAGCTGCGGTCGTTGCTCATGATGTCGCCTTGTCTCCCGCCAGCATGGCGTCGAGTCTGCCCTCGCGATCGAGCGCATAGAGATCGTCGCAGCCGCCGACATGGGTGTGGCCGATGAAGATCTGCGGAAAGGTCGAGCCCGGGCCGACACGATCATACATCTTCTGCCGGATCGTCGGATCCTTGCCCGCGTCATGCTCGGTGAAGGGAACGTTCTTGCGGGTCAGAAGCGATTTGGCGGCCGTGCAGTAGCCGCACCCCGGACGGGTATAGATTTCGATCGCAGCGGTCATGTCGCGCTCAGCTGTTACGGAACGACAGATTATATGGGAGCGCGGGGGGCATCGACAACCCGGGCGAAAACCAGCACGCTGACCTCGGCCGCCTTGGCGCGCAGCAGAGCGCGGGCGCAGGCATCCACCGTCGCGCCGGTGGTCAGCACGTCGTCGACGATCACGATGCGGCGCCCCTGCACGTCATGCAGGCGGTCTGAAGATACCTGGAATGCGCCCTGCACATTGCTGGCGCGCTGGGCGCGCGACAGGCCGACCTGCTGCTCGGTCGCCCGCACGCGGCGCAACGCATCGCCCTGCATTCGGACGCCGCTGGACCGGGCGATCACCCGCGCCAGCGCGCCGGACTGGTTGTAGCGGCGGCTGAAGCCGCGCCGCCAGTGCAGCGGCACGGGCACCACGAGGTCGGCCTCGGCCAGCAGCTCGCGGCCGGCGCGAGCCATCCAGCGGCCCATGATCGGCGCCAAATCGGTGCGGTCCTGATATTTCAGCTGATGCACCAGGGTGCGCGCGACCTCGTCATAGCGCACGGCGGCGCGCGCCCGGGCATAGGCCGGCGGCGCCGCGATCGCCTCCATCGACAGCAGCTCGGGGCCGGGATCGTAGACGAAGGGGATGCCGAGCTTCGGGCAATACGGCCGCTCGATGAACGACAATTTGCCCCAGCAGGCCGCGCAGACGCCCTCGCCGTCGACCGGCTCGCGGCAGGCGATGCACAGCGTCGGCAGCGCGACGTCGAGCGCGAGCTTCGCGACATGCGCGAGACCGCCGTGCAGCGCGCCTACGGCTGCACGAAGTCGTCCGACGCCGATTGGAGCAAACGTCACACCCATGTATTGAGGCTAGCGCCGCAACCCACGCTGCTCAAGCGGTGCATTGCCCGGCCGCGAGGATCGGCGTAACCAGCCCCAATGATCCAGTCCGTCACCGCTCCCGTTCTGTTCGATCGCAGCCTGCTCGCGCTCAGGCAGCGGCGGGCTGCGGCAGCGCCGGAGACCTTCCTGTTGGAGCGCGTTGCGGAGGACATCGAGGATCGGCTTGCGGCAGTGAACCGGTCCTTCACCGCGGCTGCCGACGTCTGGACGCCGGCCGCGGGCTTGAAGCCGTATCTTTCGGGACGCCTCTCGCAGCTCGCACATATCGCTGCGCCCGAAACGGCGGATGAGCGGCTGCCGCTGGCCGCGCAATCGCTCGATCTCGCGCTGTCGGCGCTGGCCTTTCAATTCGTCAACGATCTGCCCGGACTGCTGGTGCAGATTCGCCGGGCCTTGCACCCCGATGGTCTGCTGCTGGCGGCCATGATCGGCGGCGATACGCTGACCGAGCTCCGGCAATCCTTCGCCGCCGCCGAGGCAGAGTGCGAGGGCGGCGTATCACCGCGCGTCGCGCCGTTCGCCGATCTGCGCGACGTCGGCGGCCTGCTGCAGCGTGCAGGCTTCGCGTTGCCGGTGACGGATGTCGACCGGGTCGTGGTCCGCTATGCCAGCGCGTTCGGCCTGATGCAGGATCTCCGCCGCATGGGCGCGACAAACAGCCTGGTCGAGCGCCGTCGCACGCCGACGCGCCGCGCGACCTTGCTGCGCATGGCCGAGATCTATGCCGAGCGCTTCGCCGATCCCGACGGCCGCATCCGCGCCACCTTCGACATCATCTGGTTGTCAGGCTGGGCCCCGCATGAGAGCCAGCAGAAGCCGCTGAAGCCGGGTTCGGCGACGGCGAGCCTAGAGGCGGCAGTGAAGCGGAGCCCTCGCGCGGGAGCGGATGAATAGCCACTCTCGTCATCGCCGGGCTTGACCCGGCGATCCATCCCTCTTGAAGAGTCCGAAATGTAGATGGATGCGCGGGTCAGGCCCGCGCATGACGCGTGAGCGTGAGGCTGTCGCCGCGGCTCACATCAACAAGTCGATCAGATGCGGCAGCAGCGGGATGTCCGCGGGCGGCATCGGGTAGTCGCGCAGCTTGTTGGGCCGCACCCAGGCCAGTTGCTGGCCCTCGCGCGCGGTCACCAGGCCTTCCCAGCGCCGGCAGATGTAGAGCGGCATCAACAGATGGAACGTCTCATAGGCGTGGCTGGCGAAGGTCAGCGGCGCGAGACAGGCCTCGCGCACGGTGATGCCGAGCTCCTCGTCGAGCTCGCGGATCAGGCTGGCTTCCGGGCGCTCGCCGGGCTCGAGCTTGCCGCCGGGAAATTCCCAGAGGCCCGCGAGCGCCTTGCCGGGCGGCCGCTGCGCCAGCAGCACGCGATTGTCGGCGTCGACGAGCGCGCAGGCGACCACGAGCGTGAGTTTCAGGTCGGGCATGGTCCGATCGGGTTTCGAGAGGGATGGGCCGGTCCGAGAACCAGGCGCGCCTGTTGAGGGAGTTTTAACCTAGGCCGTTTTGAGCCCCGTTTCCACGGTTGAAATAAGCCAACCTTAATGGCCGCCCGCGTATTTTCACGGGTGAACGCCGTGACCCCCTCATGGTTCGTTAGGCATCATTCATGCGAATTGTATCCAGCCTGCTTGCCCGCCTTCGCCGCGACGTCAGCGGCAACGTCGCGGTGACGTTCGCCATCGTCTGCGTTCCGCTGATCACGGCGGTCGGCTGCGGCGTCGACTACAGCCGCGCCAACCAGATGCGCGCCAAGCTGCAGGCGGCGGTCGACGCCGCATCGGTCGGCGCGGTGTCCCGGACGGCGCCGGCCTTCATCGCCGCGGGCGCGATGACCTCGGACGGGGTGATCGCCGCCGGCAATGACGACGCGGCGAAGATCTTCAACGGCAACATGTCCGGCACATCGGGCTATACGCTGACCAGCCTGACGCCGGAGGTGAAGAAGGCCGGCTCGGTGCTGAGCGCCACCGTGTCGTTCTCGGCCACCGTGCCCATGATGTTCATGAACATCGTCGGGTTCAAGACCATGACCCTGAACGGCTCGTCGACGGCGAAGGCCTCGATGCCGCGATACATCGATTTCTACCTGCTGCTCGACAATTCGCCGTCGATGGGTGTGGCGGCGACGCCGGCGGACGTGACCAAGATGGTCAATGCGACTTCGGACAAATGCGCCTTCGCATGCCACGACTACAACGACTCCAACAACTACTATAATCTCGCCAAGACGCTCGGCGTGACCACCCGGATCGACGTGCTGCGCAGCGCCACCCAGCAGCTGATGGACACGGCGCAGCAGACGCAGACCTATACGAACCAGTTCCGCATGGCGATCTACGATTTCGGCGCGGCGTCGAAGACGATCGGATTGCGGGCGCTTTTCTCGCTGTCGTCGAGCCTGTCCAGCGCCAAGAGCGCCGCAGGCAACATCGACCTGATGGGCGTCTACGGCAACAACGACTCCTACACGGCCGACAAGGATACGCCGTTCACCACGGTGTTCCCCGCCATCAGCAACGAGATCTCGACGCCCGGCGACGGCACCACCGGCTCGCCGTTGAAATACCTGTTCTTCGTCTCCGATGGCGTCGCGGACGAGAGCAACGCCGCCTGCCTGAAGCCAAAGGCCAGCGGCAACCGCTGCCAGTCGCCGATCAATCCGGCGCTCTGCACCACGCTCAAGAACCGCGGCATCAAGATCGCGGTGCTCTACACCACCTATCTGCAGCTGCCGACCAACAGCTGGTACATGAGCTGGATCGATCCCTTCAACAAGGGGCCGTTCGGCCCGTCGCCGAACAGCGAGATCGCGCAGAAGATGCAGGCCTGCGCATCGGACGGGTTCTATTTCGAGGTGTCGCCGACGCAGGGCATCGCGGAGGCGATGAAGGCGCTGTTCCAGAGGGCGGTCGCCGACGCACGGATCGCGAGCTGATCGACTCGGCCCGGAAGCGCGCCGGCCTTGCGCGCTTCCCCGCCGCGGTCGGTTGCGGAATCAGGACCGGTAGTCGCCGTTGATCGCGACATACTCCTTGGTCAGGTCGCAGGTCAGCACGCGGTCGCGGCCCTTGCCGAGGCCGAGCGCCACCTTGATCTGCACCTTCTGCGCCTTCATCGCCTCGGAGACTTCCGTCTCGTCATAGGACGGATCGCGCGCGCCCTTCGATGCGACGCGGATGCCGTTGAAGGAGATCGAGAGCTTGTCGCGGTCGGCCGGCTCGCCGGCCTTGCCGACCGCCATCACGACGCGGCCCCAATTCGCGTCCTCGCCGGCGATCGCGGTCTTGACCAGCGGCGAGTTGGCGATCGACATCGCGATTCTGCGCGCCGACGGCTTGCTCTTGGCGCCCTCGACGATGATCTCGACCAGCTTGCGGGCGCCCTCGCCGTCGCGCGCGACCTGCTCGGCGAGGTCGGCCAGCACGGCATTGAACGCCTTCACGAACGCTTTCGCGCGCGGATCGCTGGCGCGGCTGATCTTCGGTGCGCCCTTCGCCGCGGCGGTCCCGGTGGCGAAGGCGAGCAGCGTGTCGGATGTCGAGGTGTCGCCGTCGATCGTCACCGCGTTGAAGGTGTCCTCGACGCCGGCCTTGAGCAGGGCCTGCAGCGCGGGTGCCGAAATCGGCGCATCGGTGAAGATGAACGACAACATCGTCGCCATGTCGGGCGCGATCATGCCGGCGCCCTTGGCCATGCCGTTGATCGTCACCTTGGCCTTGCCGAGCTTGACGGTCGCGGTCGCGACCTTCGGGAAGGTGTCGGTGGTCATGATGGCGCGCGCCGCGCCCATCCAGTCCTCTGGGCTGGCGGTGCCGGCGAGCCCCTCGAGCACGCCGTCGAACTTGGTCGCATCCAGCGGCTCGCCGATCACGCCGGTCGAGGCGAGAAAGATCTCGTCCTGCTTGCAGCCGACGGCCTTCGCGGCAATCGCGGCCGTGAGCGCGGTCGACTGCTTGCCGGTCTTGCCGGTGAAGGCGTTGGCGTTGCCGGAGTTGACCACCAGCGCGCGCGCCTTGCCGCCCTTCAGCTTGGTCCGGCACCATTCGACCGGCGCCGACGGGCATTTCGACAGCGTGAACACGCCGGCAACGGTGGTGCCGGGGTCGAGCAGCGCCAGCAGCACGTCGGTGCGGTTCTTGTAGCGGATGCCGGCCGCCGCGGTCGCGAGCTTGACGCCCGCAACGGCGGGCATGTCGGGGACATCGGTCGGGGCGAGCGGGGAGACGGCTGAGGACATCGAGGGCTTCCGGCAGGAATGAGCGGGAAGCGCTCTGTATCACCTCGGTCGTCGTTGTGGGAGTGGATGCGCCCACGCCCCAGCTGTCATCCCCGCGAAAGCGGGGATCCATAACCACAGGGTCCAGTTGGGAGCCCGGTATCGGCCGCGTGCCTGTTTCAAACATCACGCGGTATGGGTCCCGGCTTTCGCCGGGACGACACCATTTATGACGCGACCATGTCGCGCCTCAAGCCAAGTAGCCGAGCCGCTTACTTCTTCGCCGGCTCGGCGGCCTTGGCATCAGCGGGCTTCGCCTCCGCCGGCTTGGCGGCGTCGGCGGCCGGCTTGTCCAGGCGCTCGATCTTGGCGGATTCGCGCAGCTTGCCGACATAGTCGGCCTGGGCCTTGCGGGTCACGTAGGTCTCGATCTGGCTCTTGACCTGGTCGAACTCCGGCGGCTTGCGGCTGCGCTTTTCCTCGACCTTGATGATGTGCCAGCCGAACTGGGTCTTCACCGGATCGGAGATCTTGCCCGGCTCGAGCGAGAAGGCGACGTTGGCGAACTCCGGCACCATCTGCTCCTTGGTGAAGAAGCCGAGGTCGCCGCCGTCCGAGGCGCCGGGGTCCTTGGACTTCTTCTTGGCGAGCTCGGCAAAATCGGCACCCTTGGCGAGCTCGGCCTTGACGGCCTTGGCCTCGTCCTCGGTCTCGACCAGGATGTGGCGGGCGTGCACCTCCTGCTCGCCGCCGATCTGCTTGGCGGCCTCCTCGTAGACCTTCTTCATCGCGTCCGGCGTGGTCGCGGCCTTGCCCTCGCTGGCAAGCAGGCTGTCCATCAGCAGCCGGTTGCGGGTGAAGGCGAGGCGCTTCTTGAACTCCTCGCTGTCGGCGACCTTCTTGTCCTCGGCCGCCTTGGCGACCAGCTTCATGTCGATCAGGAACGACAGGACGTTCTCGTCCTTGGTCGCCGGATCCATCTGCGCGAGGCTCTGTCCGAGCTCCTCTTCGGCGAGCGTCACGTCGCTCTTGCGGATCTCGGCGCCGTTCACCTTGGCCAGCACCGGGTTGGCATCGTCGGCGGCGCGTGCGGGCGCGGCAAGCAGGGACAACGCGAGACTTCCGGCGAGAGCGGTGGCAAGGCCGAGGCGCAGGCCGGTTTTCGTAACCGGGAACGACGTGGTCATGGAAAATCCTTGTTGAGAAGAGGGGGCTCGAGGGGGGAGGCCTCAGGGCGGCCGGGACACTCGCCCAATCGCCGTGCCTTGGCAACGCGAAAAGTCTGTCAATTTCGTGAAATCGGCGACAGGTGGGCGGCGACGGCCCGGCTGTCGGGCGCCGTTGACAACGTTCCCCCCCAGCCATATCTCTCCCCGGTCGCTTCAAGGGCGATAGCGCTTATTTTGCTGCGTTTTTGGCCGTTGAACCCTGGTTTGCCTGTCTCCCACTCATCTGGCGGACGCCGCCCGGCGCCGAAGGTCGAGGCTGGCGCGGGTGCTGCGGTGCATCACGTCGGGAACAGCAAACCCAAACCATGAGTTGCGGCTGCAACGCAGACCCATAGAGGCAGGATTTCAGCAATGATCGGCGCGCTCGCCCGTAAGCTATTCGGCTCCGCCAACGACCGTCGCGTCAAGGGCTATCAGTCCCGTGTCAACGCCATCAATGCGCTGGAGCCGGAGCTCGCAAACCTGACCGACGAGCAGCTCAAGGCGCGCACCGAGGAGTTCAAGAAGCAGCTCGCCGACGGCAAGACGCTCGACGACATCCTGGTCCCGGCCTTCGCCACCGTCCGCGAGGCCTCCAAGCGCACCCTCGGCCAGCGCCATTTCGACGTCCAGCTGATCGGCGGCATGGTGCTTCACGAGGGCGACATCGCCGAGATGAAGACCGGCGAAGGCAAGACGCTGGTGGCGACGCTCGCGGTCTACCTGAACGCGCTGGCCGGCAAGGGCGTCCACGTCGTGACGGTGAACGACTACCTTGCCCGCCGCGACGCCGGCTGGATGAGCCAGATCTACGGCTTCCTCGGCCTGACCACAGGTGTGATCGTGCACGGCCTCGACGATGCCGAGCGCAAGGCGGCCTATGCCTGCGACATCACCTACGGCACCAACAACGAATACGGCTTCGACTATCTGCGCGACAACATGAAGTACCGCCTGGAGGACATGGTCCAGCGCGGACACTTCTTCGCGATCGTCGACGAGGTGGACTCCATCCTGATCGATGAAGCGCGCACGCCGCTGATCATCTCCGGCCCGCTCGACGACCGCTCGGAGTTCTACAACACCATCGACACCTTCGTGCCGAAGCTCGACAAGACCGACTACGAGGTCGACGAGAAGCAGCGCACGGTGACGCTCACCGAAGCCGGCATGGAGAAGATCGAGACCCTGCTGCGCGATGCCGGCCAGCTCAAGGGCGAGTCGCTCTACGACGTCGAGAACGTCTCCGTCGTCCACCACATCAACCAGGCGCTGCGCGCGCACACGCTGTTCACGCGCGACAAGGACTACATCGTCCGCGACGGCGAGGTCGTGATCATCGACGAGTTCACCGGCCGCATGATGCCGGGCCGGCGCTATTCCGAAGGCCTGCACCAGGCGCTCGAGGCCAAGGAGCACCAGCCGGTGCAGCCCGAGAACCAGACGCTGGCCTCGATCACCTTCCAGAACTACTTCCGCATGTATGCCAAGCTCGCCGGCATGACCGGCACGGCCGCCACCGAGGCCGACGAGCTGTTCGACATCTACAAGCTCGAGGTGCTGGAGATCCCGACCAACCTGCCGGTCGCACGTCTCGACGAGGACGACGAGGTCTACCGCACCCAGCAGGAGAAATACGCCGCGATCCTGGCCGAGATCGAGCGGGCGAACTCCCGGTTGCAGCCGGTGCTGGTCGGCACCGCCTCGATCGAGAAGTCGGAAGTGCTGGCCGCCTATCTCAAGCAGCATGGCTACAAGCAGATCGACTTCGGCAGCGAGCGGGCGCTCGACAAGCTCTATGCGGCGGCCCGCGCCGGCAAGCCGGCCAAGCTGTTCGCGGTGCTGAATGCGCGCTTCCACGAGCAGGAAGCCTATATCGTGGCCGAAGCCGGCGTGCCCGGCGCGATCACGATCGCGACCAACATGGCCGGCCGCGGCACCGACATCAAGCTCGGCGGCTCGCTCGAGATGCGCCTGCAGCAGGAGACCGCCGGGATCACCGACGAGGCCGAGAAGGCCGCCAAGATCGAGCAGATCAAGGCCGACATCGCCCGCTTCCGCGAGATCGTGCTGAAGGCCGAGGAGACCGTCGAGATCGAGCCCGCCAAGGGCTCCAAGCCGGCCAAGACCGTGACCAAGCCCGGCGGCCTCTACATCATCGGCTCCGAGCGCCACGAATCCCGCCGCATCGACAACCAGCTGCGCGGCCGCTCCGGCCGCCAGGGCGATCCCGGCCGCTCGAAGTTCTTCCTGTCGCTGGAAGACGATCTGATGCGGATCTTCGGCTCCGACCGGCTCGACAGCATGCTGACCCGCCTCGGCCTCAAGGAAGGCGAGGCCATCATCCACCCCTGGATCAACAAGGCGCTGGAGAAGGCGCAGCAGAAGGTCGAGGCGCGCAACTTCGACATCCGCAAGAACCTCCTGAAGTTCGACAACGTCCAGAACGACCAGCGCAAGGTGATCTTCGACCAGCGCGTCGAGCTGATGCAGGACGAGAGCGTGGTCGAGACCATCACCGACATGCGTCACGCCTTCATCGACGACCTCGTCGCCAAGCACGTGCCCGAGCATGCCTATGCCGAGCAGTGGGACGTCGCCGGCCTGAAGGAGGAGCTGAAGCGTGTGCTCGACATCGACCTGCCGGTCGACGAATGGGCGAAGGAAGAGGGCATCGCCGACGAGGAGCTGCTCAAGCGCATCGAGACCCATGCCGACGAGCGCATGGCCGCCAAGGTCGCGCAATGGGGCCCCGACGTGATGCGCTATGTCGAGAAGACCATCCTGCTGCAGACGCTCGACCACCTCTGGCGCGAGCACCTGGTGATGCTCGACCATTTGCGCCAAGTCATCGGCCTGCGCGGCTACGGCCAGCGCGATCCGCTGCAGGAGTACAAGTCGGAAGCCTTCACGCTGTTCGAGGCCATGATCGCGCATCTGCGCGAGGCGGTCACCGCGCAGCTGATGCGGGTCGAGATCGTGCCGCCGGAGGAGCAGCAGCCGGTGCTGCCGCCGATGCAGGCGCACCACGTCGATCCGAACACCGGTGAGGACGAAATGGCCTTCGCCAACGTCTCCGTGGTGCCGTCCTCCGGCGTCGCTCCGGTCCCGGCCGATGCGCGCAACCCGAACGACCCCACCACCTGGGGCAAGATCGGCCGCAACGAGGACTGCCCCTGCGGCTCGGGGAAGAAGTACAAGCACTGCCACGGCAAGTACGCTTAAGCGCGGACTGAGGCCGTCTCTCCATCGTCATTGCGAGCGCAAGCGAAGCAATCCAGGGCCCCGCGCACGACTCTGGATTGCTTCGCTTGCGCTCGCAATGACGCTGTTGGTCGAGCTGCCTGCCACACCACCACTGTCATCCCGGCGAGCGCCGGGATCCATAACCACAGGATGACGTGGTGACACGGGCTGGTCGCTCCAGCGTGCTTGCTAATTTCTGGGGGTCCCGGGACGACAGCGAGTTTGGATCAGGCAGCCTTGGCCTTACCGACTTGCGCGCCTTCCGCAATCGTCCGCGGCGCCGCGTTCAACTGCTCGATGGCGAACCCCGCGGCCTTCTTGTAACCGGCCATGAATGCGTCGCGCTCGGCCGGCGGGATCACGTCATCAATGTTCGTGAACGTCCCGCCGCAGCGCTCGTCGACCAGGTTGAGCAATCCGAACGGCCCGGCGCCGCGGTTGCGCAGGATGACTTGCGAGATCGGGCCGCACAGTCTCTCGTCGTAGGCGGCGAGTGCCGCCGGCGTCACGCCGTGCGCCAGCAGGCAGGCGCCGAGCACGCGGGCGTCGACGATGGCCTGGCTGGCGCCGTTGGAGCCGGTCGGATACATCGCATGCGCGGCGTCGCCCATCAGCGCCACCGGGCCGTCGACCCAGGTCGGTACTGGATCGCGGTCGATCATCGGGTTCTCATAGGCGCCGTCGGCGCCGGCGATCAGCGCGGGCACGTCGAGCCAGTCATAGGTCCAGCCGGCAAAATGATGCGCGAACTCCGTCACCGGTACCTGGCGGAACCAGCCAGTCTGCTTCCAGCCCTCGGTGTTGTCCATCGTCACTTCCGCGATCCAGTTGATCAGCGCCAGCCCCGTCTTCGGGTCGGGATGCGAGATCGGATAGACCACGACGCGGTGGCGATGGGTGCCGAGGCCGACGAAGGACGAGCCGGTGCGCATCGGCTTCGCCCAGGTCACGCCGCGCCACATCACGGCGCCGCCCCAATGAATCGGCGGCTGTGTGAGGTGCATCTGCGCGCGCACCGCCGAGTGGATGCCGTCGGCGCCGATCAGCAGCCGCCCGCGCGTCTCGATGCGCGATCCATCGGCATGCTCGATGCGGGCCGTTACTGTGCCATCGGGATTCTTCTCGTAGCCCGTGACGCGGCTGCCGAGCCGCACGGCCGCAGCGCCCGCGCGCTCGACCAGCCGGCTGTACAGCAGCATGTGCAGCTTGCCGCGATGCACCGCATATTGCGGCCAGCCGTAGCCCGCGAGCAGGCCGCGCGGCTCGGAATAGATGTCGTTGCCATTCAGCCCGACCAGCGCCCACTCCTTGGCGGGCACGCCGACCTGGTCGAGATCGTCGGCCGAGATGCCAAGGTCGTACAATTCCCGCACCGCGTTGGGCTGCAGGTTAATGCCGACCCCGAGCGGCCGCATCTCGCGCACGCTTTCGTAGACGATGCAGGGCACGCCGATCTGTTGCAACGTGAGTGCGGTCGCGAGGCCGCCGATGCCGCCGCCGGCGATGAGGACAGGAAGATCGGTCATGGGCATGGTCCGTCGCACGTGAACTCGAAAGCAGAACGCGAAAGGAGGGGCAAAGGGATGCAGGCACGGCGCTGCTGCGCGTGCGGATCGTCTCCCTTCGATCCGTCCTTGGCCAGCGTTGTCGGCTGGTCCGATGGTGAAAGGCCTAGTTCAGATGCCCGGCGGAGACAAGGGGAATGGGCATTCCGCGCTGCCGTGGTAGGCTGGTGCCATGCACCGTCCCACCCTGTTCCTCACCGCCGCTCTGTCGCTGCTCGGGCTTGCGAGCCCTGTCATGGCCTTTGACATCGAAGCCCATCGCGGCGGGCGCGCGCTGTATCCGGAGAACACGCTGCAGGCCTTCAAGATGTCTCTGGCCTTTCATGTCGACACGCTCGAGCTCGACGTCGGCGTCACGAGGGACGGCGTGCTGGTGGTCTCGCATGAGCGACGGCTTAATCCCGATCTCGCCCGCGCCCCCGATGGCAACTACGTTGCGCCGCCCGGGCCGCTGCTGATTGATCTGCCGCTTGCGGAGGTGCAGTCCTACGACGTCGGCCAGATCCGTCCGGGCAGCGACTACGCCAGGCAGTTTCCGGAGCAGCAGGTGATCTCTGGGGACGTCCCGCCGCCGCGCATTCCGACCCTGAAGCAGGTCATCGATCTCGTCAGGGGCTCGGGCAAGGATCGTGTGCGCCTCAACATCGAGACCAAGCTCGATCCAGCGCTCCCGAATGAAGCGCCGGACCCCGATCGGTTCGTATCCCTGCTGCTCGGCCTGATCGAGGCCGAGCACTTCACCGACCGGGTCATGATCCAGTCGTTCGACTGGCGCACCTTGCAACTGGTGCAGCAGCGCGCGCCAAGGATCTCCACCGTCTATCTGTCACGGCAAAGCGGCAAGACGCCCACGGTGTCGCCGACCGAGGCGACGCGCTGGACCGCGGGCTTCAACCCCGCCGATCACGGCGGCTCGCTGCCGCGGACGATTCACGCGGCCGGCGGCAAGGTGTGGTCGCCCTTTTTTGCCGATGTCACGCCGGAGCTGATTGCCGAGGCGCATGCGCTTGGCCTGGAGGTCGTGGTCTGGACGGTCAATAAGCCCGCGGACATGGCGCAACTGATCGATGACGGCGTCGACGGCATCATCTCCGACCGGCCGGATGTGCTGCGCAAGGTTGCTGCCGACAAGGGGGTGGCAAATCCGACAGGTGAGCTGCGGCTGCAATCGACGAAGCCAAAGGCGCATCCGGAGTAGCGGAGCCGAGAGTTCTCACGCGTCGGGGTGAGGCGCCGCCGCGCGGGGGAGACTTTGTTGTCCGACCTTTCGTCACTCCCCCTGACTGCACGTTCGATGCATCCGGACACCCAAGCACCATTCGGGTCAGCCTGGTCAAGCCACCAGCCGTTTGGTCATGAACAGGCTGAGCGGGTCGAGGCGGTAGGTGCCGAAGGGGCCGCAGTCCCCATAGCCGGAGCTGCGATAGAGCTGGATCGCCTGCGGCTGTCTGATGCCCACTTCGAGGCTTACGCGGCCAAGCCCGCGACCTTGGGCCTCGTCTTCCAATGTCATGAGGAGCCTGCGTCCGAGCCCACAGCCGCGGGCGGTTTCGCGGACGAACAATCGCTTGATCTCGGCATGTCCTGGGCCAATGAGCCGAAGGGCGATCGATCCGAGCAGCGTCCCGTCACGGCGGGCGGCAAAAAATGCGGCTCCGGGCACCGAGAGCGCGTGGGCATCGACGGGATGATTGCTTTCAGCAGGGTATAGCGTCCGCAGATAGGCATTGGCCTCCGCGATGAGGTCGGCGACATCAGCCTGTCTGGCATCTTCGATCGCGATGGTGATGTCGGTTGGGTTCATCGTCTCCGGCCTGGCAAACGTGACGAAACGCGTCAGCATCGTGCCAGAGCACCACCGTCCCGATCAAATGCCGAGACGGCTGTCTCACGCGCAATCGCGGCTCACCCCATCACCACCTCGTGCCGGATCACGAACGGCGCCAGCAAGGTGTGCACCTCGTTCTCGACCGCCTCGCGGGTCTCCGCAGGCACGTCGCGCAACGTCACCGTCGCGATGCTGCCGTGGCTGCCGTGCGGGCCGACCTTCACGCTGCAATCGATGCCGCGGTCGGTGAGCTGCGACAGCACCTTGGTGAACACGCGCGTCGCGGCGTCCCAGCGCAATTGCGGCTTGAACACCTTGCCGACACCCGTGACCGGCATCGGGTCGATCGGGATGATCTGCACCGGCACGGCGGCGCGCTCGGGCGTGCGGGCGCGCACCCAGTCCTCCAGCTCGCCCGGCTGCACGGCAGCCCCCGGCTTGAGCTGGACGTAGCCGATCGGCAGCTCGCCGGCATAGGCGTCGGGTTGGCCGACCACGGCGGCGAAGCCGACCGAGGGATGCTGAAACAAAATCTCCTCGATCGGCGCCGGATCGATGTTGTGGCCGCCGCGGATCACGAGGTCCTTGGCGCGGCCGGTGATCCACAGGAAGCCGTCAGCGTCGAGCCGGCCGAGATCGCCGGAATTGACCCAATGGCCGTCGACGAAGGCGCCCTTGTTGTGGGTGTCGTCGAGATACCCTGAGAACACGCCCGGCCCGGCCATGATGACGACGCCGATCTCGTCCGCCGCGCAGTCGCGCTCATAGCGCCCGTCGGCATCGAGCTTGACGATGCGCACCTGCGCATAGGGCAGCGGCAGGCCGACCGAGCCGAGCCGGATCGGCTGGTCCGGATAGGCCATGGTGTGCACGCTCGCGGTCTCGGTCATGCCGTAGACCTCGACGACCGGCAGCTTGAGCTTGTCCATGATCGCCTGCCCCACGGCGACCGGAATCGCCGAGCCGCCGCCGGCGGCATAGCGCAGGCTGGAGATGTCGGCCGCGCCTTGCGGCACCGCCAGCGTCGCCGCCAGCACCGTCGGCACGCTCGACAGCGTCTCCGGCTTGAAGCGCTCGACCAGGCCCCAGATGTTGCGCACCGCATTCGGGTTGCGCCAGCCGGCACCGGAGAGCACGACGAGGCTGCCGCCCGCCGAGAGCGTCTGCAAGGTCTGCGTCAGCGAGCCGCCGACGTGAAACAGCGGCATGCCGAACAGCAGCGTCCCGCCGGGCTTGGCTTTCAGGACCAAGTTGATGCCCCAGGCCTGGTAGACTTGGTTGCCATGGCTGTGCCGCACCAGCTTCGGCGTGCCGGTGGTGCCGCCGGTGTGGAAATAGGCCGCGGTATCGCTGGCCTTGATCTGCCGGCCGCTGACGAGGTGATCGCCCGGCTGCGGCTTGATCAGGTCGTTGAAGGCGTGGATGCCGTTCGCCGGATCACCGCCGCCGCCATGGACCTGCACGATCGCCTTGAGGTGTTTGAGGCTGCCTCGGACCTTCTCGACCTTCTGCCAGATGTCGGTGCCGGGCAGGGGGCCCAGCGCCACCAGCACCTTGGTCTTGGCGGCATCGAGAATCTCGGCGATCTGGTGCGGCTCCAGCAGCGGGTTGACCGGGTTCGCGATCCCGGCGGCCTCCGCGCCGAACAGCGTCACGAAGGCGTCGGGCACCAGGGGCAGCATGAAGCTGACGACATCGTTGGGGCCGACGCCGAGCGCATGAAACATGTTCGCGGCCTGCGTCACCCTGGCGACGAAGTCGCGATAGGAGATCACGACCGGCGCGTCGGCCGGGTCGGCATTCTGCAGAAACTGGATCGCCGGCGCGTCCGGATTGGCGGACGCCCCACACTTGAGCGCCTCATAGGTGCTCTGCGCCGCGATCCGTTCGCTGTACGGCGTCTGCTCGAAGGCGCGGATGTCAGCCGTGCTGGCGAATGTCGGATAGTCGCTGCCAATGGCGCGATCGAGCAAATGAATGCCCATGGCCTGTCCTCCCTCTGGCGTGTCCTCGTCCGGCCGGACGACGGGTCCAACCGGGATCGCGCGCGGGCTCTGTTGGCGGCCCGTTCGTCGCGATCGTCACAGGACAGGATGAGGGAGGATTCGTCTTGCGTCTATCCCGGCGTTGCCGGGCAAGCCGACGCATTTGCCGCAGGTGAATAGGCGAGAAAGGTCACGGCCTTTTTGATGCGGCGCGAAGGACGCTCCAAACTCCGCGTCATTGCGAGCGCAGCGAAGCAATCCAGAGTCCCGCCGACCAGCCTGGATTGCTTCGCTGCGCTCGCAATGACGGGAGGACGGAGTTCAACCCTCAATGTCTGCAACGCAGCGTGCCGTCAGCTCGCCGCGTCGATCAGATTCTCCAGCAGCCGCTTCAGCTCGCCGGTGGCCTTGTCGCCGTAATTCTCCAGGATGTGCGCCTCCTGGCTGGCAGCGAGCGAGTTCAGCCGCTTGCACAGCGCCTTGCCATGATCGCTGATGAACATCAGCACCTTGCGGCGGTCATGGGCGTCCTGGCGCCGGTAGACCAGCGAGTCCGACACCATGCGGTCGATCATCTTGGTCAGGGTCGGGTGGTTCAGCAGCACCGCGTCGGCGAGATCGCCCATCGAGTGCCCCTCGCCGTCCGAGAGCACCTTGAGGATGCGCCACTGCTCGACGGGCACGCCCTCGGTGCTCAGGCGCGACTCCAGCTGCCGGTTGATCTCCCGGTTGGCTTGCGCGAGCAGGTAGGCGAGATGTTCGGTGAGGGGGGTGTTGGGATGGGGCGGTTTGGCCACGGTGAATTTCGCTTGCGGTCCCGACTTGAATGAATGTCCGGCAGTTGCTGCCCGATCTATATGCATCCCAATTCTTGAACATTCAACATTTTCGAATAGGATATTTGCCGAACGCGTGCTGATTTTGACGGCGTATGACCGCCGGTCCACAATGGGCCAGACACGGTTGCGGCCAAGGAGTGGGTGTGCTCTCGACAGGATCTGTCACGGCCGGGCGTCTCAGTCTGCCGCCATCCCTGCTGTTCAGGAGCCCGCCCCGGCGGGCCGGCCTTCCCGCACTCGCCCCCTTCGATCCTGACCGTATCCAGCGGCGCGGCTCCCAGAACAGGCTGCGCATCGGCAATTTCCTTACCTTCTCCGGCTCGCCCGGCATCTGGGGGCCGGCCGCGACCAACAGCGCGCTGCTCGCGGTGTCCGAGATCAACCGCCGCGGCGGCATCCTCGGTCGCGAGATCGAGTTGTCGTTCTACGATTCCGGCGGGCCGGTGGACGAGGTGACCGATCGTGCCAGGGACGCGCTCGAATTCGGCGACATCGACGTCGTCATGGGCTCGCATATCAGCGCCGTCAGGCTGGCGCTGCGCCGGCTCACGCGTGGCCGCATCCCGTATGTGTATACGCCGGTCTATGAAGGCGGCGAGCGCACGCCCGGCGTGATGGCGATCGGCGAGACGCCGCACAGCCAGACCCGCCCCGCGATCCACTGGCTGGCGGAGAACAAGCGCGCCCGGCGCTGGTATCTGATCGGCAGCGACTATGTCTGGCCCTGGCAGTCCCACCTTCAGACCAAGACCTACATCACCGAGGCCGGCGGCCAGGTGGTCGGCGAGGAGTTCGTGCCGGTCGGCGAGGATGATCACGAGGCGCATCTGGCGCGCATCCGCGCCGCCAGGCCCGATGTCGTGCTGATCTCGCTGATCGGCACCGACAGCATCACCTTCAATCGCGCTTTCGGCGAGTCCGGCCTCGCCGCGACCACCCTGCGTCTCGCCGGCGCGGTGGACGAAACGGTGCTGCTCGGCATCGGCGCCGACAACACCGAGAACCTGTATTCGGCCTCCGGCTATTTCAGTTGCATCGGCTCCAAGGCCAATGACGCGTTCATGAGCCGCTACACCGCGATGTTCGGAGCCGATGCGCCGCCGGTCGGATCGGTCGGCCAGTCGAACTACGAGGGCCTGCGCTTTCTCAAGGCGGCCGCCGAGCGCGCCGGCTCGCTATCGCTGCGACCGCTCGCCGCCGCCGGCCGCAACATCGTCTATTCCGGCGCGCGCGGCGAGGTGACGATCCGCCAGGGCCGTGCCGGCATGGCGATGCATCTCGCCGCGGCTGACGGGCTCGATTTCAAGATCATCCGCACGTTCTGAGTAACGCTGCGCCGAGCTTGGCCGGGCTGCGTGCCGCGGTCACCCTCCCGGGGAGGGTGAGCCATCACATTCGCGGCCGCCTGTTCAGTTCAGCCGCAAGGCAATCACGATGACAAGATCTGCCGTCACGCGGCCGCAGCCTTCTTGGCCTGCACGTCGACGGCAGCCGCCGGCGTACCTCCGACCAAACGAAT
Organism: Bradyrhizobium sp. SZCCHNR1051; assembly: GCF_032489615.1. Taxonomy (NCBI): domain Bacteria; kingdom Pseudomonadati; phylum Pseudomonadota; class Alphaproteobacteria; order Hyphomicrobiales; family Nitrobacteraceae; genus Bradyrhizobium; species Bradyrhizobium sp. SZCCHNR1051. The sequence goes on along the minus strand of NZ_JAUEYJ010000005.1, from coordinate 95,793 downwards.
CATCCTGCTGATGGCCTCCTGCGGCATCGGCTTGCCGAAATCGTCCATCGCCACGGTGACGCCGATCGCCTTCGGGTTCCTGCAAGGAACTCGGGCATCGTGGCGAAACTCCCAACGCCGGCCGCAGGGCTCGCCGGCACACGGCCTTTTGCGACCCTCCGTGGCCGGAACGGGTTGCCGCTCCGTGACGGAATTAATACGATCGGATGTCAGTCACATGAAAGTTGGAGTGCCCGGATGCATGCGCAGTCGCGAGCCCTGTCGAACCCGGTCGGTCTGTGGTGGGCGATGCTGACGCTCGTCAGCCTCGCCAACATCGTGTTCTGGTTCATCCTGTACCGCCAGCTCAACGGCGGCAGCAATACCCTGGGCCAGGCTTCCCAGACCGGTTCGATGCTGGCGCTATCGGCGGCCTATGTGTTCGGCTGCGCCTTCCGCTCGGTGCTGCCGCGCGCCGACGTGCAGCGCATCTGTCTGGTCGACAGCTGGCTGTCGAGCGTGTTCGTCGGCCGCACCGTGGCGACCATCGCCGAGATCGCCTTCGCGGCGCAATGGGCCATCATTCTGGCGCAGCTCGGCGCGATCGCGGATGCCGAGACCGCGGTCAACATGGCCCGCATCATCGTGCCGCTGATCGTCGTTGCCGAGATCTGTTCCTGGTATGCGGTCGTCACCAGGAATTTCCTCTACAACGCGATCGAGAACTCGCTGTGGGCGGTGGCATTCCTGTTCGTCGGCATCGGCCTCGGCCGGCTGCTGCCGGAGTTCGACGGCCTGGTGCGCGGCCTTCTGATCGCGGGCCTCGTCGGCATCGCCTGCTATCTCGCCTTCCTGGTCGTGATCGATGTCCCGATGTATGTGAAGCGCTGGCGCATCGAGCGCGCCGCCGGCACGCCGCTGCTGCATCCGCTCGTCGGCCTGCGCGACTCCGCGACGCGCTGGACCGTCACCCACGAGTTCGAGCACTGGAAGGAAGAGATCGCCTGGATGTCGCTGTATTTCAGCGCCGCTGTCTGGGGCTCGCTGGCGCTGTGTGCGCTCTCGGCGATGAACGATCAGCCGCATGATCGCGCGCAGGCGATCGGTGCGCCGCCGGCCATCGTCCAGCACGACGCCGATCGGTCCTGACGCGACATTCCGCCGTGACGGTCACGGCGGGATGCCTGCCGGCTGAGCGCCGGTGTCTCAGCCATGCATCGCGAAGTGATGCGCGTCGTCCATCTGGACGATGTGGCTGTAGTCGGCGTGCGGCGCGTCGTGCACGGCCACCGGCGCGTGGTCGAAATTCGGCGGCACGATGCCGGTGTTGCCCGCATGGCCATGGTCGCCGAAATTGTCGACGATGATCGGGTTGTGCGACGAGCCCTCGCCGTGCAACGGGCCGGGGAAGCCGGGGCCGGGGCCCTGGCCGCCCTGGACGTTGTCGCCGGACTGATGGATCGCCTGCGCGATCGAGTCCCAGAACCCGCCATGGCTGCCGCCGTCCTGTCCCGCATGAGCGATCTGGATGCTGCCGTCGCTGCGCAGGCCGTCCTGGGCCAGCTTGAAGACGTCGCCGATCGCCGCGCCGAGATCGCCATGGCTGAGGTCGTTGACCAGCGAGCCCAGGTCGTGGCCGATCGCGTCGAGCTGCTGACCCAGCGAGTGGCTCAGCTCGCCGGCGGTCTGTGCCAGCCCGTTGAGGCCTTCGCCGACGAAATGGCCGACGCCATCGACGATGCCGGTGCCGACCGCATCGGCGCCGTGGGCGATGCCGGAGATCGCTTCACCGATCGGTCCGCCGATCAGGTGGCCGGCCGCCGACGCCGTGTCGGTGACCACGCCGATTGCGCCGTCGGCCACCGCCACGCCGGCGTCGAAGCCGCCCTTCACCACCGCGCCTGCGGCGTCCAGTGCGTCCATTCCGACCTCGCCGGCCGTTCCGACGATGGTGCCGGCCATGCCGAGCGCGCCGTGGCCGACTGCGCCGGCCGCCTCCAGCCCGGCCTCGCCGAGGCCGACCGCGGTGTGTGCGAGGTCACCGGCGACGTCGAGGGCGCCATGCGCCACGTCGCCCCCGACCTTGAGTCCGCCATCGACGATGTCGCCGCCGATATGCTTGACGTCGTTGATGACGCCGTCGATGTCACCATGCACCAGATGGCCGACCCCGGACGCCACGTCGCCAGCGACGTTGATCCCGGTATGGAGGACGTCGCCGCCGACATGGACCACGGTCGAAGCCACGTCGCCGACGGTGTGAAGCAGCCCGCCGCCGATCGCCTCGGCACCGTGCCCGATCGCGCCGAGCACGCCGCCCACGGTATGGATGGCCTCGCCGCCGAGCGCGCCGATGCCATGCACCACGCTGCCCACGGCATGGGCCGCATCGCCGGCGACGTGCTCGACCGTGTGGACCACGGCGCCCGCCGCGCCACCGACCGCACCCGCCACATCCTTCGCGACGTCCTTCACGTCGTCCACGGCGGAACTGACGGCATCTCCGATATCATCCCAAAAGCTCATGACCTGCTCCTCTCGGTTGCGTCACCTCGCCTCGGGTGACGCGCCGTTTGTCGCAGATCGCGTCCCGGCGCTCCGTGCGCGACATCACGCAAGCTGAGACGTCGCAGGGCTCCGGCGCGAAGCCCGTCCGTAAGCCGCGTCATCCACCTCTTCGGGGGCCGCAGGGAGGGACATGCGTGGATGCCGGCGCAGGCCGGGCAACTAATTAGCAGGCCCTGATCGCGATCGTTCAGGGAGCATCGGTGTAATGCTCGGCGGCGGTTCAGGCGTGACCGATCCAGCCATGCCAGGTCAGCGCCGTGAAGAATGGACGAGCATCGCGAAAGCCGCCGTCACGCAGGATGGCTTCATCCTCCCCTGGGCTCAGCATGTTGACGCTGGCATCGACGGTCGCGCGCATCGTCCTGGCCCTCTCGGGGTCCGTGCCGGACGCAACGGCATAGGCCGCGTACCGATCCAGCCACAGCGACCGCTCGACTGGCTCGTTGGGCAGGCAGCTATGGGCCACCACGAAAGGCGCCCCAGGGTGGAGCCGGTCGTGCACGGCGCGGACTGTCCGCAAACGTTCCGATGCTGCCAGAAAATGCAGCGTCAGCAGGCATGTCGCCGCGTCAAACGGGCCGGCCGGCGCATCGTCGATGGTGCCCTCGATCAGTTCGACCCGGCTCGTCCGCGCGCCGAGCGTGCGTTCGGCGAGTCGCAGCATCTGCGGCGCCGGATCGACGCCGACGAAGGTCCACGATGGTTGCGCTTCCGCCAACGCGTTGAGCTCGAGCCCGCCGCCCGCGCCCAGCACGAGCACCCTCGCATGTTCGGGCGCACGCTCGGCCAGCAGGACCGCCGTCATCCGGTGCAGCCCGTCGAGACCGGGCACGAAGCGCCGCGGACCATCCGTGTAGCGCGCGACGAACTCGGGATCGGAAAACGCGCGGATGAACTGCTGGGCGCCGTCGGCGATGTCAGCCGGCATGACAAATGTCTCCTTTGCGGGGTCGCTTCCGTCGTTCGAGGCGGTCGTGGAAATCAGCGCTCAGCGCCGCCAGCGTGATGGCGCCGAGACGGGACAGCAGCAAGGTCTCGGCGGCCCGGATGGAGGTGTCGAGCGCCGCATTGACCGCCTGCTCGACGAGGCAGTCGGGAGTCTCGCTCCGATGGCCGATGGCGAACAGCGACGGGCGCCCGAGTGAATCGTAGACGTCGCGCAGGGTGACGGTCGCCAGATCGCAGGCGAGCGTCCAGCCGCCGCCATGGCCTTTCTCGGAGCGCACATAGCCGCTGTCCCGGAGGCCGGCCATGATCCTGCGGATCACGACCGGATTGGTCTGCATCATCGCTGCGAGCGCCTCGGACGTGACCGGACCGTCGTGCTCCGCCATGTGGAGCAGGACGTGCAGGATGCCGGACAACTGGCTGTTGGGTCTCATGTAACTTTTAATATGGCATGATATTCCAGCCGTCAACCGGCCGGCCCGATCATGAAGGCTTGGGCGACGACGCTGGCGCCTCTGCCCGTCGGGCGATTCGGTCCTGCGTCCCGCGTGCGGCGGGCGGGTCCATGCCTCGCAGCGATGAGAAACGTGCTGCGCGTAAAAACTGAATTTTCCTGCGCGTTCAAGCTGATTTGGGCTGTCCAGTCCCATCAGCAAAAATATGCCGCTTCCAAATTTCGGAATTTCGTGATTTATTCCGTCCGTCCCGCCTCATCGACGAGGGGCGCTGCGCGGTCGTCACGAAGCGTGGAGTGCGGGATGCGATGGGCGGGCCGGTTTGCAGCGTGATCATTCGCGCGGACGAACAACATCGGCTCGCACGGTCAAGTCGCGTGGTCCTGGCCTCCCGATGCTGAGGTCAAGTCGGCTGATGATGCCCCGCGCATCTCGCCGGTGATGGGGGCAAGACAGCCCGGTCCCCAGGGAGATCGCGAAGCAGCCGTCAAAACTATCGCGCAGGGAGGGCCGGGTCGTCCGGCTGGACCTGTGGTACCTGCCGCCTGCATTTTTTTTCGCAGGCGGGCCACGGGCCTCAGTCGAGGTCCGGCCTTCCCTGCACCCTCGCTTCGAGAGGGTGAGATCGATGGATCACTCGGACGCCAGGGGCGCCGCGAGAACAGGAACGCATGTCTTCGTCATTGCGAGCGCAGCGAAGCAATCCAGGGCTCGGGTGGGACTCTGGATTGCTTCGCTGCGCTCGCAATGACGGCCGGGCAGGCAATTGGCCACTCAAATCGGTCACGCCTGGCCGCGCGACTGACGACGGCTTCGATAGTCGGGCTTACTTGAACCCGGCGAACCGGCTGTCGAACGAGTTCGACTGCAGCATCGGGACGGCGCCGGAGACCAGTGCGGTCTGGGTCTGTGCCGGCGCCGTGGTGGTAGGCGCGTCGCTGCTGGCGGGCTTGAACGGCGGCCGCGCGGCAGCCTGCCTGGCCTCGGCCGGCTTGGCCGCGACCGGCTTGGGCGCAGGTTTGATCTCGGCGGGCTTGATCTCCGAGGGCCTGGCCTCCGCGGTCCTGGTCTCGGGCTTCGCCGTCGCAGCCTTGGTGTCGGCCGCCGCATTGCCGCCGATCCCAACCTTGCGGGCGAGGCTCGACATGAAGCTCGGCTTCTCCGGCGCACTGACGGCCGCCACGCGGGTGGAGGGCGCCGCTGCGGGAGCCGGAGCCGCACTGGCCGGCATCGCGGCAACCTCGTCGGCGCCGGGCGCGCGCGGCGGGTTGACATGACCGGGGATCGTGCCTGGCGCCGGCGAGAAGTTGGCGAGCGACAGGCCTGGCGCTTCGCCGGCATCGGACAGGCCGGTGGAGGCGCCCGGCACGCGGCTGGCGAAGATCGGATTCATGCCGCCATCGATGCCGGTGTTGAGCTTGGCGACCGGCGTGCCCTTGGCGACGAGCTTGGCGTATTCCACCTCGTCCGCCTGCTGCTTGTCGCGCACGGCGGCGGTGATCTCGTCGGGAACGACATAGGCCGGGCACTTGGCGGCGGCGTCGAACACCGGATCATGCGTCGCGCCCGGCGGCTTCTGGGCGTCGAAGACGTACTTCTTTTCGCAGAAGTCGACCTTCGGCTCCTGCCGGGTGACTTCGAAATGGTCGTAGCCTTCCTTGATCATGCGCCAGAACGGCATGTTCGGATTGTTGCGGTGCCTGGCCATGTTCACCGGCGTCATCCGGAACGGATAGGCCTGGAACTGGAAGGCCCGCTGGCCGCCGAAGAACGACTCGCGCCCAAGCGCATAGATCTCGGCGATCTGCTCGTCGGTCATGGCGAAGCAGCCGCGCGAGGAGCAGTCGCCATGCACCATCAGCTGCGAACCGCTGCGGCCCAGCGCCTTGTCGAAGGCGTTCGGATAGCCGGTGTTGAAGGACAGGTAGTAGGCCGACTGCGGATTCATCTGGCTCGGATTGATCGAGTAGAAACCCTCCGGCGCCTGGCGGTCGCCCTCGCGCACCTTCGGCCCGAGATCGCCCGACCAGCGGCAGATCGGATAGGTCTTGAGCAGCCCGAACTTGCCGGAGCGGTCCTGCTTCCAGACCTCGAGCTCGGCCTCCTGCTTGAACACGCGAACCAGGATCGGCGACTGCAGATCCATGTCCTTCTCGCCCATTGTCGCGACGAGCTTCGGCGGCACCGGCTGGTTGGCCTTGGCGTTGGTGGCGAGCGCGACCTGATCGCTGTTGCAACCCGTCAGCAGCGCACCGGCGGCCAACGCCGCCGAGGTCAGGAGAACCCGGACGAAAGCGCGGTTGATCAAGACAATGCTCCCCGCAAACCCGGCATGCTGCAACACCCCAGTCTCATCTCACCCGATCGGCCCGAAAGCTGGATAAATCACGGGTCGACCCTGCGTCATGCCGTCAAACCATTGATTAAAATTGTAGCCTTTGACCCCACGACCCGCAACCCGCGCTCCGGTGGAGCCGCGAGGCCCTGGCCGCTTTGGTCAACAACTTCTAAACAGCAGAGCCCGCCGGCGGGGCCGAAATGCGGCCAAACGGCTGGAAAGACTCACAAAACCGCGAGCGCCGAGCGCTCGGCTCCCGCCCGCTCAGCCGAGCTTGCGGCCGATCTCGATGAACTTCTGCCGGCGCTGCTTGCGGATGGCGTCGGCGTCGAGGCCCTTCAGCTCGTCAAGCGCCTGGGCGATCGCCTCGCCGGTGGCCGCGATCATCGCCGCGGGATCGCGGTGGGCGCCGCCGACCGGCTCCTTCAGGATGGTGTCGACCACGCCGAAGCGCAGCATGTCCTGGGCGGTGATCTTCATGCTGTTGGCGGCTTCCTGCGCCTTGGTGCCGTCGCGCCAGAGGATCGAGGAGGCGGCTTCCGGCGAGATCACGCTGTAGATCGCATGCTCCAGCATCAGCACGCGATTGGCGGTGGTCAGCGCGATGGCGCCGCCCGACATGCCCTCGCCGGTGATGATCGCAACGTTGGGCACGCCGAGTGCCAGGCAGGCATCGGTCGAGCGCGCGATGGCCTCGGCCTGGCCGCGCTCCTCGGCGCCGATGCCGGGATAAGCGCCGGCGGAATCCACCAGCGACAGCACCGGGATGCCGAAGCGCTCGGCCATCTCCATCAGGCGGACCGCCTTGCGGTAGCCTTCCGGACGGGCCATGCCGAAATTGTGCTTGAGGCGGGACTCGGTGGTGGCGCCCTTTTCCTGGCCCATGACGCAGATCGGCTCGCCGCGGAAGCGGCCGAAGCCGCCGAGCAAAGCGGCGTCCTCACCGAACTTGCGGTCGCCGGCGAGCGGGGTGAACTCGGTGATCAGCCCGCCCACGAAGTCCGTGAAGTGCGGCCGCTGCGGATGGCGGGCCACCATGGTCTTCTGCCACGGCGTGAGCGTGGCGTAGAGCTCGGCCAGCGCCTGGCCGGCCTTCTCCTCGATCCGGCTGACCTCCTCGCCGATATCGGTGCCGGAGGCGGCCATCGCGCGGAGTTCGTCGACCTTGGAATCGAGCTCGGCAACAGGCTTTTCGAAATCGAGGTAGCTGCGCATGGGATCCGGCATGGAAGAGCTGAAGGAAGAGCGCTGGGAGACGAAATCGGTTCGGCCTTCGGACCTGAAGCCGAAGGGCTTCAGGAGCTTAGGGTACGATCGGTGCCCAGCCTCCCGGCATCGCGCCGGGATCGCGGGCAGGATGGCGCTCTTTCGGGGCAGACGGGCGCGAAGTCAAGCCGGCCGGGCGTCACGCCGGCGGATTTGGTTTCGGGAAGGTGTGAAGCGACGTCAGGTCTCGGCCAGCGGGTGCAGGTCGCGCACCAGGCTCTTGAGCCGCTCCTCGACCACATGGGTGTAGATCTGGGTGGTCGAGATGTCGGTGTGGCCGAGCAGGGTCTGGACGATGCGCAGGTCGGCGCCGTTGTGCAGCAGATGGCTGGCGAAGGCGTGGCGCAGCACGTGCGGCGACACCAGCCGGGCCGGCAGGCCGCTCGCCACCGCCAGCTCCTTGAGGTCGCGGGCGAAGTGCTGGCGGGTGAGGTGGCCGCTCTCGCCGAACGAGGGAAACAGCCATTTGCCGAATGTCGCACTGGCCTTCTTCTCGGGCTTCAGCGCATCCAGGGCGGCGAGATAGTCGGCCATCGCCTGGCGCGAGGCCTGGTTCAGCGGCACCAGCCGCTCCTTGTTGCCCTTGCCGCGCACCACGATCATGCGGGCATCGTTGCGGGCGGCCGTCCGCGGCAGCGCCACCAGCTCGGAGACGCGCAAGCCGGTCGCGTAGAGCACCTCGAGCAGGCAATACAGCCGCAGCGCGCGCAGCCGCTGCGCCGGCGAAGCGTCCGTGCCCTCGCTCAGCTCCTTCGCGCGGGTCAGCATCCGGTCGACATCGCCGATCGACAGTACCTTGGGCAGCGGCCGGCCGCGTTTCGGGCCGGACAGGATCGCGGCGGGATCGTCGCTGCGGATGCGCTCGCTCAGCAGGAAGCGAAACAGGTGTCGCATCGCCGACAACCGCCGCGCCACGCTGGAGGACTTGAAGCCCCTGGTGTCGAGATCGGCGAGATAGTCGCGCAATGCCTGGGTGTCGGCCGTGGCGAAGCCGTTGGCCTTGCCGCCGAGAAAGTCGGAGAGATCGGTGAGGTCGCGGCGATAGGCGTCCAGCGTGTTCTGACCGGCGCCCTGCTCGGCGGCCATCATGTCGAGGAACAGGCTCATCAGCCTGGCGTCGGAGGCCTTGACCTTCATGTCGTGAAATCCGCTGCGTCCGAGGCGATCGAATCACTACGAGGTATTCGTGCCGGCACGTCGAGCGGTGACTGCAAATCTGGCCGATATCGCGGCGCCCGGCCGCCTCAGACAATCGTAAAATTCTTAATCAATGCCCTGTGGCTTTTCGGTTCGCCGCAGCGTTGCCGATCATCTCTTCTGGAACCTGTCCGGCGGGATCGTCACCGTCATCTCGCGCGGCTTCGGGTTGACGAAATTCGCCAGCGCGTAGATCGCGCCATAGACCACGCCGACGATGATGGCGATGACGGTCAGGAAGCGGAACAGGCTGGGCATGTCGGTCGCGCAGGCCACCAGAAAGGGAATGGTTTCATCCAACATGTTCGCATCGGCCTTGCAAGCCCGTCGGGCAGACCGGGCAGCTCGCCTTGGCTCGGGGAGCGGAACAGGATGCCTTTGAAAGCAGCAGGGCCTGGGTTAGAAGCGGAGAAATGACCGAACCGACGCAACCAGCATCTGGACCTGTCGCCCAGGAGGCCGCGATTCTCGCAGGCCTCGGCAAGCGGCTGATCGTGCTGGTCGGCATGATGGGGGTCGGCAAGTCGACCGTGGGCCGGCGGCTCGCGGCGCGGCTCCGGCTGCCGTTCGTCGATGCGGATACCGAGATCGAGACCGCAGCCGGCATGACCATACCGGAAATCTTCGAGTCGCGCGGCGAGGACTATTTCCGCAACGGCGAGGCGAGGGTGATCGCCCGCCTGCTCGAAAATGGTCCGGCGGTGCTGGCAACCGGTGGCGGCGCCTTCATGCGCGAGGAGACGCGGCGGCGCATCCAGGAGAAGGCGGTCTCAGTGTGGCTGAAGGCCGATGCCGACGTGATCATGCGCCGCGTCCGGCGGCGGGCCGACCGCCCGCTGCTGCAGACGGCTGATCCCGAAGGCACGGTCGCGCGGCTCCTGACCGAGCGTGAGCCGGTCTACCAGCTCGCCGACCTCACGATCTTCTCGCGCGACGTGCCGCACGACCGGGTCGTCGAGGATTGCCTGGAGGCGCTGCAGGCGTTCTTCTCTCCACCGGAGACCGCGGCGAAGCCCACCGGACCACAACCCGATCCAGTTCAATCCGATCCTCCGCAGGCGATGGGCGCGCTCCGATGACGGCACCACTGAAGCATTCCGATCCGATGATCGTCGACGTCGCGCTCGGCGAGCGCGCCTATGACATCGTCATCGGCCGTGGCGTGCTCGCCTCGCTTGGCCAGCGCATCTCGGCGCTGCGGCCGGGTGTCCGGACGGCCATCGTCACCGACCGCACCGTGGCCGCGCACTGGCTGAAGCCGACCGAGGCGATCCTGGCGGAGGCGGGAATCCCGTCGTCCACGATCGTGGTCGAGGAGGGCGAGGGCTCCAAGACCTATGCCGGCCTCGAGAAGGTCAGCGAGGCACTGATCGCCGCCAAGATCGAGCGCAACGACCTCGTCGTCGCGCTCGGCGGCGGCGTGGTCGGCGATCTCGCCGGCTTCGCGGCCGCCATCCTGCGCCGCGGGGTCGACTTCGTGCAGGTCCCGACCTCGCTGCTGGCGCAGGTCGATTCCTCCGTCGGCGGCAAGACCGGCATCAACTCGCCGCAGGGCAAGAACCTGCTCGGCGCCTTCCACCAGCCGGTGCTGGTGATCGCCGACACCGCGGTGCTCGACACGCTGTCGCCGCGCCAGTTCCGCGCCGGCTATGCCGAGGTCGCCAAATACGGCCTGCTCGGCGATGCCAGCTTCTTCGCCTGGCTGGAAGCCAACCACGCCGACGTCGTCAAGGGCGGTGCGGCGCGCGAGCACGCGGTTGCAACCTCCTGCCGCGCCAAGGCGGCGATCGTCGCCCGCGACGAGCGCGAGACCGGTGATCGGGCGCTGCTCAATCTCGGCCACACGTTCGGCCATGCGCTGGAGGCCGTGACCGGCTTCTCCGACCGGCTGTTCCACGGCGAGGGCGTCGCGGTCGGCATGGTGCTGGCGGCGCAGTTCTCGGCCGAGCTCGGCATGCTGCCGCCCGACGACGTCACACGCATCGAGCGTCACCTTGCCGCGGCCGGTCTGCCGACCCATCTGCAGGATATCGCCGGCTTCGCCCAGGAGGGGATCGGCGACGCCGACCGGCTTTTGGCCTTGATGGCGCAGGACAAGAAGGTCAAGCGGGGCAAGCTCACCTTCATCCTGATGGAAGCCATCGGCCGCGCCGTCATCGCGAAGGACGTCGATCCGGCGCGCGTTCGCGACTTTCTGCAGGCCAAATTGCGCAGCAGAAGCTGATCCCGGGCTTTACGCCGTGTTGAGCAGTGCCAACGGATCATCGGCGGCCTCCCTACAGAGCGACATCGGCGTCATGGACTGGATCACACTCTCCGTCGTCATCATCCTCCTCGCCGCCTCCGCCTTCTTTGCGCTGAGCGAGACCGCGCTGACCGGTGCCTCCCGCGCCTCGATGCTGCGGCTGTCGAAGCAGGGCAATCGCGACGCCGATGTGGTGTCGAGCCTGTTCGACATGCGCGAGCGGTTGATCGGCGCGCTGCTGCTCGGCAACAACATCGCCAATATCGCCGCGTCCGCATTGGCGACCGGCATCTTCACCGCCTGGTTCGGCGAGGTCGGCGTGCTCTATGCGACCGGCGTGATGACCGCGCTGGTGGTGATCTTCGCCGAGGTGCTGCCGAAGACGATCGCGATCAATGCGCCCGATCGCGTCTCGCTCACGGTTGCCAGACCAATGCGGGCCGCCGTGATCGTGCTCGGTCCCGTGCTGGCCGTGATCGAAGCGATCGTGCGCGGGCTGATGCGGTTGATCGGCTTCAAGGTCGGGGCCAATCAGCCGATCCTGTCGCCGACCGAACGCCTGCGCGGCGCCGTCGATCTCCTGCATCATGAAGGCAAGGTGGAGAAGCAGGACCGCGACATGCTCGGCGGCCTGCTCGATCTGCGCGAATTGCAGGTGTCCGACGTGATGGTCCACCGCACCGAGATGGTGATGGTGAATGCGGACCTGCCGCAGGAGGAACTGGTGCGCGAGGTGCTCGCCACCGAGTATACCCGCATCCCGCTATGGCGCGGCACGCCGGAGAACATCATCGGCGTGCTGCATGCGAAGGACCTGCTGCGTGCGATCCGGGCCGCCGAGGGCGACGTGTCGCACATCGACGTCGCCTCGCTGGCGCTGCCGCCCTGGTTCGTGCCGGAGATGCGTTCGGTGTCGGAACAGCTGAAAGCGTTCCGCCGCCGCAAGACGCATTTCGCGCTCGTGGTCGACGAGTATGGCGAGGTCGAAGGCATCGTCACGCTCGAGGACATCCTGGAAGAAATCGTCGGCGACATCTCCGACGAGCAGGACGTGCAGGTCGCCGGCGTGCGCGTGCAGCCGGACGGATCCGTCGTCGTCGATGGATCGGTGCCGATCCGTGATCTCAATCGCGCGATGGACTGGACGCTGCCGGACGAGGAGGCGACCACTGTCGCAGGTCTCGTGATTCACGAGGCGCGCTCGATCCCCGAGCGCGGCCAGAGCTTCACGTTCTACGGCTTCCGCTTTCGCGTGCTGCGCCGGGAGCGCAATCGCATCACCGCGCTGCGCATCGTACCGGTGCCCCGCGGCGAAACCGAGGAGACGCGGCCGCGCCGTGCAGGCACGGCGTTCTAATTGGGGATCAAGCCTCGCCCGGCGCCTTCGCATGCAGCGCGAGCGCGTGCACCGAGCCGGCAAGTTCCGCTGCCAATGCGGCGTTGATCAGGCGGTGGCGATCGACACGGCTCTTGCCGACGAAGGCCTGCGACACAATATACACGCGGAAATGGGTCTCACCGCTCGGCTGATGGCCCATATGGCCTTCGTGCAGATGTGATTCGTCCTGAACATCGAGGCTTTCCGGCGAGAAAGCTTCGCGCAACTTTTCGATGATAGCATCTCGGGTCCGCATGGTCTCTGGAAATACGCATCAAATTATTTTTCGTCAATCGGCGGTCCCCGCCAGAGGTATTCGCAATGTCAAGACTTGAAGCTTTTCGCGTTGCGTAGTCAAAGTCCGCCATGGCGATCGATTCAAACAAATTCTTCGACTCCATCCGCATCAAGCCCAAGAAGCAGGCTGCGCGGCAGCCGGTGGTGCGCGAGGAGGCCCAGCCCTGTCAGTGGCCGGACTGCAAGAACAAGGGCTCGCACCGCGCGCCCAAGGGACGCGAGAACGTGCGCGAGTATTGGCACTTCTGCCTCGACCACGTGCGCGAGTACAACCAGTCCTATAATTTCTTCTCGGGGATGAACGCCGAGGCGGTCGCGCGCTATCAGAAGGATGCGCTGACCGGACATCGCCCGACCTGGAAGATGGGTGCCAACACGTCGGCCAAGCGCGGCACCGGCAGCGCCGAGGGCGATCTCGGCGATGCCGCCGATCCGTTCAGCGTCTTCGCCGAGATCAACGGCCGCGGCAGCTGGCGTCCGGATCCCCAGTCGGCCCCCAAGGCCGAGACGCGCAAGGTCTTCAACGCCGAGCGCAAGGCGCTGCAGGTGATGGGCCTTGGTCCCGATGCGACGCTCGAAGACGTCAAGGTCAAGTACAAGGCGCTGGTGAAGCAGCACCATCCCGACGCCAATGGCGGCGACCGCTCCACCGAGGATCGCCTGATCGAGATCATCAAGGCCTACAACTATCTGAAGACGGTGGTGAAGGGCTGATGCGCGACAGCGCTCGAGGCTGCCGCGCGTCGCGCTCGACAGTTCAGGGCCTCGGCCCGATATAGGCCGAGCTGGGCCGGATCAGCCGCCCCGTCCGCTGCTGCTCGCGGGCATGCGCCGTCCAGCCCGCCGCACGCGCCACCGCGAAGATCGGCGTGAACGCCTGCCGCGGAATCTTCAGTGCATCGAGCAGGATGGCGGTGAAGAACTCCACATTGGTGTCGAGCACGCGCTCCGGATTCTTCTGCCGCAGCGCTTGGCGGATGTAGGCCTCCACCTCGCTCGCAAACGGCAGATCAGCCCCGCTGCCCGCCAGCCGCTCGATCGCGCCCTTGAGCACGTCGGCGCGCGGATCGCGCACGCGATAGATCCGATGCCCGAAGCCCATCAGCCGCTCGCCGCGGCCGAGCGCCGCATCGACCCACGGCTTGATGTGGTCGCGCGTCCCGATCGCATTGAGCATCTCCAGCACCGGCTCCGGCGCCCCGCCATGCAGCGGGCCGGTGAGCGCGCAATAGCCGGCGGTCACCGACGCGAACAGGTCGGCCTGGGTCGACGCAACGACCCGCGCGGCGAATGTCGAGGCGTTCATGCCGTGATCGCTGACGGTGACGAGATAGGTGTCCAAGGCCGCCACCTCCCCGCTCTCGGGCCTATCGCCACGCACCATCCGCAACGTATCGGCGGCGTGGCTGGCATCAGGGTCGGGGGCAATCGGCTGCGCTTCCTGTGCGCGCTGGACCAAGGCGCCGGCGATCACCGAGCAGGCGCCGACGATCGTGGCTTCGTCGTCGAGCCCGGGTTGGGGGCGCAGCGCCGCGACCGCGGCGCGGAAGCCGTCGATGATCGACAGGCCGGAGGTCGCGGCGAGCAGCTCGGGCAGCCGGGCAAAGGCACGCTCGCGGGCACGACCAAGGCTGGCGCGGACCTCGGCCTCGCCGACGGTGCGCTTCGTGGCCGCGCTCCATAGCCGGGCGGTCACGCCCTCGAAGCCGTTGGCGGCGGCGAGATCGGCCACACGGGCGCCGGCGATGATGAGCTCTCCCTGCTGGCCGTCGACGTGGCTGAGCACGGTCTCGGCGGCGGCGATGCCGTCGAGGCCGATCGGGGTCTTGCCGAGGTGGATGGTCATGGCGGGTCTCCTTCACGAGTGGTCACGCCGGCAAGATCCGCCCAGTCGACAACTTGATCAATCTTGATTAAGCTGATCAATATGAAAAAAGACAGTGGACTTTACCTATCTGCCCGTGAAGCTTCGGCCGAGCTCGCGATCTCGCCGGCCACCCTCTACGCCTATGTCAGCCGCGGCCTGGTCCGCTCCGAGCCGTCGCCGAACTCGCGCAGCAGCCGCTATCGCGCCGAGGACATCCGCGCCCTGAAGGAGCGTCGTGCGCCGGCCCCCGAGCCGCGCGCTTTCCGCAGCTTCGATGCGGATCTCCCCGTGTTCGATTCCGCCGTGTCGACGATCACCGAAGCCGGTCCGATCTATCGCGGCGTCAATTGCGTCGACCTGGCCGCGCGCGACACGCTGGAGCATGCCGCGACACTGTTGTGGGACGTGACCGCGCTCGATCCGTTTGCGCCAGACAACCTTCCGGCCGTGTCGGAGGAGATGAGTCTCATCGCCGATGCCGCGCGGCGCGCGGCGCCGATCGACCGCGCCATCGCGGTGCTGGCGCTGGCGACACATGCTGATCCCGCGGCCTTCAACCGCGCACCCGACGGTCGGGCGCTGGTCGGCGCCCGCATCGTTCGGCTTGTGGTCGCAACCATGCTGAACCAGCCCGCGTCAGCCGATCCGCTCCATGTTCAGGTAGCGCGGAGCTGGGCGCCCGGACACGAACATGCGCCGGACCTGATCCGCCGCACCTTGGTGCTGCTTGCCGATCATGAGCTGAACGCGTCGACCTTCACTGTCCGCTGTGCGGCGTCGACGGGCCTCAGCCTCTACGATGCCGTCATCGCGGGTCTTGCGGCGCTCAAAGGGCCGCAGCACGGCGGTGCCGGCGTGCTGGCGTCGCAACTGGTGAAGGCACTCATCGATCGCGATGTCGCGCCGCTGATCCGCGAGCGGGTGGCGCTGGGCGAGCGCTTCGCCGGGTTCGGGCATGGCGTCTACAAGCGCGGTGATCCGCGCGCGATCTCGCTGCTGGAGGCGCTGACGCGGGCCGGCGCGCCGCGCAAATTCACCCGCGAGGTGCCGGAGCGGATCGCAGAGGCGACCGGCGAGTTCGTGAACATCGACTACGCGCTTGCGGTGCTGGTGCATAGTCTGCGTCTGCCCGCCGGCAGCGAGCTGGCGCTGTTCGCGATGGCCCGCTGCGTCGGCTGGATCGCCCACGCCTGCGAGCAGCTGCAGCATGGCCGCCTGATCCGCCCGCGCGCCCGCTATATCGGACCCGCACCCGGCCGCGGCGCCATGTTGGATTCGCTGTAGCCGTTCTAATCCGCGGCGCCGGCCGCCAGCTGCGTCTCGCGCCGCTTCCGCGTCAATTTGAGGACCAGCCAGACCACGATCGTGCCCGCGATCGCCGCGATGATCCAGGTGGATTTGGCGATATGGCTATGATGCGGAATGCCGCCATAGCGGTGCACCAGCTGCACGGCGAATACTCCGGGCAGGACATGGGCGCAGGCCCACAGCACGATGGCAGGGATGTTCACGGCGTAGAAGCGCGGCGGGGGGATGTCGAGCGCGCCGGCCGTGATCGGCACGACGGCGCGGATCGGCGCGACAAAGCGGGCGAAGAAGATCGCCAGGGTGCCGAAACGGTGGAAGAAGGCCTCGCTCTGCGCCACCAGGCGCGGATAGTTCGAGAACGGCCAACTCGTCAGGATCTCGCGCTGCCTGCGATGGCCGACCCAGAACGCCCCGCCGTCCCCCAGCACCGCGCCCAGGATGGCCGCCGCCAGCACCCATTGCAGGGTCAGCTCGCCGCCCGGAATCAACGCGCTCAGCGCCAGGATGATGGTCGTGCCTGGAACCACCGAGCCCACGATCGGGATCGCCTCCAGCAGGGCGGCCAGAAACAGGGTGAAATAGGCCAGTCCCGCATGCGCTGAGACGAAGGCAATGAGGGGATCGAACAGATGGGCCACGCGGTTCCTGTCGGTGGAGAGGGTGGGCGGGAGCTCCTCGATAAGTAGGAACCCCGGCTCCGGGTGCCACGTCGAGATCCTGGGAAGAGCCGGTGGGCGAAAAGGTGGCACGATTCGCAGGGCAGCCTTTCGAAAACGGCCACTCATGCCTATCTCGATGATATAACGACGGAACTTTGATCAAGGCTTAGGCTTCTGCCCGCGCGTGCTCTCTGCTAGGCTGGCGTCGAAGCCCTTCAACCGCAGCCAAACATGAAATCTGGTTTCGGGAATGCCCGGGACCTCGGAGGATGAATGACGACCGCCGCTACGACCAATGCGCAGGAGATGACCGGTGTGCCCGACATGAAGGTGTCGGTGCGGCAGGTGTTCGGGATCGACAGCGACCTTGAGGTGCCGGCTTTTTCCGCAAGCGACCCGCATGTCCCCGAGGTCGACGCCGACTACCGCTTCGACCGCGCCACGACGCTTGCGATCCTGGCCGGCTTCGCCAAGAATCGCCGTGTGATGGTGACCGGATACCATGGCACCGGCAAGTCGACCCATATCGAGCAGGTCGCGGCGCGACTCAACTGGCCGTGCGTGCGTGTCAACCTCGACAGCCACATCAGCCGTATCGACCTCGTCGGCAAGGACGCGATCGTGGTCAGAGACGGCAAGCAGGTCACCGAGTTTCGGGATGGCATCCTGCCCTGGGCGCTGCAGCACAACGTCGCGCTGGTGTTCGACGAATATGATGCCGGCCGTCCGGACGTGATGTTCGTGATCCAGCGCGTGCTCGAAGTGTCGGGCCGGCTGACCCTGCTCGACCAGAACAAGGTGATCAAGCCGCACCCGGCGTTCCGTCTGTTCGCGACCGCCAATACCATCGGGCTCGGCGACACTTCGGGCCTCTATCATGGCACCCAGCAGATCAACCAGGGCCAGATGGACCGCTGGTCGATCGTCACCACGCTCAACTACCTCGCCCATGACGAGGAGGTCGAGATCGTGCTGGCCAAGGCCAAGCACTATCAGAACGCACAGGGCCGCGACACCGTCAACAAGATGGTGCGGCTCGCCGACCTCACGCGCAACGCCTTCGCCAATGGCGATCTGTCGACGGTGATGAGCCCGCGCACGGTGATCACCTGGGCCGAGAACTCCGAGATCTTCGGCGACATCGGCTTTGCCTTCCGTGTGACGTTCCTCAACAAGTGCGACGAGCTCGAGCGTCCGCTGGTCGCGGAATTCTATCAGCGCTGCTTCAATGCGGAGCTGCCGGAATCCTCCATCAATGTGGCGCTGAGCTGACACACCGGCGTCGTCCTGGCCTCGGGCCGGGACCCATACGCCGCGGCCTCTCTCGTCGGGTGATGCGGGAGAGCGAGTGCGAACAAACGAACGCCGGTGGTTATCGGGCCTGGCGTTCGCCGGGACGATAGCCGCAGGAATCAGATGACCACACCGAGCAACAAGCCCCGTCCTGGCGTCAAGGAAGCACCAACCGAACCTTTCAAGAGGTCGGTCACGGGGTGCCTGCGCGCGATCGCCAGGGCGCCCGAGCTCGAAGTCTCCTTCGCGGCCGAGCGTCCCGGCCTTGCGCCGGGCAAGGCCCGGCTGCCGGAGCCGGCGCGCAAGATGACCAAGCGCGACGCCGCCGTGGTGCGCGGCCATGCCGACTCGATCGCGCTGAAGCTCGCCTGTCATGATCCGAAAATCCATCGCAAGCTGATCCCGGGCAATCCGCAGGCGCGCGGCGTGTTCGAGGCGGTCGAGCAGGCCCGCGTCGAGGCGATCGGTGCAAAACGCATGGCCGGCGTCGCCAGGAATCTCACGGCGATGCTCGATGATCACTTCCATCGCGGCAAATATGACGAGATCACCGACCGCGCCGACGCGCCGCTGTCGGATGCGCTGGCCATGATGGTGCGCGAGCGCCTCACCGGCATGGCGCCGCCGAATGCGGCGCGCAAGGTGGTCGATCTCTGGCGTCCGTTCCTGGAGGACAGGATCGGCCAGCGTCTTGATGAGCTCGGCCGCTTCACCGAGGATCAGGCCAAATTCGGCGACCTCGTCCACGATCTCTTGTCGGCGCTCGATCTCGGCGATGAACGCAACGCCGATTCGGAAGAGGACGAGGACAACGACGACAACCGCGACGGCGACAATGAGCAGTCCGGCGCCGAGGGCTCGCCCGAATCCGACGCTGCGCAGGAGATGAGCGCAGACCAGGCGCAGACGACGTCGGACGAGATGTCGGAGAGCGCCATGGAGGCGGCACAGGCCTCGGCGTCCGACACGCTCGATGACGGCGAACTCGGCGACGACGAGACGCCGGGCGAGGCGACGCGTCCGAACCGCGGCGGTGCCAACGAGCCGCGCGGCCCCGAATATCACGCCTTCGCGCCGAAGTTCGACGAGATCATCGCGGCGGAGGACCTGTGCGACCACGACGAGCTGGAGCGCCTGCGCTCCTATCTCGACAAGCAGCTTGCGCACCTGCAAGGCATCGTGGCGCGGCTCGCCAACCGGCTGCAGCGCCGGCTGATGGCGCAGCAGAACCGCGCCTGGGAGTTCGATCTCGAGGAAGGCGTCCTCGATCCGGCGCGGCTGTCGCGCGTGGTCATCGATCCCTATCAGCCGCTGTCGTTCATGCGCGAGAAGGAGGCGACCTTCCGCGATACGGTCGTCACGCTGCTGCTCGACAATTCCGGCTCGATGCGCGGACGCCCGATCACGGTGGCCGCGACCTGCGCCGACATTCTCGCCCGCACGCTCGAGCGCTGCGGCGTCAAGGTCGAGATCCTCGGCTTCACGACGCGGGCCTGGAAGGGCGGGCAGTCGCGCGAGGCGTGGCTCGCCGCCGGCAAGCCGGCCAATCCCGGCCGCCTCAACGATCTCCGCCACATCATCTACAAGTCGGCCGATGCGCCGTGGCGGCGGGCGCGCAAGAATCTCGGCCTGATGATGCGCGAGGGGCTGCTGAAGGAGAACATCGACGGCGAGGCGCTCGACTGGGCGCACAAGCGCCTGCTCGGGCGTACCGAGCAGCGCAAGATCCTGATGATGATCTCGGACGGTGCGCCGGTCGATGACTCCACGCTGTCGGTCAATCCGGGCAACTATCTGGAGCGGCATCTGCGCCACATCATCGAGGAGATCGAGACTCGCTCGCCGGTCGAGCTGATCGCGATCGGCATCGGCCACGACGTCACGCGCTACTACCGTCGCGCGGTGACCATCGTCGACGCCGAGGAGCTCGGTGGCGCCATCACCGAGAAGCTCGCCGAATTGTTCACGGAGACCCACGCGGCGCCGCAGCCTGCGCCGGGGCAAAAGCGCAGGCTGCATTCGTAACCGGCCGTCGGCCGGCTGCGTCCCGCCTCGGAGGAGGTGGGGGAGGGGGCTCCGCTGACGATGTCGCTGCAGGCGATTGCCGACCGCAGGCGCTTTCTCGCGCTGACCATCGGCGGAGTGTCGGCATTCGCATGGTCCACGACGGCTCGTGCGCAACTCGCGCCGACGCCTGTCCGCAGACGCGCAGCTTCCGACGAGCACTCCGTCACGTCGCCGGTGAAGATCGAGGTCAATGCGCGACCGCTGCCTGCGTTCGACCTCCGCGATAGGACCCATCTGCGCTTCGGGATGCTGCAGTATCGCAGCGGCGTGGCGCTGACCTCGTCCTATCCCGGCTTCGGCGGCCTGTCCGGCATCCGGCTCGATGCCAAGGGTGAACGCTTCCTCGCGGTCAGCGACAAGGGCGGCTGGTTCACCGGCCGCATTGCCTATTCCGGCCGCGAAATCGCCGGGCTCGCCGATGTCGAAGCGGCGCCGCTGCTCGGTCCGGACGGACGGCCCATCACCGATCGCGGCTGGTATGATTCCGAGTCGCTCGCTCGCGATGGCGACATCGTCTATGTCGGCCTCGAGCGCGTCAACCAGCTCCTGCGCTACGATTTCGCCAAGGGCGGAACCGGCGCGCGCGGCGAGATCGTGCCGCTGCCGCCGGCCGCCAAGCGGCTACCCCACAACAAGGGACTGGAAGCGTTGGTAGTCGTGCCGAAGGGTCTGCCGCTCGCCGGCGCCCTGATCGCGCTCTCCGAGCGCGGTCTGGACCCGAACGGCAATCTGCTCGCCTTCCTGATCGGCGGACCCGCGGCGGGACAGTTCAGCATCGTCCGCAGCAACGAGTTCGATGTCAGCGATGCCGTGCTGCTGCCGTCGGGCGATCTGCTGGTGCTCGAACGCAAGTTCTCGCTGTTCAACGGGGTCGGCATTCGAATCCGCCGGCTGATGCTTGCGCAGATCGCGCCGGGCGCGCTGGTCGATGGTCCGGCGATCTTCTCCGCTGATCTCGGGCAGGAGATCGACAATCTCGAGGGCATCGATGCGCATGTCACGCCGGAGGGCGAGACCGTGCTGACGCTGGTGTCCGACGACAATTTCTCGATGATCCAGCGCACGCTGCTGCTGCAGTTCACGCTGGTGGAGTGAGCCGCGGCGCCGCTGCGGCCGCTCGCGTTGACCGCGCCTCGTCCATGATCGACACTCGCCGCCATCAGATCATCGCGTCAACCGTCGCAACCTGGAACTCAGCATGAGCGCCCTGTTCACTCCGATCAAGCTGCGCAGTCTCGAACTCGCCAACCGCATCATGGTGTCGCCGATGTGCCAGTACTCGGCCGAGAATGGTGCGGCCAACGACTGGCACTTCACCCACATCAACACGCTGGCGCTGTCGGGCGCGGCGATGTTCTGCATCGAGGCGACGCATGTCGAGCCGATCGGGCGCATCACCCCCGGCTGCCTCGGGCTGTGGGACGATGCGACGGAAGCTGCGCTGAAGCCGATCCTGGCCTCGGTTCGCAAACATGCGAAGGCTGCGGTTGCGATGCAGCTCGCCCATGCCGGCCGCAAGGGCTCCAGCCACAAGCCGTGGGATGGCGGACAGCAGATTCCGCTCGCGGACGGCGGATGGCAGACGGTCGCGCCCTCGGCCCTGCCGCACAAGGATGGCGAGCTCGCGCCGCAGGAGCTCGATGCAGCCGGACTGAAGCGGGTGTGCGATGCGTTCGTTTCCGCAGCCCAACGAACCGCGCGCCTCGGCATCGACGCGATCGAGCTCCACGGCGCGCATGGCTATCTGCTGCATCAGTTTCTGTCGCCGATCGCCAACCAGCGCAGCGACGCCTATGGCGGCTCGCTCGAAAACCGCATGCGGTTTCCGCTCGACGTGTTCGATGCGGTGCGGGCGGTATTTCCGGCGGACAGACCGGTCGGCGTGCGCGTCTCGGCGACCGATTGGGTCGACGGCGGCTGGGATCTCGATCAGACCATCACGTTTGCGCAAGAGCTGAAGCGCCGCGGCGCCGATTGGATCGACGTCTCCTCGGGCGGCGTGTCGCCGTTGCAGAAGATCACGCTCGGACCCGGCTATCAGGTGCCGTTCGCCGCGGCCGTGAAACAGGCGACGGCGCTTCCCACCATTGCGGTCGGTCTCATCACGCAGGCGCAGCAAGCCGAGGAGATCGTGGCCTCGGGCAAGGCCGACATGGTCGCGCTGGCCCGCGGCATGCTCTATGACCCGCGCTGGGGCTGGCACGCCGCAGCGGAGCTCGGCGGACAAGTCGCAGCACCTCCGCAATACTGGCGCTCGCAGCCGTCGACGCAGAAGGAGCTGTTCGGCAGGACGACGTTCGGCGCACGCTGACGTGCAATTGATGACCGCAATGTTGCGCATCAGCGTTGCAAAATTCTGCGGTCATCATTCCGCCCGCGACACGGCTGACGATTGTCGCTGTCGGACGAAGTGCTAGACTTCGCAGACCACGTGCGGCGATGCCGACTCGTCTGGTCGTGTTTCGTCTCGCGTGACGATGAGCGCATCGCAAAGATGCGCCGCAATATAAACGCGAGAGGAAAGCGCCATGGAAATCGGATATTTCACGATGCCCTCGCATCCGCCGGAGTGCGGATTGAAGGAGGGGCAGGAGTGGGACCTGCAGGTCCTGCGGTGGCTCGACGAGCTCGGCTATCAGGAAGCCTGGATCGGCGAGCATCACACCGCGCCCTGGGAGCCGCATCCGGCGCCCGACCTGATTCTGGCGCAGGCCTTCCGCGAAACCAAGAACATCCGGCTCGGGCCCGGCGGCTTCCTGCTGCCCTATCATCACCCGGCCGAGCTCGCCAATCGCGTCGCGATGCTCGATCACCTCTCCGACGGCCGCCTCAATTTCGGCATTGCCGCATCCGGCCTGCCGAGCGACTGGGCGATGTTCAACGTCGACGGCATGAGCGGCCAGAACCGCGAGATGACGCGCGAGGCGCTGGAGATCATCCTGAAGATGTGGTCCGAGGACGCGCCATGGACGTACAAGGGCAAGTACTGGACGGTGACCAAGCCCGATGTGATGTTCGACTTCCTCAAGCCACACATCAAGCCGATCCAGACGCCGCATCCGCCGATCGGCGTCGCCGGCCTGTCGAAGAACTCCGACACGCTGAAGCTCGCCGGCGAGCGCGGCTTCATCCCGATGAGCCTCAACCTCAACCCCGCCTATGTGTCGTCGCACTGGGACTCGGTCGAGGCCGGCGCCGCCAAGTCCGGCCGCAAGCCCAGCCGCAGCGATTGGCGGCTGGTGCGCGAGGTATTCGTCGCCGATACGGACGAGGAAGCCTGGCGCTTGTCCTCTGGCGACATGATGGGACGGATGATGGGCGAATACTTCCTGCCCCTGCTCGGTCATTTCGGCTTCAAGGACTATCTGAAGCACTCACCCGATGTGCCCGATTCCGACGTGACGGTGGATTATTGCGCCAAGCGCAACTGGATCGTCGGCTCGCCGGCCACGGTGACCGAGAAGATCGAGAAGATCTGGCATGAGGTCGGCGGCTTCGGCACGCTGTGCGTGTTCGGCTTCGACTACAAGCACAGGCCGGAAGCCTGGCACAACTCGCTGCGCCTCTTGAAGCAGGAGGTCATGCCGAGGTTGAGCCACCTCAATGCCGACCTGACCAGGGCCGCCTAGTATGTTGGCGCCAGCATTCGCCCTCCCTTTCGGGCAGTGCTGGCATCAAAAGAAATGTAGCTAAAATTTTCGCGCGAGTGCAGCTTCAGATTTGACGTTTGGGTGACGGTCTTGCCGTTAGGACGGTCCAGGCGTCGAATCCGCTGCATGCGCGTGGCGGGTCTGACATTTGGGGGCAGGTCATGCGGTTTCGCGTCAGGAAGTTTGCCCATATCCTCGAACGCTCGGGTTTGGCTCTGGCGGGGGCCGCCTGCGGCGTCTTCGTCGGGGCGCATGTCGGCTCCAGCGTTCCGTTGCTGACCACGCAGGGCTTCCTGATCGTGATGATGCTGTCCGGCGCATTGGGCTTCTATCTCGGCATCGACACGCCGCAACTCCCTTTTCATCCGCATGACGAGGACTCACCTGCGGAGACGAAGATCGATACGGCCGAATTCCTGAGCGCCGTCGGGACCTTCCTTGCGACCCTGACGGCGTTCTTCGCCGTCGCCATCATCATCCTGCGCGAAGATCCGCACATCGTCTGGACGTCGCTGATCATGGTCGGCTGGATCATCGGCGTGATCATGCAGATCGTTTCCGGCGCGATCGCGCGTCTGCGGCGCTGATTTTCCCTGTTCAATTTTTGGGCTAACGCTGTCGCGAGTTTCATCTTGCGGCCGCGATTGCGATCGTGTGAGCCTTTGCATCAAGGGGCTCGACCTGTGAGCCGCGTCGTCCGGGGGCGCATTGCGCGACTGACACAGGTCCTGGCGACGTTTCCAAAGCGTTGCTCGCGGTCGTATTGGAGCCCGTTCTACGGCGCTGCGCGCGGACGATCCAACAGCCCATGCGCCCAGAGCAGGCATCACATCAGAAGCCGCATGGCGATATCGCGCACCTTGGCGCGCTTGATGCATCGCGGCCCGCAATGACATTTGGGAAGTTCATCATGTTGAAACGGGTGCTGCTGGGTGTAGTCATTGGCTGCGGACTGTCCGCGGCGCAAGCGGAGGAGCCGAAGGTCGGCGGCGTGGTCAATGCGGTGATTCAGCCCGAGCCGCCGGGCCTGATGCTGGCGATGGTCCAGAACGGCCCGACGCAGATGGTCGCCGGCAACATCTTCGAAGGCCTGCTGCGCTACAGCCCCAAGCTCGAACCGCTGCCCGGCCTCGCCGAGAGCTGGACCATCAGCCCGGATGCCAAGGTCTACACTTTCAAGCTGAAGCCCGGCGTGACCTGGCACGACGGCAAGCCGTTCACCTCGGCCGACGTGCTGTTCTCGATCGAGATGCTGAAGCAGACGCATGCGCGCGCCCGCAACAACCTCGTGATGGTCGAGAAAGTCGAGGCGCCGGATGATCTCACGGTGGTGTTCACGCTGAAGGAGCCGTTCGGTCCCTTCATCGGCATCTTCGAGGTCGGCTCGATGCCGATGGTGCCGAAGCACCTGTATGAGGGCACCGACTACAAGACCAATCCGAACAACAACGCGCCTGTCGGCACCGGCCCCTTCATGTTCAAGGAATGGCAGAAGGGCTCCTTCATCCGGATGGTGAAAAATCCGAACTACCATGAGAAGAGCAAGCCCTATCTCGACGAGGTCTACTGGCAGATCATTCCCGACGCTGCCGCGCGCGCGGTCGCCTTCGAGACCGGCAAGGTGGACGTGCTGCCGGGCGGCTCGATCGAGAATTTCGACGTGCCGCGCGTCTCCAAGCTGCCCGGCGCCTGCGTCACCGGCGCCGGCTGGGAGTTCTTCTCGCCGCTGGCCTGGATGTGGCTCAACAACCGCAATCCGATCCTGGCCAACAAGAAGGTGCGTCAGGCGATCATGTACGCCATCGACCGCGACTTCGCCAAGGACGTGATCTGGAACGGCCTCGGCAAGGTGGCCACCGGCCCGTCGGCGTCGACCATCAAGTTCTACAGCGACGACGTGCCGAAATATCCGTATGACCCGGCCAAGGCGAAGGCGCTGCTCAAGGAGGCCGGCTACAAGGACGAGAAGATCCGCATGCTGCCGCTGGCCTATGGCGAGACCTGGCAGCGCTGGGGCGAGGCGGTGAAGCAGAACTTGCAGGATGTCGGCATGAACATCGAGACGATCGCGACCGACGTCCCAGGCGGCAACCAGAAGATCATGGAGTGGGACTACGACATCGCCTTCACCTATCTCTATCAGTACGGCGATCCCGCGCTCGGCGTCTCCCGCAACTACATCACCTCGGCGATCGCCAAGGGCCAGCTGTTCAACAACGTCGAGGGCTATTCGAACCCGGAGGTCGACAAGCTGTTCGCCGAGGGCGCCACGGCGCCGACCGATGCCAGGCGCAAGGAGGCCTACGACAAGGTGCAGAAGATCCTGGCTGAGGACGTGCCCGTGGCCTGGCTGCTCGAGCTGCAGTTTCCGACCATCACCAAGTGCAAGGTGAAGAACCTCATCACCACTGGCATCGGCGTCAACGACGGCTTTCGCGATGCCTGGCTCGACAAATAGCGGTGCACTCCGGGGCGCGGCCATGATCCCCGCACTCCAGTGTTTCGCTGTTCTGCCGAGCTGACTTCCACGGGGCTTTCATGCTCTCCTTCATCGCCCAGCGCGTCGTGAAGGGCGTCATCGTCCTTCTCGCCATCATTGTGCTGAATTTCTTCCTGATCCGGCTGGCGCCGGGCGATCCGGCCGTGGTGATGGCCGGCGAAGCCGGCGCCTCCGACCAGATTTTTGTGGCGCAGTTGCGCGAAAGATTCGGCCTCGACCGTCCGCTGCCGGAACAGCTCCTCATCTACGTCAAGGGCATTGCCAGCCTCGATCTCGGCTTCTCGTTCCGCCAGCAGGCGCCAGTCGCCAGGCTGATCGCCGAGCGGCTGCCAGCGACCCTGCTGCTGACGCTCACCGCGTTCGCGATCTCGCTCGGTCTCGGCATCCTGTTCGGCGCGCTCGCCGCGCGCTTCGCCGGCACGATCCTCGATACTGCAATTACCGTGCTCGCGCTGATCTTCTACGCGACGCCGCTGTTCTGGATCGCGCTGATCGCGATTCTGCTGTTCTCGGTCTGGGTCGATTGGTTGCCGAGCTTCGGCTATGAAACGGTCGGTGCCGGCTATACGGGAGTCCGCCACGCGCTCGACGTCGCCGCGCATCTCGCCATGCCGGCTGCCACGCTCGGCCTGTTCTTCATGGCGACCTACACCCGCATGACCCGCGCTTCGATGCTCGAGGTCAAGCGGCTCGACTTCGTCAAGACCGCGCGCGCCAAGGGCCTGCGCGATGGCGTCATCCTGCGCCGCCACGTGCTGCGCAACGCGCTGCTGCCGGTGGTGACTCTCGCCGGCGTCCACGCCGGCACCCTGGTTGGCGGCGCGGTGCTGACCGAGACGGTCTTCGCCTGGCCGGGCATCGGCCGGCTGATGTACGACGCGCTGATCCAGCGCGACTACAACCTGCTGCTCGGCGTGTTCGTGGTCTCCTCCGCCATGGTGCTGATCTTCAATCTCGTCACCGACCTCGTCTACCGACTGGTCGATCCGCGCATCGAGTACGCCTCATGAGGCAGTTCTGGCGCACCATGCTGCGCAGCCCGAGCGGCATCATCGGGCTGATCATTCTCGTTCTGGCGATCGTGATCGCGGTGGCCGGGCCGGTGTACTTCCCCAATTCACCATGGCGCATGGTGCAGCGGCCGTTCGTCCCGCCGTTCACGCTGTCGAAGGTCCCACTCGGCACCGATGCGCTCGGACGCGACGTGCTCGCCGGCTTGATCTTCGGCGCCCGCGTCTCACTGCTGGTCGGTCTCGTCTCGACACTCGTTGCGCTGATCGTCGGCGTGCCGCTCGGCGCCATCGCCGGGTATTTCGGCGGCCGCGTCGATGATGCGCTGATGCGCTTCACCGAGTTCTTCCAGACCATCCCGAGCTTCGCGCTCGCCATCGTGCTGGTCGCGATCCTGCAGCCGTCGATCTATTCGATCGTCGCCGCCATCGGCCTCGTCAGCTGGCCGCCGGTGGCGCGGCTGGTGCGTGGCGAGGTGCTGTCCTTGCGGACCCGCGAATATGTCCAGGCGGCCATCGTCACCGGACAGAGCAATGCCTGGATCATCTGGCGCGAGATCCTGCCCAACGCGCTGTCGCCGGTGATCGTGCTGGCCTCGCTGATGGTCGCGACCGCGATCCTCCTGGAATCCTCGCTGTCGTTCCTCGGCCTCGGCGATCCCAACCTGATCTCCTGGGGCTACATGGTCGGCGCCGGTCGCACCGTCATTCGTCAGGCGTGGTGGATCACGGTGTTTCCTGGCGTCGCGATCCTGCTGTCGGTGCTCGGCCTCAATCTGATCGGCGAGGGGCTGAACGATGCGCTCAACCCGCGCCTGTCGCGCGAGGGCAGGTGAGAAGATGGCCGATCCCGTCGTTGCCATCAGGAACCTCCGCATCTCGTTGCCGACGGGCGCAGAGCGCGCCCATGCGGTCGACGGCGTCTCGTTCGATCTCACCGCCGGCAAAATCGTCTGCGTGGTCGGCGAATCCGGCTCGGGCAAGTCGATGTGCGCGCATGCGCTGCTCGGCCTGCTGCCGGATACTGTCAGAGTCGAAAGCGGCGAGATCCGCTTCGAGGGACGCGACCTGCTTGCCGTCGATGCCGAAGGCTGGCGCGATCTGCGCGGCCGCCGCATCGCCATGGTGTTCCAGGAGCCGATGACCGCGCTCAATCCGCTGATGCGGATCGGCGAGCAACTGATGGAGGTGTTCGAGGCGCATGATCTGCTGAGCCCCCGGGAGCGCCGCGCCAAGGTGCTGGAGCTGGCGCGTGAGGTCGGGCTGCCAGATCCGGAGCGGATCATCCGCGCCTATCCTCATCAGCTCTCCGGCGGCCAGCGCCAGCGGGCGATGATCGCGATGGCACTCGCGCTCGAGCCGGCCGTGCTCGTCGCGGACGAGCCGACCACCGCGCTCGACGTCACGACCCAGGCGCAGATCCTCAAGCTGATCCGCAACCTGCAGGCCAGCCACGACATGGCGGTGATGTTCATTACCCATGATTTCGGCGTCGTCGCCGATATCGCCGACCAGGTCGTGGTGCTGCGCCATGGCAAGGTGGTGGAGGAGGGCACGGACGACGCCGTGCTCGGTCATCCGCAGCATGACTACACCAAGGCGCTGCTCGCGGCCGTGCCGTCGTTCGATCCGCCGCCACGGCAATCACGCGAGGATGCGCCTCGGGCGGTGGAGGTGATCGGCCTCGACAAGACATATGTGACGCTGACCGGCTGGTTCCGTCCGAAGCGCGAGACGCGCGCGGCGCATGCGGTCAATTTCGCAATCCACCAGGGCGAGACGCTCGGACTCGTCGGCGAGTCCGGCTCGGGGAAGTCATCCGTTGCGCGTCTGGTGATGCGGCTGATCGAGGCCGATCGCGGCACGGTGCGGATCGGCGATGTCGATCTCACGGCGCTGGACGGCCGCGCATTGCGCGCGCAGCGTCATCGCATCCAGATGATCTTCCAGGATCCGTTCGCCTCGCTCAACCCGCGCCGCAAGGTCGGCCGCATCATCGCCGACGGCATGGTCGCCCGCGGCACCGCGCTCGACGCAGCGCTGAAACGCGCGCAGGAACTGCTCGGCATGGTCGGGCTCGACGCCGGCGCCATCGGCCGCTACCCGCACGAATTCTCCGGCGGCCAGCGTCAGCGCATCGGCATTGCGCGCGCGCTCGCTCTCGATCCGGAGATCATCGTCGCGGATGAAGCGGTGTCGGCGCTCGACGTGTCCGTCCAGGCGCAGGTGCTGCGGCTGCTGGAAGATTTGAAGGCGCGCCTTGGTCTGTCGATGCTGTTCATCACGCATGACCTGCGGGTGGCCGCGCAGATCTGCGATCGGATCGCCGTCATGCAGAAGGGCGAGATCGTCGAGCTGAAGCCGACCGCGGCGCTGTTCGCCAATCCCGAACACGCCTATACGCGCGAGCTGCTCGCTGCCGTGCCCGGCCGCAGGCACGGGATGGCGTGATTGTGCGTAAGCCGTCGGCCGGTCGGAACGATGGAGCGCCGGGTCGGGTTCAATTCCTTGCAACATCTTCGGCGTATTTGGATTATAATAGCAAGGGCCCCGATGAGGCCGCAGGGTGGTCGTCCAAGCCGGTCCGCGCCAAGACAGCGGGCTCCGCCTACCCGAGGCCGTCATTGAACCGTGCCCATGCTATGCCAGTCTCGACAGGATGTCGCAGCGGCGTTCACCATTCCAACGAGGACTGTCATCATGTCGGAGCGCAAGCCAACGGCCGCCGTGCGCGAGGCTCACAAGGCCTTCAAGCCGGCCGAGCCGCCGAGGAGCGACTATGAAAAGGCTCAGACCGCGTTCGATCAGAACCGCGAGCGACTGAAGGCCGAGCGCCTGGCGCGCGAAGCGGCCGACAACGCCGGTAAACAACCGAAAAAGCTGGCGTGAACGCCAGCCTCTTTCCGTCGGGTCCGTCGTTTTCGGCGGACATGCCGTCGTTCGCTCAGCTGCGCGGCGTTGCAGAGGTGAGTGAATCCCGCGGCCGATCACGATCGGGGCGCGTCGAGGTCGTGGAGGGCAGCACGCCCGGCCGCGACGCAGGTACCTTCTTGACCGGCGCAGGCAGCAAGCCTTCGCGGATGGCCAGCTTGCGCGCGACTTTGCGTTGGCGCCTGATCGCATCGGATTTCTCGCGCGTCTTGCGTTCCGATGGCTTCTCGTAGGATCTGCGGCGCTTCATCTCGCGGAATACGCCTTCGCGCTGCATCTTCCGCTTCAGGATGCGCAACGCCTTCTCGACGTCGTTGTCACGAACAAGAACCTGCAAAAGTGTCCTCCTTGTCTTCATCTCTATCGATGAAATTAGGTTGGCGAAGCCGATCAGCGCTGCGGCGGGGGAGCGGCGCGCTCAGCAGAGCGGCGTCAATGAAACGTGTTGCTCACAATGTGATGAGCACAATACGTGCGAGACACGATGATCCCCTTCGTCGGAAGGCGGGAGCACGAGTGTCTCTCAGCCATCGATGGCCAGGCCGTTACCGATGGTCCAGTGAAGATAAGGGCAATTTGCTGATATTGCCAGCGTGAGCCGACTCACGGTTCCGGCTCTCGGCAAACTATATTTGCCCCGTGGCCTTGTATTCCCCCAGAAAATCTCTACCTTGAGGTAGTTCGATTAGCCGCTGTGCCTTTCTGAATGTGCCTGTGGGCTATTTCCAAAAGTCATCGCTCAGTTGAATGAGGATCGCGTGATGGTCGCGCGATTAATGATTTGGAGATAGACATGCAGGGTACCGTAAAGTGGTTCAACGGCCAGAAGGGCTTTGGTTTCATTCAGCCGGAGGATGGCGGGAACGACGTGTTCGTTCACATCAGCGCGGTTGAACGCGCTGGTCTCGCTGGCTTGGCTGAAGGCCAGAAAGTCAGTTTTGAGGTCAAGACGGACAAGATGCGCGGTAAAACCAGCGCAGAAAATCTCGCGCTGGTCTGATCGTACTGATCTGACGTCTTGGGCCATTTCACGGATGTACTGAAATGGCTGGTTTGCCCGCTCGATCCTGTATTGAGCGGGCTTTCTGCGTCTCGACGGTAACCCGCATCTCCGGAAGGATCAGTCGATGGCCACCAAGAAGATGTCAGAACGCTCCCCCGAAAGCATTGCGCGGTCAGAGCGCCAGCGCGTCGCCACCGAGGACGGGGCGAAGGCGCGCGCCGAATGGGATCAGCGCGCGACGGCGGTCCGCAAGAACATGGAGCGGCTACGCGTGTTGCGGCTCGCCAAGGAAGCGGAAGCTGCGCAAGCGGGTTCTGATGCGGCGCCTGCGCCGAAGCGGCGGAAGAAGGTCGCTCGCTAGGGCCGCTTCATCTCGCCTTCCGACGTCGGTTGCCCGGTGGAACTATCGGAACTTCAGATCCGTTGCTGGTGCTCGAACAGACGGGCGATCCATGCCTGATCATTACGCCTCAACCGCGTCCCGCGTACAGACCCGACCTTCGTACCGAGGAGGCTGACGTGGCCAAGTCGACAGCTACAGACGTTCGCATTGCAAAGGACGAGACGCAGCGTGGAGGCCAGACGATCGCATTTGCGCTTGCAATCGGCGCTACGCGGCAGGTCTGTCATCTCGAGACCTGCTTCGGCACACGCAATCAGGCGTTCGCTTATCTGCAGCGAAACCGCACGGCGTTCGAGCAGATGGCGCGCGAGCAGTTCGCCCGTGGCGAGGTGACCGACGGCGTCATCCATCTGCGCATGATCTGAGGCGATCCGCCACGCGCGAGCCTCCGAAGACGCTGCTCGACCCGCAACGCGCTGTTGCTGCTACTCCGCCTTCTGTTTGACCGGAAGCGGTACGCGCTCATAGGACGCGGGCAGATTGACGGGCCGGTAGTCCTGCGATTCCGCGATCCGCATCAGCACGCTCTCGTGGATGAACGCGCCCTCGGGAATGAAGCGCGGCTCGCAATTCGGAATGTAGAATCCGAAACGCGCCTTGCGCTCCGGCCACTCCTTGTACGTCGCGCTCTTCGGCAGCCATTCGAGCAGCCGCCAGGCCGGCCTCATCGAATCGTGCAGGGGGCCCTGGATGCTCGGCGCCACATAGGAGAACGGGCTGTTCTTGCGCTGCACGCCCCAGGCGAGCTGGTTCACCGTGCGCGGATTGACCGCCAGCCCCGCCTCAACCGCCTCGTCGATCATCCACAGCAGCGGATACTTCGAGACCGCCGACTGCGCCTCGGGATAACCGCCGCCGACGTCGCAATGTACGCCGGCGAACCACACCTGCTTGGCGTCCTGCGGTCCCGCATGCGCCTTGTTGAAGCGGTTCGGCGTGAAGGTCTGTGGCATGTTCCACGGCTTCAGCCGGAACATGCAGCGCCGTTCGTCGATCGCAGCGGCCTGCCGGAAAATCTTCACGCTCGGGTTCTCGATCGAGAAGGCGAGTTCCTCAAGGCTGGGGAGGGCGAGGAACCGGTCGGTGCGCGGCACGATGACGCTGGCCACCGTGTCCCACACGCCGACGAAATGGATCGTTGGCCAGCGTGTCGAGGTGATGCGCGCGAATTGCGCGGCCTGATCGTCGCGGCTCTCGGGAATCGGCCCTTCGTCCTCGGTGCTCTCGACCTCGGTGGTGATGCCGCGTCCGGCCTTCGGATTGTCGGAGGAGTACTTCTTGTAGGCGATCACGCCCGAGCCGGCGAGATTGATCTGATCGGGCGAGATCAGCCCGACCTTGTGGATCAGTCCGGCAAGCACGCGCACGGTGTAGGCGCCGCGTGAGAAGCCGAACAGGAAGATGCGGTCGCCTTGCTGGTAATGCGTGGCGAGGAAGCAGTAGGCCCTGATGATGTTGTCGTCGAGGCCGTACCCGGTGGCGAGCCCCAGCACCATGTTGAAATTGGCCCTGAAGCGATGCCAGCTGTCCGGCTGTGTCAGGGTGCCGACGCCGGGATCGTAGAACACGGCCTGGAGCGGCGTCGTCTTGTCGGTCTTGCGCAGGCAGCGATAGAGCTTGAGCACGTTCGAGATGTTTTCGCTGATCTCGTTGCCGGTGCCGTCGCAGCAGATGACAATATTCTTCATGACAAAGGAATGTCCGCGATAATGCTACCGCAACGAGTGTAGAGCATCGGGCTGGTGTTGGGGAGGTCGGTTCCTATGGCACTTCGTCTGGGTCGCTGTTGCGCGCCGCGCGACGGACATAGCGAAGTGATCGAATGGCGCCGCCGTACGAACGGATGGTCACTCGACGTGTCCGGTCGCCCCGCGCCGGCTGCCGTGTCCAGAGTTGTCGGCTGGTCACGGCATCCGCAAGCAAAACGGCCGGATCTCTCGATCCGGCCGTTTCGATATCTCGCTTCGCTCGAAGCCCCGCCTGTGACGCGTCCGGCTTCTGCATCAATCGTGGATTTCGGCTTGCTCTCTCAGCTCGCCTTGGCGACCGGGGCAGCGTCCGCCGCTTTCTTCTCGATGGCGCGCTTCAGCTCCAGCGCGCGCGGCGACAGCGCCGCAGCGTTAGCCTTGAGCAAATAGGCGTCGAGGCCGCCATTGTGGTCGACGCTCTTGAGCGCGTTGGTCGAGACGCGCAGGCGCACGTTGCGGCCGAGTACATCCGAGATGAAGGTCACGTTGCACAGGTTCGGCAGGAAGCGCCGCTTGGTCTTGATGTTGGAGTGGCTGACCTTGTGGCCAACCTGGGGGCCCTTGGCCGTCAGTTCACAGCGCCGCGACATGGCAGTAAATCCTCTCTCATCCCCGCACCCTTCGTCCGCCTGTGTCGGCGGGCCGCGGGGGTCCAAAACTCGTCCAGCTCGTCTCTGGGAGATGCGGTCCTATAGGGGGGATGCGGCTTTTCGTCAAGGTTTTGAGGGATGGGGCCGGTGGCCCCTTAGCCACGCGCCGAATCGCAGGGCTGCCTCGCTTCACGGCGGCGGTATTTGCGCCCGCGGCACGGCGTCCGGCCATAGGCGTCCGCATGGCCGTTTTTCTCCGAAAGACGTCGTACAATCAACATCATAGCCGATCGCCGGAGACCACATAAAGGGCGCATTCGGGCGTGATGAGTGGACGTTCGCGCGATGGCGCGTCAAACCGGCCTGTCGAGCCCGGCGGATTGCAGGGGCTCACGGGGAGTTGGGCCGCCCGATGCGGCTTCGCCGGAAGCGGAGCCGGACGTAAAGCGCTGGACAATCGGCCAGGATGTGACCGGTTCGCGTTGTTCAGGAGCGTTTTTGGCGTAAGTAACAGCAGTGGCGCGGCACAGGGGCCGGGGCCCGACAAGCGGATCGGCAGGACCATTTCGACGTGACCAACAGCACGGCCTTCTTCCGTTTCCGGCGCCTGGCGGTGGCCGGCTCCATCGCGGCGCTCCTGCTGCTGGCCCCCCACGGCGCCTGGGCACAGGCCCGGCTGGACGCCCAATATGAGGCTTCGCTGGCTGGCATCCCCGTCGGCAAGGGCACCTGGGCGGTCGAGATCGGGGATGATCAGTACGGCGCCGCAGCTCAGGGCGGCACCGCGGGCCTGCTCAAGAGCTTCTCCCAAGGATCGGGCACCGGGTCGGTGCAGGGGCGCGTCGTCAACGGCGCCCTGGTCGGGCAGAGCTACCAGGCCTCGACCACCACGGGAAAGAAGTCCGAGCAGATCCGCATCAATCTGCAGAACGGCACCGTGAAGGATTTCGCAATCGAGCCGACGCCGCCGGTCGATCCCGACCGCATTCCGGTAACGGATGCCCACAAGCGCGGCGTGCTCGATCCGATGACGGCCTCGCTGGTGCGGGTGCCGGGCAATGGCGAGCTGCTGTCGCCGGACTCGTGCCGCGGCGCTGCGCCCGTGTTCGACGGCCGCATGCGCTACGAGCTCAAGCTCGACTACAAGCGCATGGAGAACGTCAAGGCGGACAAAGGCTAT
Source organism: Bradyrhizobium sp. SZCCHNR1051 (assembly GCF_032489615.1). Lineage (NCBI taxonomy): Bacteria > Pseudomonadati > Pseudomonadota > Alphaproteobacteria > Hyphomicrobiales > Nitrobacteraceae > Bradyrhizobium > Bradyrhizobium sp. SZCCHNR1051. The sequence continues at coordinate 60,913 of NZ_JAUEYJ010000005.1, read as the reverse complement.
CGTGGTCCGGCGCTGGTCTGCGCGGTCTACTTCACGCCGGTTGCGGGCTACATCCCGGACCGGCCGGTGATCAAATATCTCGCCCAGGCCCGCAACATGGAGATCTTCTTCGTGCCGCTCGCGGGCACGCGCATCCTGGTGCCGTTCCGGGTCGTGATTCCGACCTCTTTCGGCAAGGCGATGCTCGAGGCGACCTCCTTCATCACCCAGGCTTCGCCGCACGTCGCGAAAACGCAGTAGCGCGCGGCGGAATCCTCGTTGTCCGGCCGGCGCCGTCATTGCGAGGCCGTCCGGAAAGCCAGCATGTGTGATCCGGCGCGCGGCCTGAACGACGGCTCGCGTGAATCCGTTTGACTCTTCGCCGATTCTGATTCGACTCGGGTCTGCTCGAAAACAGCGCCAGTTCCCTCGCGAAAGCGTTGCTTGTCGAGACTGTGAAAACTTGATCTAGTGCTGCCTTGATCGCGCGGCGCGAGATGTTGCGGTGAACGAAGCCGGAAAGGCGCTGGAGTCAGCGATTCGGGCGTGATTCGTTCTCAAGGCGTTCCGAAGCTTAAGCTGCGTCCCTATATGCGTAGCAATGTGACACAGGTGTGAGGATCGCAGCCTCTCAGAACGACGATAATTCCAGCATCCATCGCGCCTGACCCGCGCGCCTGCAACGCCGGCCTCGAGACCCAATTTAACGAATGGCTTTTTCGTCTTCTTCGGCAGCCTCGCCTTTCGAGCGCGCGTCCGACCGTGCTCCCGGAAGCGGCGTCACCGCCGTGCTCGGCCCCACCAACACCGGCAAGACGCATCTGGCGATCGAGCGCATGCTCGCGCATTCCTCCGGCATCATCGGACTGCCGCTGCGGCTGCTCGCGCGCGAGGTCTACAACAAGATCGCCGATCGCGTCGGCAGCGAGGCCGTTGCGCTGATCACCGGCGAGGAGAAGATCAAGCCGAAGAACCCGCGCTACTGGGTGTCGACCGTCGAGGCGATGCCCAGGGATCTCGACGTGTCGTTCCTCGCCGTCGACGAGATCCAGATCGCCGCCGATCTCGAGCGCGGCCACGTCTTCACCGACCGCATCCTCAACCGGCGGGGCCGCGACGAGACGCTGCTGCTCGGGGCTGCGACGATGCGCCCCATCATCGAGCGGCTGCTGCCGGGCGTATCGACCGTGACGCGGCCGCGGCTGTCGCAGCTCGAATTCGCCGGCGACCGCAAGATCACGCGACAGCCGCGCCGGACTGCCATCGTGGCCTTCTCGGCCGACGAGGTCTACGCCATCGCCGAGCTGATCCGCCGTCAGCATGGCGGCGCCGCTGTGGTCCTGGGATCGCTGTCGCCGCGAACCCGCAACGCGCAGGTGGCGATGTTCCAGAACGGCGACGTCGACTATCTCGTCGCCACCGACGCGATCGGCATGGGGCTCAACCTCGATGTCGACCACGTCGCCTTCGCGTCCGACCGCAAGTATGACGGCTATCAGTTCCGCCGGCTCACGCCGTCGGAGTTTGCCCAGATCGCGGGCCGTGCCGGACGGGCGACGCGCAACGGCACGTTCGGCACCACCGGGCGTTGTGCGCCGTTCGAGCCCGAGCTGGTCAATGCGCTCCAGAACCACACCTTCGATACCGTGAAGGTGCTGCAATGGCGGAACTCCAGGCTTGATTTCGCGTCCTTGAGCGCGCTTCAGGTCTCATTGGCGATCGCGCCGGGGCATGAGGCGCTGACGCGCGCGCCGATCGCGGAGGATCTGCGCGTGCTCGATCATGCCGCGCGCGACGCCGAGGTGCGCGACATGGCGCATGGCGCGGCCGCGGTCGAGCGTCTCTGGGAAACCTGCCAGATCCCCGATTATCGCAGGCTGTCGCCGGCCGCCCATGCGGAGCTGGTGACCACCGTGTTTGGCTTCCTGATGCAGAAGGGGCGTATTCCGGACGCCTGGTACGCCGCACAGGTCGATCAGGCCGACCGCGTCGATGGCGACATCGACACGCTGTCGGGGCGGATTGCACAGATTCGTACCTGGACCTTCGTGGCCAACCGGCCAGACTGGCTGCGCGACCCTGATTATTGGCAGGGGATTACCCGCGAGCTCGAAAATAAATTGTCAGACGCCCTTCATGAACGGCTCACGGAGCGTTTCGTTGATCGTCGTACCAGTGTATTGATGCGGCGCCTGCGGGAGAACAGTGTTTTGAATACGGAAATCGGCAAGACCGGCGAAGTGATCGTTGAAGGGCACGCGATCGGCCGTCTGGATGGATTCACCTTCGCGCCCGACGCCGCCGAAGCCGGCTCGGAGGCCAAGGCCTTGCAGGCTGCTGCCCAGAAGGCGCTGGCCGGCGAGATCGAGGCGCGCGCCGAGAAGCTGTCCAGCGCGCCCGACGAGCACATCGTGCTCACCGCCGACGGCACGGTGCGCTGGACCGGCGACGCGGTCGCGAAGCTGGTCGCGGCCGACGACGCTCTGCATCCGCGCCTGCGCATCATCGCCGACGAGCGGCTGACGGGTGCTGCGCGCGACAAGGTGCAGGCGCGGCTCGATCTCTGGCTGAAGACGCATATCGAGAAGCTGCTCGGCCCGCTGTTCGAATTGTCCAAGGCCGAGGACATCACCGGTATCGGCCGCGGCATCGCGTTCCAACTGGTGGAGGCGCTCGGCGTCATCGAGCGCGCCAAGATCGCGGCCGAGATGAAGGATCTCGACCAGCCGTCGCGCGCCACGTTGCGCAAATATGGCGTGCGCTTCGGCGCCTATCACATCTACGTCCCGGCGCTGCTCAAGCCGGCGGCGCGCGCGCTCGCTGCGCTGCTGTGGGCCGAGAAGCAGGGCAATGTCGACATGTCCGCGCTGACCGGCGCGCAGCATCTGGCGAGCTCGGGCCGGACCTCGTTCCCGGTCGACAAGGCGCTGCCGCGCGATGCCTATCGCGTGCTCGGCTACAAGCAGGCGGGCGAGCGCGCGGTGCGCGTCGACATCCTGGAGCGGCTGGCCGACCTGATTCGTCCCGCCCTGGCCTGGCGCGACAATGCACCGGGCGAAAAGCCCGCCGGCGCCTTCGACGGCCGCGGCTTCGTAGTGACGCAGGCGATGACCTCGCTCACCGGTTCGGCCGGCGAGGACTTCGCCTCGATCCTGCGCGCGCTTGGCTATCGCATGGAGAAGCGTCCGCCCCTGCCGCCCAAGCCGGCTGAGAAGCCCGTCGAGGCTGCTGCTGCCGAGGCCGCTGCTGTGGAGACCGCCCCGGCTGAGCCGGCAGAAGCGCAGGCCGTGCCGGGCGAGGACCTCGCGCTTGTCGCCGGCGAGCCGGCCGACGAGCAGGTTCCCACCGTCGCGGAGGCCGCCGTCGCTCCGGTGACCGAGCAGGCCGTCGCCGTGCCCGCGGCGGTCGGCGAGGAACAGGCGGAAACCGCGTCGGTGTCGGCCCTGGCATCGCTGCCGACCGTCGATTTCGTCACGCCGGATGCGGCGGACGAGGCGTCCGTGGCCGAGACGGTTGCCGAAAGCGTCGTCGCCGAGGCGGAAGCCGCCGTTGCAGCAAGCATCGGCGATGCTTCGGCTGAAGCTGCCGGGACTGAAGCTGCTGCTGGATCTACCGCGACCGCGGCTTCTCCGGCCGAGGCCGCTGCTGCCGCCGAGCCCGTCCTGGTCGAGGTCTGGCGGCCGGGCGGGCGCTCGGAGGAGCGCAGGCCGCGCCACGACCATCATCATCGCGGCCGGCCCAACCGTCCGCAGCACGAGCGCGGGCAGGGTGCCGGCGGCGGGCAGGCGCCTGCCGGGACGGCTCCGGCCGAGGGCGGCGAGGCGCGCGAGCGCCATCACCGCGGCCAGGGCCGACGCGACCGGATGAAGGAGTTCGGCAAGGACTTCCGCAAGGGCCCGCCGGAGGCTGGTGCGGCTCCAGCCGAGGGCGCATCGGCGCCGGCGCGCGAGGAGCGCGGGCCGCGCCGCGACCATGACGCCAAGGGGCGCGACCAGAACCGCGATCGCAACAAGGGCGGCAAGTTCGGTGGTGAGGGACGCGGCGGCCGCGACTTCGGCAAGGGCGGTCGCGACAAGCGCGACAGCGGTCCGGCGCTGCGGCCCTACGCCTCGAGTGGCGGCGGAGGCCGGGATCGCGACCGTCCGGTCGATCCCAACTCGCCGTTCGCCAAGCTTGCCGCGCTCAAGGAGCAGCTCGCGGCGAACAACCGCAAGGATTGAGCGGCAAGATCGGTTGGCAAGATAGGTTGGAAGGACAACGCCGACGTCCGACACCCCGTCAGAGCGCCAGCGCCTCGACAAATGGCTGTGGCATGCGCGGCTGGTGAAGGCGCGCACCAGTGCCGCGGCGCTGGTGTCGTCGGGCCATGTCCGGATCAATGGCGTGCGCGAGACGTCGCCCGGCCACGGGGTGAAGACCGGTGACGTGCTGACCATCGCGCTCGACCGCAGCGTGCGCGTGCTCAAGGTGACCGGCTTTGCCGAGCGCCGCGGCGATGCCGCCTCCGTGCGCGGACTGTACGATGATCTGGATGGCGGACGATCCTGATGGATTGCGCCAGAGCAATATCCGGTTCAGTTCTTCGCCCCGCTTCACTTGCGGCACAACACGTCCTGCGCTAGTCCAAGCCAGCCGAATTGTCGATCCGTTCCGGAGCCTTGGATGACTTACGTCGTCACCGAAAACTGTATCAAGTGCAAATACACCGATTGCGTTGAGGTCTGCCCGGTAGACTGCTTCTACGAGGGTGACAACATGCTGGTCATTCATCCGGACGAATGCATCGATTGCGGCGTGTGCGAGCCGGAATGTCCGGCCGACGCGATCAAGCCGGATACCGAGCCGGGGCTGGAGAAGTGGCTGGGCGTGAACGCCGAATATGCCAAGTCCTGGCCCAACATCACCCAGAAGAAGGATCCGCCGGCCGACGCCAAGGAGCACGACGGCGAGGATGGAAAGTTCCAGAAATATTTTTCGTCGAAGCCCGGCGCCGGAGACTGACGGTCGTCTCGCTACCTGCGCGTTCACCAGCGCGCCCCGGCCTGCGGGGCGCCGTCGCGCCGATCGAAATCGTTACGCGGAAACAATGGCCTAGAACACCTCTTGCGGCGAGCGGGACGCGCTGCACGAGTTGTTCTATTCCGGCACGCTTCACTTAACCCTAACTTCGTGGATCCGTCACAATACCGCCCCTGCGGCCTCTAAATCATTGATTTTTGCGGCAAATGTGCTATATATAGCACATTCTCAGAGCCGAACCCGGCCATGCGTAACCTTTTTGGCCGCCCTTTTAGGTTCCCGCAACATCAAACAGGGGCGTGGCAGTTCCGCGCGCAGGCTGTGTCACAGAAAACGCGTAAAAAGAGTGCTTCCAAGAGTACAAAAAAAGCCGCCGCGGCCAGCCGCAGCGTTTCCAAGGGCCGTGCCCGGGCTCCTGTAAAGGAGATTCGGGCTGCCGCGAAGGCCTCGGCTGCCAAGTCCACTAAGAACAAAAGAAGCGCAATGCCTGAAAAGACTGCCAAGACTGCCGCGAAAGCATCCGCCGCGAAGACCACTCTTGCAAAGGACTCTGTTGCCAAGGCTGCGCCTGCCAAGGCCGCCGCTGCGCCCAAGGCTGCCACCAAGACCGCCGTTCCTGCCGCTGCTGCCCCTGTTGCCAAGCCCGCTGTCGCCGCCAAGCCGGCTGCTCCTGCCGCGGCCGCGCCGCGCGTCGAGGAAAAGAAGCTGCCGACCCAGCGCCAGGGTTTCAAGACCAACGAATTCGTCGTCTATCCGGCTCACGGCGTCGGCCAGATCCTGGCCATCGAGGAGCAGGAGATCGCGGGCGCCAAGCTCGAGCTGTTCGTCATCAACTTCATCAAGGACAAGATGACGCTGCGCGTGCCGACCGCCAAGGTCGCCAATGTCGGCATGCGCAAGCTGTCCGACCCGGCGCTGGTGAAGAAGGCGCTGGAGACCCTGAAGGGCCGTGCCCGCGTCAAGCGCACCATGTGGTCGCGTCGCGCCCAGGAATACGAAGCGAAGATCAATTCGGGCGACATCGTCGCGATCGCCGAGGTCGTGCGCGATCTCTACCGTTCGGAGTCGCAGCCGGAGCAGTCCTACAGCGAACGCCAGCTCTACGAAGCGGCGCTCGACCGTCTGTCGCGCGAGATCGCCGTCGTGCAGCACTCGACCGAGACCGAGGCCGTCAAGGAGATCGAGACGCAGCTCGCCAAGAGCCCGCGCCGCGGTGCCAAGACCGAAGCCGATGCGGTCGCCGAAGGTGATGCCGACGCCGAGGGCGATGATATCGACGGCGACGACACCGCCGTGGCCGACGAGGCCGCCTGATCGACCGTTAGCGCGTTTTCCAATTAGTTGCTTACGAAAGCCCGGCCGAAAGGTCGGGCTTTTTGTTTGGGATGCACGTCGACGGCACCGCTTCATGGCCATGGTGTAGACGTGCTCGCCGTTCGCGAGTTGGCGATGGACTGCGTGCGAAGGTGGGGCGCTGGTCGCACTTGCTCCGCTGTCGTCCCGGCGAACGCCGGGACACATAATCCCGGGCGCCTGCAAGGACGCGCGCTGGAGCTCCAGCGCTCAAGCCATTTGCACTTGTGGTTATGGATCCCGGGTCGGCGCCCGGCAACGCTGTCGCGTTGCCGGTCTTGCCCGGGACGACAGTTGTGGTGTGGCCGTCCTGGCATGGCATCAACCCGCCGGGGCAAGCGGGGAATCCGTCCCTCAGCCCGTCACTCCACCACGATCTTGACGCGGTCGCGGACCTTGACCTGGGCGCGGGCGTCGAGGCCGTTGAGAACGCGGAATCGCTCGACCGGGCGGTCGACGCCGGTCATGCGGTGCGCGAGCGACTCGACCGTGTCGCCCGGCTGCACGGTGATCACCTTGATGCGCAGCGGCCGCGCCGACTGGATCTCCTCCAGGCTGAGCCGGCGGAACGAGTTCACCGTCTCCCGCGCATTGCGCTCGCTCTCGGTGGTCTTCTGACGCGAGGCGAAGATGAAGCGGTAGACGTCGCTGCCGACGCGCAGCGCGTAGACCTTGAACTGCCAGGGATCGCCGCTCGCCGAGGTCGAGGCCGCCGGGAAGCCGTTGATCGTCAGCTCCTCGGTCGCCGACTTGTCGACGTTCTCCATCCAGCCGGAATTCAGATAGTCGCCGAGGGTCTGCTGCGCCGGTACGCGCACCACGTCGAAGCGCATCGCCTGGGCGCCGCCTTCGCGCACGCCGATCACCGCCTGCGCGGTGTTGTCGAGCGTGAAGTTCTCCGGCGCCTGGAAGGTGAAGCCGAGCTTCGGATGCAGGAAGCGCCGTCCGCGCACGAAGCCCTCGCTCGGGTCCTCGCCGTAGACGATGTTGTCGACCGCAGCCAAGTAGGTCTCGCGGTCATGCTCCCTGGCCTCGGGGGAGACGTATTGCTTGGCGATGGCGGCAGCGTTCTGCACCCGCTCCGGCGTCGCCGGATGCGACGACAGGAAGTCCTGCGCGCGCGGGTCGATCGCCACCTTGCCGGCCTTCAGCTCGGCGTTGCGCTCCATCGAGCTCAGGAAGCGCGCCGCGCCGTAGGGATCGAACTTCGCCTTGGCGGAGATGCCGACGCCGATGCCGTCGGCCTCGAACTCCTGGGTGCGAGAGAAGCTCGCCATCGTCAGCTTGGTCTTGGCGAGCGCCAGCGCCGTCAGGTCCGGATCATTGCCCATGTCGGAGACGACGCGGGTCACCACTGCGGCCTGCCGCGCCTGGTCCTCGCGAATCGCAGCATGGCGCGCCAGCACGTGCGCCATCTCGTGGCTCAGCACCGACGACAATTCGGAGGTGTCGTTGGCGAGCGCAATCAGGCCGCGCGTCACGTAGAGCTGGCCGGTCGGCAGCGCGAAGGCGTTGACCGCACCGGAGTTCAGGATCGTGACCTTGTAGCCCTGGTCGGGCCGATCGGACACGGCCACCAGCCGGTCGACGATCTTGCCGATCAGGCCCTCGAGCTGGGGATCCTCATAGGCGCCGCCATAAGTTGCAAGAATGCGCTCGTGCTCGCGATCGCTGGCCGGCGTCGTCTGCACCATCGCCGGCTTCGGCCGCGGCGTCGGCATCGGCGCCGTCGCCTGCTGCAACTTGCCCATGTCGCTGCAACCGGACAACGCCAGTCCCAGGCACAGCAACGCCGGTGCGATCCACGAACCGCAGTTCATCACCGTCATGCGCTTTCGAACAGACAGGCTCACGTCGCTACTCACGTACCTCAGCGGTCAATTCCCGCTTAAAATCTCGATCTGGGCGATCTGCGTCAGTTCCAGTCTCGGACCCGCATGCGCTTCGATCCAACCGCGCACGCGAACCTGTCGATTCGCAAGTGATTTGACGTCGATGCCGGCACCTTCCAATACCGCCATCATACGCTTTGGAATAGTCACCGCGAAGCCCCGTGTCCAGCTACGAGCGAAGTTCAGATAAGTTGTTGTCCCCGTCTGTCGTACGGACAACACCTTCCCTTCGACAACCGTAAATTGCCCTACGCGAGACAAAATATCGTCTGGACTTTCCGTGTTTTTTATGACGGTCCCAATCTTCCAGAGGCCGCGTCCGGCGCTGCGTGCCTCGGCTTCCGCCGCACCCAGGCTGAGGGTGCAATCCCGGTCCGGCAGGTCGATCCCGCGCAGCACGGCGCCCTGCCGGAGCAGCTCGCTTTGCACCGGCTGGTTCGCACCGGCCACGAAGGCGAAGGCGCGCTGCCGGCCGTAGCGGTCCGGAGTGTCGTCCTCGCCGCGCAGCACGACGTCGCGGCCGCGTAGCAGCACGCGCAGCGCATCGATCGCTGCCGCGCGCTGCTCCTCCGGCGGCGCCTCGATGCCGGCGAGCCTGACCTCTCGGCCGTCGTCGAGACGGAAGCTGCGCGCATCGATGATCTCGCTGACGTGCCCTTCGCCGAGCTCGGCGAACATGCACGGCGAGGCGTGGCTCGCCGACATCATCGCGATGATCGCGACGCTCGCACCGAGCGCAATCGGCCTCCATCTGCTCCGCATCCTGCGCACTCTCGCCATGCTGCATCATCGCACGAAATTTCCATTCCACTGAGCGGAAAGCGGCGACCGGCGACGCTTTTGCTGAGCGTGCTGAGCGCTTGCCGCATGCGAAAGCGTGCGCCATGATGCGAACTATCAACGAGGCCGTCGCCATGTAGCGACGTGCCCGGCAGGGAGGATATCGATGACCAGAACCATCCGCGGCGCGGCGGCGTCGCTGTTCATGCTGGCGTCGGCGCTGACGTTCTCTGCGGGCGTGGCGCATGCGCAGAGCAAGCCGCCGCTGAAGATCGGCGGCATTCTCGACATGTCGAGCCTCTACGCCGACATCACCGGTCCCGGCAGCGAGACCGCGGCGAAGATGGCCGTCGAGGATTTCGGCGGCGAGGTGCTGGGCCGCAAGATCGAGGTGCTTGCGGCCGACCATCTCAACAAGGCCGATCTCGCCGCCAACATCGCCCGCGACATGCTCGACAACCAGGGCGTCGAGATGATCTGGGATGTCGCGGCCTCCGCCACCGCGCTGGCCGCCGGCGAGATCGCCAAGGCGCGCAACAAGATCATCATCTTCAACGGTCCCGGCTCTGTCAGGCTGTCCAACGAGGCCTGCGGCCCGTACACCGTGCACTACGTGTTCGACACCTTCGCGCAGGCCAATGTCACGGGATTGGCGGCGGTGAAGTCCGGCCTCGACAGCTGGTTCTTCCTGACCGCGGATTACGCCTTCGGCCAGGATCTGGAGAAGGACACCACCGCCGTGGTGGTGAAGTCGGGCGGCAAGGTGCTCGGCAGCGTGCGTCATCCGCTCAATACGTCGGACTTCTCCTCCTTCCTGCTGCAGGCGCAGGCCTCCAAGGCCAAGGTGATCGGCCTCGCCAATGCGGGCGGCGACACCATCAACGCGATCAAGCAGGCGGCGGAGTTCGGCCTCAGCAAAGGCGGCCAGAAGCTGTCGCCGCTGCTCGCCTTCGTCTCCGACATCGACAGCGTCGGGCTCGAGACGGCGCAGGGGCTTCTGGTCGCGGAAGCGTTCTATTGGGATCTCAATGACGACACCCGCGCCTTCACCAAACGCTTCATGGAGCGCACCAGGCGCGTGCCGACCTCGGCCCAGGCGGGGGTCTATTCCTCCGTCACGCACTATCTGAAAGCCGTGAAGACGGCCGGGACGACCGATGCGGACGCCGTCATGAAGGTGATGCGGGCGACACCGATCAACGACATGTTCGCCAAGGGCGGCCGCATCCGCGAGGATGGACGCATGGTGCATGACATGTACCTGTTCGAGGTCAAGAAGCCGTCGGAATCGAAGGGGAAGTCCGACGACTACAAGCTGCTCGCGACGGTGTCGGGAAACGAGGCATTCCAGCCGCTCGAGGCGTCGCGCTGCCCGCTTGTGAAGAAGTGACGGCCGGGGCCACGGCATTCCGGGGCGCGCCTGAGCAGGGCGCAAACTCTGCCGCGACATCCGTCGTTCCAGGGCAACGCGCAGCGTTGAACCCGGAACCTCGATGTGAGTCCATCAGCTCGGGATTCCGGGTTCGACGCCGACGCGTCGCCCCGGAATGACGGGAGACATGACACCGGGAAACAACAAGGAGCGCCGGCCATGACCACCAACACGACAGTCCTGCAGCATCTCGACTCCGGCCTGCTCACGATCACGATGAACCGTCCGGAGCGACGCAACGCGCTCAACGGCGACATGACCAAGGGCCTGGTCGAGGCGGCGCATCGTGCGGCCAATGATCCGGAGGTCCGTGCGGTGCTGCTCAGGGGCGCCGGCGGCACGTTCTGCGTCGGCGGCGACGTCAAGGCGATGGCCGAAGCCAAGACCGCGCCCTCGTTCGAGACCAAGGTGACGACCTTGCGCGAGCGCATGGAGGTGTCGCGGCTGCTGCACCAGATGCAGAAGCCGGTCGTGGCGCAGATCGACGGTGCGGCCGCCGGCGCCGGCCTGTCGATCGCGCTGGCCTGCGATCTGCGGGTGGCCGGCGAGTCGGCCAAGATCACGACGGCCTTCGCCAAGGTCGGGCTGTCGGGCGATTTCGGCGGCACCTATTTCCTCACGCAACTGCTCGGCAGCGCCAAGGCGCGGGAGCTGTATCTGACCTCGCCGGTCCTGACGGCGCAGGAGGCGCTCACCCTGGGCATGGTCACCAAGGTCGTGCCCGACGCCGAGGTCGAAGCCGCCACGCGCGCGCTGGCGCTGTCGCTGGCGCAGGGGCCGAGCGTGACGCTCGGCTACATCAAGCGCAACATCAACAATGCCGAGACGATGACGCTGGAGGCCTGCTTCGACGCCGAGGCGATGCACCACTCACGCTGCAGCGAAACAGAGGATCACAAGGAGGCGGCGAAAGCCTTCGTCGAGAAGCGCGCGCCGGTGTTTCAGGGTCGGTAGCTCCGCGTTCTCCGTCATTGCGAGCGACGCGACGCAATCCAGGGTCATGGCCTGAGCTCTGGATTGCGTCGCGTCACTCGCAATGACGCCGCGGGCCTGTGTGAACACGTGATTCCTCAAAGAGGGCTGCGATGGCTTACCTCCACCTCCGTCAGATCTGCCTGGTCGCGCCCCGGCTCGAGCCGGTGGTCTCGGACATCGCCGCGATCATGGGGCTGGAGGTCTGCTACCGCGATCCGCATGTCGCCAAATACGGACTGGAGAATGCGCTGCTGCCGGTCGGGCCGATCCTGCTCGAGGTGATTGCGCCGACCCGCGAGGACACCGCGGCGGGACGCTTCCTCGACAAGACCGGCGGCCGCGGCGGCTACATGGCGATCTTTTCCTGCGATGATCCCGATGGCCGCGCCGCCCGTGCCAACGAGATGGGTGTGCGGACCGCCAACGTGATCGATCATCCGCCCTATCACGGCGTGCAACTGCATCCGCGCGACTGCCGCGCCGCCTTCATCGAGCTCAATCACACCGAGGGCAGTGGCGATGTGCTTGGCGCCTATCCGCCCGCCGGGCCGGATTGGACGCGCGCGATCCGCAGCGACGTGACGTCGGCGCTGACCGAGATGGTGCTGCAGAGCCCCGCGCCGGCTTCACTTGCCGCGCATTGGGGGCGGATTCTCGATATGGTGCCGTCTGCCGGCAGCGATGGTGTTCAGCGGTTGAAATTGCCGAACGCCGGGATCCGTGTCGAACCCGGCGAGCGCGAACTCATGAGCGGCCTGACGTTCCGCGTCGCCGATGCTGCACGTGTGACCGACGCCGCGCGCGCCCGTGGCTATGCGGTTTCCGGCGGTTGTTTCACGATTGGCGGCGTTGTCTTCGCGTTGCAGGGGGCGGTCGCCAGTTAGTTGCTCGTCATGGCCCGGCCATGACGACGTTGGAAGCTCGAGGCTCGTCACCGCCCCTTGAAGTTCGCGAAGCGCCGCTCCTCCGTTGCCTTGACGCCTTCCTTGAAATCCTCGGTCGCGCGCAGCCGGGTCTGTTCGGCGAGCTCGTGCTCGGTTGCTGCCATCACACGGTCGGCGAGGCTGGCGCGCATCGTCGCGCGGGTCGACAGCAGGCCGAGCGGCGAGCATTCGGCGATCTCGGCGGCGAGCTTCATCGCGGCTGTCCGCACCTGGTCCTGCGGCACGCATTCATTGGCGAGCCCCATCTTCAGCGCCTCTTCGCCGGTGACACGGCGGCTGGTGTAGAACATCAGCTCGGCGTTGTTCTTGCCGATCAGCTCGGGCAGCGTCACCGTCAGCCCGAAGCCGGGATGGAAGCCGAGCTTGGTGAAATTGGCGGAGAAGCGCGCTTCCGGACAGGTGACGCGGAAGTCGGCCGAGACGGCGAGGCCGAGCCCGCCACCGATGGCGGCGCCGTGCACGGCGGCGACGACCGGTTTCTTGCAGCGGAAAATCCGCACGGCCTGCATGTAGAGATGGTTGATCGCCCCGAGGCTGTCGGCCGGATCGCCTTTGGCGCCGGCCGCTTCCTGCGCCTGGCGCGCCGGATCGGTGAAGTTGGCGCCGGCGCAGAACGCCTTCCCCTGGGCCGCCAGCACCGAGGTGCGGATCTCGATGTCGCGGTCGAAGCCTTCGAGCGCGTCGGCGATCTGGTTGATCAGCGAAATGTCGAAGAAGTTGAGCGGCGGCCGGCGAATCTCGATCAGGCCGACATGGCCGTGGATCTCGACCCCGATGTCAGGAAAGTGGGTCATGGTTGTGGTCTCCGATTCTGCTTTCCGAGCGTCATTGCCAGCGCTATCAGTTCGCGACCGCCGGAATGCTGTCTGCCTCACCTCAGTCCCAGCCCGCGGGCGATGATGCCGCGCAGCACCTCGGTGGTGCCGCCCTGGATCGTCAGCTTCGGCGCGGTCTGCATCGCAAATGTCAGCTGGTTCTCCAAGGTCTCGCGATTTCCTGCGTTCTCCTCAACGAAGGCGGCGAGGTCGCGGACGCGGTGCGGTAGCTGCTGCTCCCATACCGTGCCGATGTCCTTGACGATCGAGGCCTCGACCACCGGCTCCTTGCCGGCCTGCAGCATGCCGGCCACCGACACCGACATCCGCCGCATCGTGTGCAGCTGAGCCACCAGCCGGCCAATGCCCTCGGCGCTGCGAGTGTCGGGATCGGGACCGATCGCGCGCACCAGCTCGGTCAGCACGTAATAGGTTTCGAGGAAACGCTCCGGCCCCGAGCGCTCATAGGCGAGCTCGGAGGTGGCGTGCTTCCAGGCGCCGTCGATCTCACCGAGCTGATGATCGTCGGGCACGAAGGCGTCGGTGAAGACGACCTCGTTGAACTCCTTCTGCCCGGTGATCTGGCCAATCGGATTCACCTTGATGCCGGGCGACTTCATGTTCACCAGGAACTGCGTCAAGCCATGACGCCTGTTCTCCTTGGTCGACGGCGAGGTGCGGAAGATCGCGATCATGTAATCGGCCATGTGCGCCGACGTCGTCCAGATCTTCGAGCCGTTGATTAGCCAGCCGCCCTCGGTCTTCGTCGCGCGCGTCTTGGCGGCGAACAGGTCGGATCCCGAGTTCGGCTCGCTCATGCCGATCGCGAAGCACAGCTCGCCGCGGCAGATGCGCGGCAGGATGTCCATCTTGATATGCTCGGGTGCGTAGCGCAGCAGGATCGGGCCGCTCTGCCGGTCGGCGACGAAGAAGCGCCTGACGGGCGCGTTGGCGACGCGCATCTCCTCGGTCACGACATAGCGCTCCAGGAACGAGCGCTCGTGGCCGCCATATCGTTTCGGCCAGGTCATGCCGATCCAGCCGCGCGCGCCGACGCGGGCCGCAAACTCACGTGCGTCGGCATCCTCGCGCTTGGGCTGGTACGGGTTGAAGGTGCCGGCCGCGATCTCATCAGCGAGGAAGGCGCGCACCTCCTTGCGGAGCTCCTCGCATTCCCTCGGCAGGCGGATCGGATCGAAACGAAGTGCGGTCATGCGACAATCCTCTTCGTCGTCAGCGCGAGGCGACCAGCGGCCACAGCTCATCGGCACCGCGCGCGGCGACGCGATTGCCGAGCTCCACGGCCCAGTGACTCTCGGATCCGAAATCGTCGCGCCAGGCGAGCGCGCGCAGCGAGAAACGGTGCAGGATGTGCTCGGTGGTGAAGCCGATGGCGCCGTGGACCTGATGCGCGATCGCCGCACCCTTCTCGGCGGCCTCGGCGCAGCGGATCTTGGCTGCGGCGGCTTCGAGAAACACCGCCTCGTCGAATGCGGTGGCCCGCGCGATCGCATCCGCGGCCGATGTCGCGGCCGCGCTCGCGGCGGCGCTCTCGCCGGCCAGCCGTGCCAGATTGTGCTGAACCGCCTGGAATTTGCCGATCGGCTTCTCGAAGGCGACGCGCTCGCCGGCATAGTTGACGCTGATCGCGAGCAGCCGATCCAGCGCGCCGGCGATCTGCAGTCCGCGGGCGACGCCGCCCATCAGCATCAAGGTCGTGGCGTCGAAGCCGGCCGGCGCCGGCCGGCATGCCAGCGGCATGATCTTGTCGAAGGTCACCGTGTCGCTGGGATCGTTGGCGAGGTTGAGGCCCGCGTCGATGCGCAGCCGCGCGGTCTCGACCAGCGCGATCGACACGCCGTCTCCGCCCTGGGCGAGCACGGCAACATGCTGCGCCGTCCTGGCGAACGGCACGCCGCGGGCACGGCCGGACAAGGTGCCGTCGGTGTGGAGCGTGATCCGGTCTCTCGGATGAGCCGGCGCGATCGTCATGGCGCCGTCGGGGGAGGCAATGCCGCCTTGTTGCAGCAGCCAGCCCGCGAGCAGCGTCTCGGCCAGCGGCACCGCAATCGCAAAACGGCCGGCGGCATTGATGATCTCAAAGCCGTCGGCGAGGTCAGTGCCGGCGCCGCCGAACTCCTCGCCCACCCAGGCGAGCGGCAGGCCGGCCTCGCTCAGCGCCCGCCACAGCGGCGCCGTCCAGCGGCCGTCCTTGTCGTGATTGATCGTCTGCGGGTCGGCGAGATCGGCGAAGATCTTTTCCGCGGTCGCAACGACGATGTTCTCGGCTTCCGCCACAGCGCTCCTCGCCCTCGTTGTCGTCGGTCTCGGCGCGCCATGTCCTGCGCGCGCCGGCGATGTTTTGCCGGTATGATGAGCGCAAGCGACGGTCCTGACAAGCGTAGCCCGCTGCAGGGCCCCGTCCGCTCGCCGCATGGAGGCGAGCGATTTCCGCGCTGCGGAGATTGTGCCGATTTTGCAGATGCAGCGATGTTGGCTAAGAAGAAGCAAAGCAAACAGGGAGGTGCGGAATGGCTGAAGGTCTTTGCGCGATCGTGACGGGTTCGGCGTCCGGTCTCGGAGCCGCGACCGCGTTGCTGCTGGCGAAGGCCGGCATGCGCATCGTCGTGAACTATTCGAACAGCAAGAGTGAGGCCGAGCAGACTGCCGATCTCTGCCGCAAGGAAGGTGCCGAGATCGTCGTCGTCCAAGGCGACGTGTCGCGCGACGAGGATTGCCGCAAGATCGTCGCCGCCGCTGCGGCCTGGGGCCGGCTGGATGCGCTCGTCAACAATGCCGGCACCACCAAGCACGTACCGCACGATCAGCTCGACGGCCTTTCGGCCGAGGATTTCCAGCGCATCTTTGCGGTCAACACCATCGGCCCCTTCCAGATGGTGCGCGCCGCGCGGCCGCTGCTGGAAGCGGCGGCCAAGGCGACGGTGCGTGCGTCCGCGGTCGTCAACGTCTCGTCGGTGGCCGGCATCAGCGGCGTCGGCTCGTCGGTTGCCTACGCCGCCAGCAAGGGCGCGCTGAACACGATGACGCTATCGCTGGCCCGCGCCCTGGCGCCTGCGATCCGCGTCAACACCGTCTGCCCCGGTTACATCGATACGCCCTGGTTCACCAAGGGCCGCGGCGAGGCCGGCGCCAAGCAGGTGCGCGATGCCGTGGTGGCGCGGGTGCCGCTGCGCGCGGCTTCATCCGCCGAGGATATCGCGCAGCTCGTGGCGTTCCTGGCGAGTCCGGCATCAGGCCACATGACCGGCGAGGTCGTGCGCATGGATGCGGGGATGCATCTGTTGGGGTGAAATGGTCATGGCGAGCGGCCGTTGTGGTCGCTCGCAATGACGTGGCGTGAGGCGGTTACCGATTGAAATCGCGGATCGTGCCGCTGGCGACCAGCCTGTTCCAGATGAATAGCACCACGACCGCGCCGAGGGTCGCGGTCACGTAGCCCGCGCCCTGGTCGGGGCCGTAGCGGCCGATGGCCTGCCCGATGGCGGTGGCGAGGAACGCGCCGAGGATTCCGAGCACGATGGTCAGGATGAAGCCGGAGGGATTGTTGGGACCCGGCGATAGAAGCCGCGCCAGGAAGCCGGCGACCAGCCCGACGATCAGAATGTGCAGCATGAGTGTCGTCCTTCCCGTCAGCGATCGCGGAGCGTCAGATCCGGCCCGCCAACTCGTGCTCGGTCGGCAGCCGCCCGTCCGGCGTGAGCTGATCGATCACTTTCGGCAGGTACTGGCTCAGCCCGTTCAACAGCTCCTCGCGCGACAGCCCGCTCTGCGCGGTGAGCTGATCGATCTGATCGGCGCCGAGCGCATTGGCGAGATCGCCGGGCGAGATCGGCTTGTTCTCGCCGGGGGAGACCCAGGAGTTCGCGGTGTCGCCATGGCCCTTGTCCTGGAACTGGCGCAGGAGATCGCCGAGCCCGCCCGACAGCACGCTGCCGGCCGCGCCGCCCGCCAGCAGTCCGCCCAGGCCGCCGGCGATGATGTTGCCGAGGCCGCCACTCAATCCGCCACCAAGCGCACCGCCGAGCGGTCCGCCTTGATTCCCGGTCGGCTGGGGCGGCGGGACCGGCGCAGGCGCCGCGTTCGGCTGCTGCCCATTCTGCGAGAAATGCTTCACCGCTTTCCACGCCAGCAAAGCGAGGATCGCCATCGTCATCGGCGACATGCCGCCGCTCTTCTGCGTGGTCGGATGACTCGGCCCGTTCGGGCCGTTCTGCATGCCGTTGAGGATATCGAGTAGACCCATGACCCTGCCTCCTGCGCCCCACGCCGACAAAACCTATGGGCTTGCACGCGGCGTTACAAGTCGCGTGCAGAATGGTCGCACAGGGGGAACGTGTCGCGCGCGGCTCAGTTCCTGGCTTCGGCCCGTTTCGGCGCCTTGGCTCCGGGCGGCGCGGCCGCGGTCTGGCTCGGGCCGGTGAACATCCGCTTCAGTTCGTCGAGCTTCTCGGACAGGACCGGAAAGTTGCACGAGAACGAATCGCGGCGCCAGCCGTCCTTGGCACATTGCGCCGCCTTGATGCGGGCGCGTGCCTCCACGTTCGACGTCGGCGGTGGCAATCCGCCTTGCGCGGACGAAGCCGGCGGCTTGCTCGGCCGTTGCGGCGGCGGGGCCGGCATGGCCGGCTTCGGCGGCTCGATCGCGGCCCGCGCCGTCATGTCCCGGAGCGAGGGCTGGAGGTCCTGCGTTTGCGGCCGCGACATCATCGCCGAGCTCATGTTGGCGTGGCGCTGGCGCTCGAGGTATTGCGTATACTGCTGGTCGATGAACTTCTGCTCTTCGGCCGTGGGATTGGGACCGGCAATGTCGAAGCTGCGATCCTGCATGAAGTCGTAGTAGACATAGCCGCCGCCCGGCTTCCGTCTCCCGGCAAATTTAGCGTTGCACTGCGCCAGCGCCGCCGTCTTCTCCTCCTTGGAGGCCGACTTCTCGGCGGCGTCGGCGCATTCCTCGAAATCCGTCGGGGAGCGGCTCCACCACTCTGCGTGCGCGCGTGGAGGTTGCACGGCGGGCAGGCAGGTGATCGCTGCAAAGATCAGTACTGGCAGGCGGGGTGGGTACACGAACGGCAATCCTCAGCGGCTCCCCGCCTCAGATGACGGGAGATTGTCGCCATTTTGCGGCGAGGTGTGACTCCAATGCTGCGTAATTTGCGACTTTCTTCTTTATTTGCCGTGGTTCCGTGATCTGGTTGCCACAGTCGGGTCGGCATTGACGGCGGTGCCGCTCGTGAATCGCACCTTGCTGTGGCGCCGGAACGATACGCAGCATCTTTCCACCATTTTCATCCCGCCGTAGTTGACAAAACTAATCTTGACGTTGGAAAGATTGGTGTTGACGGAACCGGGCGAGCGCTCCTATGAATATCTTGACAATGGAAAGATGAACTGCGCGCGTCCGGCGCGGAGGAGGCTGCCATGAAAGTGTTCCTCACGGTCAAGCTGGCGCTGCTGCCGTTCGTCGTGTTCTGGGCGCTACTAGCCTGGCACCAGCCGGCATGGGCGGTGTGGTCCGCGCTGAGCCTGGCGCTGGCCGCCAACGTCTGGCGAGCCTCCCGGGGCCAGCTCGCGCCGCTGGAACTCGGAAGCCTCGCGCTGTTCGTCGTGCTGGCGATCGCCAACGACGTCGCGCCGAATTGGACGGCCGGCAATGCGCTGTGGCTGTCCTTCGCAGGGCTCGGCCTCATCAGCTTTGCTTCGCTCGCCGTCGGTCGTCCCTGGACCGCGGACTATTCCCGGTCGGCCTATGCCGACAGCGCCGCGACGCCCCAGTTCCACCTGATCAACATGATGATGACCGGGCTCTGGGGCGTCCTGTTCCTCGTGCTCGGCCTGTGCCGCTGGGCCGGCGTCGCCTCCTGGATCACGACGATGATCGTCGTCGGCGGCGCGCTGATCTCAATCTTCGGCCCGCGCTTCGCGATTCGCCAGGCCTTGCTGCGCATGCGGGCCGCGCGCGAGGAGTGCCAATGGCCGGCGCCGAGCTTCACCCAAGCGGCCGACACCGAGTGCGACGTCGCGGTGATCGGCGCGGGCATCGGCGGGCTGACGGCGGCAGCCCTGCTCGCGGAATCCGGGCTGAAGGTGAAGGTGTTCGACCACCACGTCGTGCCCGGCGGCTTCTGCCACACTTATCTGCGCAAGGCCCACCACGACAACAAGCCGGTGCTGTATCGCTTCGATGCCGGGCCGCACGATTTCTCCGGCGTCTGGCCCGGCGGGCCGGTCGACAGCGTGCTGCGCCGGCTCGGCGTCGCCGACCGCATCCAGTGGAAGCGGGTCATTCACTCCTACCGTCTCGCCGGCCGCCGCATCGACGTGCCCGAGGACTGGCGCGCCTATGTCCGACTGCTCTGCGAGATGTTTCCGGCCAGCGCGGACGGGCTGACCCGGCTGTTCGACACCATCCATGCCATCTTCGAGAGCATGTATGCGACGGGGCAGGGCCGCAGCGGCATTCCCGGCATGCCGGCCACATTGGAGGAGATGCTGGCCTTCCCGCGCAAGCATCCGCAGGCGTACCGCTGGATGAACCGCCCGTTTGACGAGCTGGTCGCCGCCCATGTCTCCGATCCCGAGCTGATCGCCTATCTCAATGCGCTGTCGGGCTATCTCGGCGACGGCAGCGAGAAGCTGAGCTGCGCCCAGATGGTCCCGATCTTCGGCTACTATTTCAAGGGCGGCTTCTATCCGGTCGGCGGCTCCGGCCACCTCGCGGACGTGCTCGCCGAGGCGGTCACCGCCCGGGGCGGCGAGGTGCATCTGAAATCCAAGGTCACGCGCATCCTGGTCGAGGAGGGCCGCGCCGTCGGTGTCGTGCTCGGCAATGGCCGCACGGTCCGCGCGCAGGCGGTGGTCTCGAATGCCGATCTCGGCCGCACCTTGACCGAGCTTCTGAGGCCCGACGATCTGCCCGCCGTCTTTCGTGAGCGTGCCCGCACCCTCGCGCCGGCGACGTCGTGCTTCTCGGTGCATCTCGGCCTCGACATGGTGCCCGACATCGCGCCCACCACGCATCTCGACTCGCCGATGGGGATCGGCCTCGCGGTGATGTCCAAGCTGGATCCGTCGGCGGCGCCTGACGGACATGCGACGATGACGATCATCACCCTCGTTCCTCACGAGCAGGCCAAGGGCTGGTTTCCGGGCGAGGGCGGCGACGACTGGAAGGCGTGGCGGCGCTCGCCGGACTACGAGGCGCGCAAGCAGCAGCTCGGCGATGCCATGGTCGCGGCCGCCGAGACCATCATTCCCGGCCTGGCGCAGCATATCGTCTACCGCACCGACGCCAGCCCCGTGACCTATGCGCGCTACGACCTCGCCAGCGCCGGCGCGATCTATGGCGTGGCCGGGTCGGGACGGCTGAAGGGCGCCAAGGCTCCGCTGCGCAACCTCGTCATCGCCGGCGGCGGCAATGCCGGAGCGGGGGTGGAGGCCGTGGTGATCTCGGGCGCCGAGGCCGCGGAGGCCCTGCTGCCAGGCCTGTTGGCGCGCGCATCAGAGGTCGCGTCGGATCCGCTGAAGGCACGGGCGCGGGCGGCGTGAGCGCGGCGCCTGCCGCAGCTCGGGCGCATCAAGGCGTATAGAGGTAGCGCAGCAGGGTGCGGCCGACGGTCTCCAGGCTCTGCGCCGAGCACTGCTCGATCGTATCCTGCGTGGTGTTGAAATACGGCTCGTAGTCGAAGTCGATGACGAGGAAGCTCGGAATCCCGGCCTGCTGCAGCGCCGTGTGGTCGTCGCTGATCGGATACGCCGTGGGCTCCGGCGAGAACGCCTGTGGCGCGATACGGCTGCCGATGCTCCAGAACTTCTTGACCTCCGGCAGCGCCGAGCCGAGCGACGAGGGCTCCGGCTGCAGCTTGAGATCCTTGTCGCAGACCATGTCGAAATCGACCGCCTTCTCCGGCTTGTGCGCCGGATAATAGGTCTTCAGATTGGCCGCGAAATGCGGCGAGCCCAGCGGACGCCAGGTCGGATCGCCGGCGCCGAGCGATTTCGGCCCCTCCTCGCCGTCGAAGAAGATCATGTCGATGCCGACGTCGGGCTTCGGCGACAGCGACAGCACGCGTGCGGTCTCCAGCAGCAGCGCGACCGCCGAGGCGGAGTTGTTGGCCCCCGGCATCGGTGCGTCCGGCGATTTCGGGTCGCGATAGGCCTTGACGATGCTGTCGTAATGCGTCGCGACGATGATGCGGCGCGGGTTCTGCGCCTGGAAGCGGGCGATGATGTTGGTCAGCGGGATGGTCTTGCCGTCATCGCCCTTGGCGGTGAAGCTCTGCGTCAGCACCGCGTCCGCCGCGCTCTTGGCCATCGCCGCCTTGATGTAGTCGATCGTTTTCTGATGGCCCGGCTCGCCCATCGAGCGCGGCGTGAATTTCAGCAGGTCCGCGATATGGGCCATCGCGCGCTGCCCGTCCCAGAGCTCGATCTGCGCCTCTGCGGCGCGTGCCGCGGGGGATGCAAACAGCAATGCCGCCATTGCCACCGTAGCGGTCAGGCGAGGCCAGAACTCAGTCATCGAGAAGCTCTTCAAAATGAAAATCAGGACGTCTTCTTGCCGAACGGAATGAACAGGATGCCGGCGCAGACAGCCAGCGCCACCGCGAAATAATAGGTGATCGCGCGCGAGCCGATGGTCGGGATCAGCGCGAAGGTCGTGACCAGCGTGCCGACGACGTTGCCGATGGTCGAGACGCCGTAGACCAGTCCGGCGACGCGGCCGGCCTCGTCGGCCGAGCGCGTCAACAGGCTCACGGCGATCGGGGAGAAGGTGCCGAGCAGGGTCAGCGGCACCAGCAGCAGCGCGGTCGAGGCCATCAGCGTGGCCGCCGGACTGTCGCCGACCGTGTCGAGGATGTCGGCCATGACGATGTCGGCCGTCGCCGGCACGAGCGCCATGTAGGCGGCGGCGATCAGGATCATGGTGCCGATGGTGCGCGTCGTCGGCTGGCGGTCGACGATGGCGCTGCCGGCGAAATAGCCGATCGCGAGCGCGCACAGCACCGTCGAGATCAGGCTGGCCCAGGCGCCGATGCCGCTGCCGAAATACGGGTTGAGATAGCGGCTGCCGAGCATCTCGAAGCCCATCAGCACGCAGCCGACCAGGAACGAGCAGAGATAGATCGCCAGCAGGCCCGAGCGTGACACCGGCGCGCTCACGGCAGCTTCCTGTTGTGGCGCTCGATGCTCTTCAGCGCCTCGACCGGCGCGAAGTCGTCCGTCAGCACCTTGGCGTTTGCATCGATCACCTGGCCGCCGTCGATGTCGATGCGCTTGCGCTGCGCCAGCATCTCGGCGAGATTGTAGCGGAAGCCGAACTCCTTGTCGCGCTCCTGCGCGATGGCGGCGAGATCCTCGGGCTTCCGCTCGTCGCCGAGATAGCCGACCATGACGATGTTGCCGCCGGCCTCGTAGAAGTCGACCTGCGGGAACACGCTGTGAATGGTCTTGACCGCGGCGTCGAACAGCATAGTCGATGGCTCGACATTCTGCGCCACCACGCCGCCCTCGGCGAGATGGTCCTTGACCAGATGGTAGAACTCCTTGGTCAGCAGATGGAACGGCACGAACGGCCCACGATAGGCGTCGATCAGGATGATGTCGTAGCGCTCCTTGGATTCCTGCACGAACAGCCGTCCGTCGCGGTTGGCGACGTGGAAGTTCGGCTCCTCCTTGATGCCGAAATATTTCTTGGCGAGCTCCAGCACGGTCGGATCGAGCTCGACCGAGGTCACCTGCACCTTGGGCAGGGAGCGGTGCAGGTACCAGGCGGTGCGACCGCCGCCGAAGCCGATCTCCAGGATCGAGCGGACGTCCTTGGCATACATCACGCTCGCGGTCATGAAGCGGGTATAGTCGACCGGCAGATCGAGCTCGTCGCGGGTGTTGTAGACGCTCTCGGTATAGATGCGCCGGTTGTGACCGAACGTCATGCTGCGGTAGGGCGCCTGCTCATAGACATAGATGTTGTTGTAGAGCGACTCCTTGGACTCCAGCAGATGGCGGGTATCCTGCGCGCTTGCGGCGGCGACGGAGAGGAGAGCTGCGAGCGCGCCTGAAATGACCGACCGGATGAGCATCGACTTGTCTGTTTCCCTCGGCTGAAATGGGCAGGCGCGCTGGATGAAGCGGATCTCGTCGCGCCGGACGGCTGGCCCGGCCGCGTGACGCGCTCAGGCACGACCAATACGGCGATCCCAAGGCCGGGGTCCGGATCGGCGCCGTTCTCTTAGACCATCGGCTGCCTTCCGGATAGTCAAACCACCCCTCCCTACGGGCCTGTGATCGGTAGGCGCCCCGCCTCAACCGGGATCACGCGGCCGCGTTCCCACCGTCTTCCCATCAACGGACCCGAGCGTCGTTGTGCCACGGCCGGCCGTCCGGTTCAGGCGACGACCGGAGAGGCTTCCGGTCGGTGGCCGGGTCTGCTATGGAGGCGGCGAAGCAGGTGCACTTCGGTGCAGGCTCCGGTCCCGTAGCTCAGCTGGATAGAGCGGCGGTTTCCTAAACCGTAGGTCGCATGTTCGAGTCATGCCGGGATCGCCAACTGCCGCAGCCTTGCGCGCGCAGACCTCTCCAGATCAAGCCCGGCGCACGCGTGATCCGGCCCGTTCGGGAATCGGGTGGAGCGCTTCGCTGCCATCGAGGAACTTCTCCGGGTGAGACGGCGGCCTGAGCCCCGTCCGTGCGGCGCGCAATCGCCGCCGAGATGCATCACCCTGGAGCGCTTTCCATGCATACGACCATCGAGCCGGGCATCCTTTATTTTGGGACGCCGGTCGTCCTCATCAGCACCGTCAATGAGGATGGCGGCTTCAATCTCGCGCCGATGTCGTCGGCATTCTGGCTCGGCTGGCGCTGCATGCTGGGCCTCGCCGCCGGATCGAAGACGCCGCAGAACATGCGCCGCACCGGCGAGTGCGTGCTGAACCTGCCGTCGGTCGATCTCGTCGCCGCCGTCGATCGCCTGGCGCAGACCACGGGATCGGACCCGGTGCCGGCGATGAAGCAGCGCAAAGGCTATCGCCACGTGTCCGACAAGTTCGCCGCCGCCGGGCTGACCGCAACGGCGTCGGAGACCGTTGCGGCTCCGCGCGTCGCCGAATGCGCGGTCCAGCTCGAAGCGCGCATCGAGTCGGTGCATGGCATCGCCGACGACGACGCGATCCTGAGGGGGCATATCCAGTGCTTCGAGGTGCGGGTGCAGCGGGTCCATGTCGACGAGGCCATCCTGATGGACGGCACGCGTGACCGCATCGACCCGGACAAATGGCGGCCGCTGATCATGAGCTTCCAGCAGTTCTATGGCCTGGGCGCGCGCCTTCACGAGTCGCGGCTGGGCACCATTCCGGAGGCGGCCTATCGCACGCCCGACGTCGAGCGCGCCCGCAAGGCGGCCATGCGGATGGAGGTGGCGGCAGGCTGAGCCGGCTCGGCCCCGAGCCTCGCCTGGAATCGCGCTGCCACACGTTCAACTCTGCATCCGAGTGCGAGAGGTTGAGGACATCATGGGGGCTGTTGCCGTCGAGCGGCTGCTGATCGAGGCGGCTGATCACTACAATGCCGGGCGTGCCGGTTCGGCCAAGGCCCTGTGCAGCGACATCCTCCAGGCGGTGCCGGATCATCTGCCGGCGCTGCATCTGTCCGCGATCCTCGCCTTCGCCGATGGCCGCATGGCAGACGGCGCGGAGCTGCTGGCGTGCGTGTTCGCACGCGATCCCAACCATGCGCCGGCCTATGTGACGCTCGGCGACGCGCTGGCGGTGAAAGGTGAGCGCGACGGCGCTGCCGACGCCTTTGCGCGCGCCGCAGCGTTGAGGCCGCACGATGCCGCCATCCACAGCAAGCTCGGCAGCGCGCTGCTGGAGCTCGCGCGCTTTACCGAGGCCGAAGCCGCCTATCGCCACGCGCTGGCGCTCGATCCGGCGCTGTTGCGCGCGCGCTGGAATCTCGCGCTCGCCTTCAACCGGCAGGGGCGGCTTGCCGAGGCGGAAGCGGCCTATCGCGCGCTGCTCGAGCGCGATCCGTCCTTTCCTGGCACATGGCGGGCGCTGGCCCATGTGCTCGCCGACCAGGCCAGATATGACGAGGCCGTGCCCGCTTATCTGCATGCGCTGGCGGCGCAGCCGGCCGATGCTGGCCTCCACCTCGCCCTCGGCGACGTGCTCTACAAGCAGCGCGCCTACGCTGACGCCGCGATCCATTACCGCCGCGCCGGCGATCTTGCGCCGGGCGATGCCAAGGCCGCGCGATTGCTGGGGCACGCGCTGCACGAGGCCGGCCGCCCGGCCGAGGCCGTCGAGGCCTATCGCCGCGCCGCGGCGCTCGATCCCACCGATGTGGTCGTGCTCAGCAATCTCGCCGCCTGCCTGTGCGGGACAGGCCAGCTCGACGCCGCCATCGCCGCCTGCGAGCACGCGCTGGCGCTGCAGCCCGATCACGCCCCGGCGCATACCAACCTCGGCATCATCCATGAGCTGCGCGGCGAGATCGATGATGCCGTCGCGGCGCATCGCCGCGCCGTCGCCGCCGATCCGGCCTATGCCAAGGGCTACGCCAATCTCGCGGTGGCGCTGCGTAATGCCGGCGACATCGACGCCGCGCTGGCGGCCTCGCATCACGCGATTTCGCTCGCGCCCGACAACGCGCTCGCGCGCTACAATCACGCGCATTTCCTGCTGATGTGCGGCGACCTCGTGAACGGCTTTGCCGAGCATCGCTGGGGCCGCGACTGTCCGGATCTCTCCGCGGGCATGCCGCGTTTCGGCGCGCCGGAATGGCAGGGTGAGCCGCTTGAGGGACGCACGTTGCTGCTGTTCGCCGAATACGGCATCGGTGATGCGCTGCAATTCGTGCGCTATGTGGATCGCGTCAAGACGATGGGCGGCAATATCGTGCTGCAGGTGCAACCGGCGATCGCGCCGCTGCTGCGCTGTCTGGAGGGCGTGACGGTGGTGCCGCGCGGCGCGCCGCTGCCGCCATTCGACCTGCAGGCGCCGCTGATGGATCTGCCGCGCATCTTCGGCACCACGCTGGAGACGATCCCGGCCGAGGTGCCTTATCTTGCGGCCGATCCGATCAAGGTGGCCGCGTGGCGCAACGTGCTCGGGCGCGCGCCGTCGTTGAAGGTCGGCGTGGTCTGGGCCGGCAATCCCAGGCACAAGGGCGACCGTCAGCGCTCGCTCACCGCGCAGGCGGTGCTGCCGCGGCTGGTGATGCCGGGCGTGCAGCTCTATTCCTTGCAGAAGGAGCCGCGGCCGGACGATGCGCCCGCGCTCGCCGAGCTTGGCACCGACGTCATCGATCTCGCGCCGCTGCTGAGCGACTTCGCCGAGACCGCGGCCGCCGTTGCCGCGCTCGACCTCGTCATCTCCGTCGACACGTCGGTGGCGCATCTCGCCGGCGCGCTCGGCCGCCCGGTCTGGGTGCTCTTGCCCTATGCGCTCGACTGGCGCTGGCTGCGCGACCGCGCCGACACCCCGTGGTATCCGACCATGCGGCTGTTCCGCCAGGACAAGCCGATGGCTTGGGACGGTGTGCTGGCGCGGACGGCCGGGGAGCTTGCGCGGCTGGCGGCAGCTGAGCGCGGGCCGTTGTTGCCCGGGCAGCTATGAGGCGGTGAGCGACGTCGAAGGCTTACAGGGCCTGACGCTTATCGCATGGCCATGCGTGCGAGACCGGTCTGATCCGAGCGCGTGGACGGAAACGACAATCGCCACAAGCTGAAGAGCATCGGGAGTTGGAAAACGAAGCTGATCGCCGCAGCGCCCGCCAGCACCTCGAAACGTTGCGCCTCGATCAGAGCCTTGGCGCTGGGGACGACGTGGACCAGGCCGTCGGCGACGTAGACAAGCGCAACGATCCGCCAGATGTTGGCGGAGAGCCAGCCCATACTGAAGGCGTGATCGAACAGCGCGATCAATCCGCCGAGCGCGAGCGTCGAGCTCACCATGTGAGACGGCGTATCGTAGAAGCCGGACTCCAAGGCGGCCTGAACGAACCAGAGTCCGTAAACCACCGCGATGATCTTCAGCAACATCAGTTCGTCCCCAGGCTTGCAAGCTTGTCGTCCGTCTCCGGGCAGCCGATCGGATTGCTCCCCCTTGATCGGAGCAGGCACGCGCGACGTCGAGCTTACGATGCGTGTCACGAAGGCTCTATTAATCGGCTCGCTTGGATTGTCCTGAACGAGCCGTTTTGGTCGCGCCTTTGATCCAGGTCCCGTGATGCAAGAGCCAGGCGCGGTTGCGGACATGGTGAAGGACCGCGTAGGCAGCCTACTGCTCCCCCAGCAACTCCCGCACCCTCGGCACCACCACCCGCCCATACAGCTCGATGCTCCGCATCAGTTTCGCATGCGGCAGCGGACCGGCTGAGTATTTCAGCTGAAACCGCGACAGGCCGAGCGCCTTGATCGTCGCGGCGATCTTCTGCGCCACGGTCTCCGGCGAGCCGACATAGAGCGAGCCGCGATCGGCCTCCTGGACGAACTCGTCGCGGCCCATCGGCGGCCAGCCGCGCTCGCGGCCGATGCGGTCGCGCATGGTCTTGTAGTCCGGCCACAGCTCCTCGCGCGCCACTTCGTCGGTGTCGGCGACATAGCCCGGCGAATGCACGCCGATCGGCTTCGTCTCGCGGCCGAACTGCTTGAGCGCGCGAAGGTACAGCTCGACATAGGGCGCGAACCGTTTCGGGTCGCCGCCGATAATCGCGAGCATCAGCGGCAGCTCGTAATGCGCGGCGCGCACTACGGACTCGGGACTGCCGCCGACGCCGATCCAGGCCTTCAGCCGCCCATGTTCGACGGGCGGATAGACCAGTTGATCCCTCAGCGGCGGGCGCAACTGGCCCTGCCAGGTCAGCGGCTGCTGCGGTAGCAGGCTGACGAACAGATCGAGCTTCTCCTCGAACAGCGCCTCGTAGTCCTTGAGATCGAAGCCGAACAGCGGGAAGGACTCGGTGAACGAGCCGCGGCCGAGGATGACCTCGGCGCGGCCGTTCGACACCGCGTCGAGCGTCGAGAAGCGCTGGAACACGCGGATCGGGTCATCCGAGCTCAGCACCGTCACCGCCGAGCCGAGCTTGATCTTCGTGGTGCGCGCCGCGATCGCCGCCAACGCCACCTCCGGCGCCGAGATCGCGAAATCGCCGCGATGGTGCTCGCCGAGCCCGATGAAATCGAGCCCGAGCTGGTCGGCCAGCACCGCCTCCTCGACGACGTCGCGGATCACCTGGGCATGGGCGGCCATCGCGCCCTCCGCGTTGCGGGTGACGTCGCCGAACGTGTCCAGGCCGAATTCGATTGCTGTGCTCATGTCTCATTCCGTTGCGTCGGGCCGTCATACGGCCTCTGCTCGTCAGCTGGAAGGGGCGTAGCCGGATTGCAAGCGGCTGACGCGAAACACAAGGTTTCGATAAGCTCTTCGTGTCCACCGTCATTCCGGGGCAATCGTCGGCACGCAGGCGCAAGGCGCCTGCGTGTTGGCGATTGAACCCGGAATCTCGAACTGAGGAAAGCAATGTCGAGATTCCGGGTTCAAGGCCTGCGGCCTTGCCCCGGAATGACCGGGGCTCAACTGGTCTGGATTGAGACACCTTCGGCGCCCGAATATTTTTCTTTCGTTTTTACCGAAAGTGTGCTCTACTGCGTCCATCCTGCCTCATCGATGAGGGGCGTACGCGCGGTCGTCACGAGACGCGAGGCAGGGATGCGGTGGCCGTAGCCGGTCGCAGCGCGGTGTCGCGCCGACGAACGATCCGTTGCGGACAGTCAAGCCGCGTGGTCCTGGCCTCCCGATGCTGAGGTCAAGCCGGATGATGGTGCGGAAGCGCATCACGCCGACGATGGGGGCAATACAGCCGGTCCCCAGGGAGAGCGCGAAGCAGCTGTTAAGACCATCGTGCAGGGAAGGCCGGGATGTCCCAGCCGAACCTGTGGTTCCTGCCGCCTGCATTTTTTTCGCAGGCGGGCCATGGGGGCGGCGAGCTCCCGGTCTTCCCTGCGCCCTCACGTTTCAGAGGGCACGCGATCCGGACAAAGCTCGGGCTTGAGAGGCCGCGGGAATGCGAACCCATGGCCTCGGCTGATGCGATTGCTGCCCGCGCCTCTTGCGCGGTCATGCCATGCCAAAAAATGGGCGTGTGAGCCGGTGACGCATCACGTAGGCTCAAGGCACCTCTCACCCGGACACACGCGCATGACGACAGGCGGCGACTATCAGATCTTCGAGGCGGGCGACGTCGTGTTGCAGTCGGGCGTGACGTTCCCGTCGCTGCGGCTTGCCTACAAGACCTATGGCACGCTGAACGCGGCCAAGGACAACGTCATCCTCTATCCGACCTCGTTCGGCGCCCAGCACGTCGACACCGAGTGGCTGATCGCACCCGGCGGCGCGCTCGATCCGAGCAGCTACTTCATCATCATTCCCAACCTGTTCGGCAATGGCCTGTCGTCGTCGCCCTCGAATACGCGCGAGCTGTTCGGCGACGCGCCGTTCCCGTCCATCAGCTATCACGATGCGGTCGCGGTGCAGCGGCGGCTCGTGGAGGAGCAGTTCGGGATCGGCCGGATCGCGCTGGTCTATGGCTGGTCGATGGGCGGCATGCAGGCCTATCACTGGGCCGCCTGTCATCCGGACATGGTGGAGCGTGCGGCGGTGGTGTGCGGCAGCGCGCGCTGCTCGCCCTACAATCACCTGTTTCTCGATGCGGTGAAGGCGGCGCTGATGGCCGATCCCGCGTTTCGCAACGGCCGCTTTGCCGAGAAGCCGATGGCCGGCCTGCGCGCGATGGGGCGCATCTATGCGGGCTGGGCGATGTCCTACGAGTTCTACCGCGACGAGGTCTGGCGCGAGCAGGGCTTTGGCTCGCAGGAGGACTATCTCGCCGCCACCTGGGACTTAGCCTTCGCGCATCGCGACGCGAACAACCTGCTGACTCAGATCGCGATCTGGCAGGGCGGCGACATCAGCAATTGCGCGGCGTTCGGCGGCGATCTCGACCGAGCGCTCGGCGCGATCACCGCCCGCATGTTGCTGATGCCGGGCCAGACCGACCGCTACTTCGATTGGCGCGACAACGAGCGAGAACTTCCCAAGCTCGTGAACGCCCGCTCCGCGGCGCTGCGGCCGATCCCCTCGATCCACGGCCACCGCGCGGGCAATCCGATCCGCATCCCGGCGGACCGCGATTTCATCAACGCCAACGTCTCCGCCCTTCTCCAGAGCTGACACCCGAGTTCGACATGACCGACGTGCCCACCGACGAATTCGCGCCCCGTCCGAAGCTGCTGACACCGCCGGTGCTGCAGCAGCTCTGCACGCGCTCCAACCTGCAGGGCGCGCTACGCACGCTCAGCCATTACGGCGCGATCATCGGCGTGGGTGCGCTGATCGGAGCGATCGCATCGACGCATGGTGTGCTGTGGGCGCTGCCCTTGCTGCCGGTGCAGGGCGTGCTCATCGCGTTCCTGTTCATGGCGGTGCACGAGACCGCGCACAAGACCGCCTTCGACAGCCGCAGGCTCAACCTCGCGGTCGGCTATCTCTCCGGCTTCCTGATCGGACTGCCTTATGAATATTACTGCCTGTTCCATTGGGAGCATCACCGCCACACCCAGGATCCCCTGCGCGATCCGGAGCTGATCGTCGGCCCCAAGCCGCGTTCGGAGACGCAGCTCGCGATTGCCTATTCCGGCCTGGTCCAGATGGCCGGCCGGCTGCGACTGCTGCTGCAACATGCGATCACCGGCGAGGTGACGGTGCCATGGGTGCCTGCCGGCCGCCGCGCCACCATCGTACGCGAGGCGCGCGCCTATGCCGCCGGCTACGCGCTGCTGCTGCTCGGCTCGCTCGCGCTGCACAGCGCGCTGTTGCTGTGGGTCTGGGTGCTGCCGCTGCTGCTGGGGCAATTGGTGTTGCGACCCTATCTCTACGCCGAGCACACCGGCTGCGACCATACCAGGAGCGCCTTCCAGAACACCCGCACCACCTTCACCATGCGCGCCGTGCACTGGCTCGCCTGGAACATGCCCTATCACGTCGAGCACCACGCCTATCCCGCGGTGCCGTTCCACGCGCTGCCGAAGCTGCATGCGATCGTCGATGGCGAGATCAAGTATCGCGGCGAGGGCTACATTGCGGTGACGCGGCAGACCTGGGCGTGGTTTCGGGCGCAGTGGAAGGAGAGGAAAGCCGAGACGTGATGAAATTAGATCCTGCGGCGAGCGCGGTGCTTACCTCGCCCCGCTTGCGCGGCGAGAGATCCGGCCAAACGACGCAAACTGCGCAAGCAGCAAGGGCCCAGTTCGTAGCAGGGAGGGCGAAGGATCCGCTCACCGCCAGCGCTCGCGCATGCGGGCACCGAGGTCGATGCGCGGACCCTGGCTCGCATACGCCGCGCCGGGCTGCGCCCGCGGCCAGCTGGTGCGTTCGAACAGCGGCACCAGCGCTTCCGGAATGAACCGCGTGCGTGAGGCATAGACATGACGATCGCCGCGCACCGGCTGGCCATGGACGAAGAAGCGCTGCGGCACCAGCAGATGCAGGTCGTCCTTGGCGCGGGTCATGGCGACGTAGAGCAGCCGGCGCTCCTCTTCCAGCTCGGCGCTCGTGCCGGCGCCGAGATCGGAGGGCATGCAGCCGTCGACGACGTTGAGGATGTGCACGGAATTCCACTCCATGCCCTTGGCGGAATGGATGGTGGAGAGGATCAGATAGTCCTCGTCGAGCAAAGGCACGCCGGACTGGTCGGAGGTGGCGTCGGGCGGGTCGAGCGTCAGCTCGGTGAGGAAACGCTCGCGCGATGGATAGCCGCTCGCGATCTGCTCGAGCTGCAGCAGGTCGGCGGTTCGCACCTCCGCATCTTCATGAACGCGCTCGAGATGCGGCTGATACCAGTGCCTGACGCGCTCGATATCCCCAGGCCAATCCGAGACGCGCAGCTGCTCCAGCGTGCGCACGAACGCGGTCCAGTCATCGCCGGCGCGCGCCGGCGCGGGCTGCTCGCACAACCGTGCGATCGGATCGGCGCTCTCGCCGATGGCATCGAGCAGGCGCTGCGCCGACGCGGGTCCGATGCCGGGGATCAGATGCAGCACGCGGAAGCCGGCGATGCGGTCGCGCGGATTCGCGACGAAGCGCAAGCAGGCCAGCACGTCCTTGACATGGGCGGCATCGAGGAACTTCAACCCGCCGAACTTCACGAACGGGATGTTGCGGCGCGTGAGCTCGAATTCCAACGGCCCGCTGTGCGACGACGTTCGGAACAGGACGGCCTGCTGCTTGAGCACGATGCCTTCCTCGCGCTTCGCCAGCACCTGCTCGACGATGTAGCGCGCCTGGTCGGTCTCGTCGCTGATCGTCACGAGCTGCGGTTTGCGCGAGCTCGTGCGGTCGGTCCACAAATTCTTGGTGAAGCGCTCGCGCGCCAGCCCGATCACGCCATTGGCGGCGGTGAGGATCGGCTGCGTCGAACGGTAGTTGCGGTCGAGCGTGATGATGTCGGCGCGCGGGCTGAACTGATCGGGAAAATCCAGGATGTTGCGCACGGTGGCGGCGCGGAAGGCGTAGATCGACTGCGCGTCGTCGCCGACCACCGTCAGTCCCGCGCCGTCGGGCTTCAAGCCGAGCAGGATCTGCGACTGCAGCCGGTTGGTGTCCTGATATTCGTCGACCAGCACGTGGTCGAAGCGATCGCCGATCTCGCGCGCGATGGTTTCGTCCGCCATCATCTGCGCCCAGTAGAGCAGCAAATCGTCGTAGTCGAGCACGGCGTTGGCCTGCTTGGCTTCGACGTAGGCCGCGAACAGGCCCTTCAGCTCGCCGACCCATTCCGCGCACCATGGAAAGTGCCGCACCAGCGCTTCCTCCAGCGGCATGTCGGCGTTGACGCAGCGCGAGTAGATCGCAAGGCAGGTGCCTTTGGTCGGAAAGCGCCGCTGCGTGTTGGACAAGCCGCGCTCGTGCCGCACCAGATTCATCAGGTCGGCGGAATCCTCGCGATCATGGATCGTGAACACAGGGTCGAGGCCGACACGCTCAGCGTAGTCGCGCAGCATCCGCGCGCCGAGGCCATGAAACGTGCCGGCCCAGGTGAGCGCGGCCGTGATCGGCTCGGCCTTGCCGCCCAGCACCTTGCGGGCGATACGCTCGACCCTGCGGCTCATCTCGCTCGCCGCGCGGCGCGAGAACGTCATCAACAGGATACGGCGCGGATCGGCACCATTGACGAGCAGATGTGCGACGCGATGCGCGAGCGTGTTGGTCTTGCCCGATCCCGCGCCGGCAATGATCAGCAGCGGCGGGCCCGGTGCTGCCAGCGCACCGCCATGCTCGACGGCGCGGCGCTGCTCCGGATTGAGATCGTCGAGATATGTCGCAGCCGTGGCCTGCACGAATCGTCCCTCAGCCTGCAAGAATCAGTGATTTGCGCCTCATGTGCAACGCGATGGCCCGGTCGCGGCAGCGTTTTACATGATTCGCAACCGGTCTTTTTTGTCACGGTTGCCCACAGAGCGTCCGCCAGCCGCTTGCGCTGGCGCGCGTGCACTCCTATCCAATCAGCCCCGTCACGAATCTCGGAAGAACACCGTGTCGAATTTTGCCTCCATCATCGCCGCTGAGCTCGCCGTCAGGGATGCCCAGGTCCAGGCCGCGATCGACCTGCTCGATGGCGGCGCGACCGTGCCGTTCATCGCGCGCTATCGCAAGGAGGCGACCGGCATGCTGGACGACACGCAGCTGCGCACGCTGGAGGAACGACTGCGATATCTGCGCGAGATGGATGCACGGCGCACCGCGATCATCGAGAGCATCAAGGCACAGGGCAAGATGACGCCGGAGATCGAGCTGGCGCTGGCGACCGCCGACACCAAGGCCCGGCTCGAGGACATCTATCTGCCGTTCAAGGAGAAGCGCCGCACCAAGGCGCAGATCGCCAAGGAGGCCGGACTCGAGCCGCTCGCCGACATGCTCATCGGCGATCCGATGAAGGCTCCGGAAGTCGAGGCCAAGGCGTTCATCAAGAAGGACGGCGACAATCCGGTCAAGGACGTCAAGGCGGCGCTGGAAGGCGCACGCGCGATCCTGGTCGAGCGCTTCGCCGAGCACGCCGATCTCGTCGGCTCGTTGCGTGAGGAGATGTGGACCCGCGGCGCCGTGAAGGCGACGGTGCGGCACGGCAAGAAGACCGAGGGGGCGAAATTCGCCGATTACTTCGACTTCTCCGAGCCGTTCACCAAGCTGCCGTCGCACCGCATCCTGGCGATGCTGCGCGGCGAGAAGGAAGAGGTGCTGCAGCTCGATTTCGGCGATGGCGAGCCGGAGGATTCGAAGGACCCGTCGCTGTATGAGAACCGCATCGCGGTGACCTTCGGCATCTCGCGGCAAGGCCGCCCGGCCGATCAGTTCCTGTCCGACTCCGTGCGCTGGGCCTGGCGCACCCGCATCAAGACCTCGCTGGCGCTCGATATCCGCATGCGGCTGTGGCAGGAGGCGGAGAAGGAGGCGGTGCGCGTGTTCGCGGCGAACCTGCGTGATCTGCTGCTCGCTGCTCCCGCTGGCGGCCGCGCCACGCTCGGGCTCGATCCCGGCTTCCGCACCGGCGTCAAGGTCGCGGTGATCGACCGCACCGGCAAGTTCGTCGACCACGCCACGATCTATCCGCACGAGCCGCAGCGGCAGTGGAACGAGAGCATGCTGACGCTCGCGCAGCTCTGCATCAAGCATCGCATCGAGCTGGTCGCGATCGGCAACGGCACGGCGTCGCGTGAAACGGAGAAGCTGGTCAACGATTTGATGAAGCTGAAGCCGGATCTCAAGCTGACCAAGGCGATCGTGTCGGAAGCCGGCGCGTCGGTCTATTCGGCCTCGGAGTTCGCCGCGAAGGAATTCCCCAATCTCGACGTGTCGATCCGCGGCGCCGTTTCGATCGCGCGCCGCCTGCAGGATCCGCTCGGCGAGCTCGTCAAGGTACCGCCGGCCTCGATCGGCGTCGGCCAGTATCAACACGACCTCAATCAGTATGAGCTGGCACGCGCGCTCGATGCCACCGTCGAGGACTGCGTGAACGCCGTCGGCGTCGACCTCAACACCGCCTCGGCGCCGCTGCTCGCACGCGTGTCGGGCATCGGGGAGAGCCTCGCACAGAACATCGTCGCGCACCGTGACAGCAACGGCCCGTTCCCGAGCCGCGACAAGCTGAAGGAAGTGCCGCGGCTCGGACCGAAGGCGTTCGAGCAATGCGCCGGCTTCCTGCGCATCCGCGACGGCGACAATCCGCTCGACGCCTCCGGCGTGCATCCGGAATCCTATCCGATCGTGAAGAAGATCCTCGAGGCGACCAAGAGCGACATCAAGGCGCTGATTGGTGAGACCAAGGTGCTGAAGGCGTTGAGCCCGACGAAGTTCGCCGACGAGCGCTTCGGCGTGCCGACGGTCACCGACATCATCAAGGAGCTGGAGAAGCCCGGCCGCGATCCGCGTCCGGAGTTCAAGACGGCCACCTTCCAGGAGGGCGTCGAGAAGATCACCCATCTCAAGCCCGGCATGATCCTGGAGGCGACTATCACCAACGTCGCGGCGTTCGGCGCCTTCGCCGATATCGGCGTGCACCAGGACGGCCTGATCCACATCTCGGCGATGTCCGAGAAGCGCATCAATGATCCGCGCGAGGTGGTGAAGCCGGGGCAGGTCGTGAAGGTGAAGGTGCTCGACGTCGACGTGCCGCGCAACCGCATCTCGCTGACGCTTCGGCTGTCCGATCCGCTGCCGGCGAAGGGCGAGAAGCGGACCAGCGCACGGCCGCCGGCGGCCCGCATGACCACGCGTGAGGAGAAGTCGTCGGGCGGCGGCGCGCTTGCGGCGGCGATGGCCAAGGCGGCGGAGCGGCGCAAGGGCGCCTGAGGCGGATGGCGATGTGCGCCGCGGAGGGCATGTCCCCTCTGCGGCGTCATGTCTGCGGCGTCATGGCCTTCGGCGGCGTGTCGTTGCCGTCTTCCCTATCTGTGCGGTGATGCTTACCTTGGTCGGCGGGCCGCGAGCGGAGACCGAGCATGACGAACCGGACCGTGATCATTGCCGGCGCGACCGGGCTGGTGGGACGGGAGCTTCTTCGCGGCCTGCTTGCCGACCCGACCGTGGATCGCGTGCATGTCGTCGGCCGCCGCGCGCCGCCTGACCATTCGCCCAAGCTGACGGCGCATGTCGTGGATTTCACCGCGCTGCCGTCCCTGCCGCCGGCCGACGAGCTCTATCTGGCACTCGGGACCACGATCAAGGCGGCCGGGAGCCAGGCCGCCTTCCGCGCCATCGATCACGACGCCAACCTCGCCGTCGCCAAGGCCGCGCTCGCGAGCGGCATGAGACGCGTTGGTCTGGTCAGCGCGATGGGCGCCGACAGCAGCTCGCCCGTCTTCTATAGCCGGGTGAAAGGCGAGCTCGAGGACGATCTGACCGCGCTGCCCTTCGAGGGCTTGGTGATCGCGCGGCCTTCGCTGCTGGTCGGCCCGCGGGCGGAGCTGGGACAGCCGAGCCGGCCGGGCGAGGAATGGGGCAACAGGCTGAACAGCATCATCGGCTTCCTGATTCCGGCGAACTACAAGCCCATCGCGGCGGCGGACGTCGCCAATGCACTGCTGATGGCTGTTCCTACGGTTGCCGGCACGCGAGTGATGCTGTCAGGGGCCATGCGCCGATGATCGAGCCTGCCGCTCTTGCGTAGCGGTTTGGTCTCACCATTTTCGATAAATCGAAATCAAGTATCGCGCCGCGCCTCAGGCTTTGGATCGACAGGTGAACTCGGCGATCCCCGTAGTTTTACGGCCGTATCGCATGTGACTATCAGGGAGTGAATGGCTGAAGCGGGCAAGACGGGAATCGCATCTTAACATCTTAACCATATCTCGCTGGTAGTTGTGCATCGAGGAAAAACGAACCCGGTGTTTCATGCGCAGACAGCTGCTTGAAGTTTGTTTCTTGGCATTGGTGGGAACCCTGCTCGGAACCCAAGCGGCAACGGCGTCTCCGCGAATGGTGTCGCTGGTCTTCAACTCGCAGATTCAGAACCCGCAGCAGATCGGGTCGGACGAATTTCGCGTGAAGCTGCAGGCGCTGGCCGGCAAGCGGCTCATCATTGATGAGCGTGCGGGCAACGCATTCGGCAGCGAGGCGGCGGTGCTGGCTGCAACCCGGAGCGGCGCGGTGGACGTGGCCGTGGTGTCTGGCGGCATCGCCAGCGCGGTGGTTCCCGAGCTTGGCGTCTTCGACATCCCGTTCCTGTTCCGTGACACCGCGCATGCCAAGGCGGTTGCGCAAGGGCCGGTCGCCACCGCGATCGGCGCCAAGTTCGCCGACAAGGGACTGGTGCTGCTGGCGCTGGGCAAGCAGGGCTTTCGCAATCTCACCAACTCGAAGCGTCCGGTCCGTACCGTCGATGACGTCAAGGGCCTCAAGATCCGCGTGATCCCCAATCCCGTCTACCAGATGACCTTCAAGGCGCTCGGTGCCGACGTGATGCCGATGGATTTTCCGCTGGTCTATGCAGCGCTCAAGGACGGTCGGCTGGACGGTCAGGAAAATCCGGTTGCCACCATCGCGGCCAATCGCTTCGACGAGGTGCAGAAATATCTGACGCTCACCGGGCATTTCTTCGCGCCGATCGCCTTCGTCGCCAACCGCGCGATGTTCGATCATCTCGATGCGGCGGATCGTGACGCGCTGGTTGCCGCCGCCAAGGCGGCTGCGGAGGTCACTTGGCAGGCCCAGCTCGATGCGCAGAAGCTCGATGAGCTGCGCAAGGGCGGCATGGAGGTGATCGAGACATTCGATCGCAAGACCTTCGTCGATGCGGTCAGGCCGCTCGATCCCGATTTCGAGAAGCGCTTCGGCAAGGAGCTGCTCGCCACTATCAGGTCCACTCCGTGAAACAGCCGGGCAAATCGATGAAATTGTCTTCTCTGATGTCTTGGATCGGTGTCCGCCCGCGCATTTTCGGCGGCTTTGCCTTGATCCTGAGCTTCCTGGTGTTGCTCGGCGGCTTCGCCATGATCCAGGTCGGGCGCATCGGCGGCACCGTGGACGAACTCGTCACCAGCGCGGCCGGGGACGCCGGCATGTCGCAGGTGCGTGCCGCGCTGCTCGGTGCCAACGGCGCGGTTGAGAGATTCATTCGGACCTGGAACGTCGGTGACAAGGATGCGGCCAGCAAGGCCATCGACGCCGTCGGCGGTCTCGCCGATCAGGTCGAGAAGCAGTCCGGCAGGCTGAAGGTGCTGGCTGACGGCGTGGGCCCGGTGCGAAGCGCGCTGGCGGCCTATCGCTCATCGTTCGCTGCCGCGGCCGAGGCCGTGGACCGCCTGCGCGCGGCGACGACCAAGACCGACGCCTTGGGCGCCGTCGCCGGAATCAACATGGGCGGCATCCAGGTTGCCCTCGCCAATCGCGCGGGCAGCGAGCCGTTGATGAATCCGTTGCGTCTGGCCAGCGTCGTCGACGCGGTCCGTATCGCGGTGATGCGCTATACCAACACGTTGTCGAATGGCGATGCCGACGACGCCAGGCTCACCTTCGTCTATGCGAAGCTCGCGATTGCCGATACGGAGGCCGAGATCGCGGGTGTCGATGATGCCAAGCTGAAGGCGCTGGTTGCTGCGCTGAAAGAGGCTCTCACGGCGGATGCGGCTGCGCTCGAGGAGGTGATCAAGGTGGCCACTGACCTGCGCGCCAAGCAGGCGGAGCTCGCCAAGGCGAGCGCCTCGATCGATACCCAGGTCAGCCGGATCAACCAGCAGCTCGGTGCGGCGCGCGCAGAGCAGGCCGCGAGGACCGGCGTCGCGGTCGAAGATACCAAGCAGACCATCATCGTGACGGCAGCCGCAGCCGTGATATTCGGAGCGGTGCTGGCCTGGCTGATCGGCGCCAGCGTGTCGAACCCGATCCGCGGCATGACCGACCGCATGCAGTCGCTGGCGGCCGGCGAATTGGATCAGCCGATTCCCGGCGGCGAGCAGCGCGACGAGATCGGCCGGATGGCGCGCGCCGTGGAGATTTTCCGTGACAATGCGCTTGCTGTACGCCGCATGGAGCAGGAGGCCGCGGCACAGCGTGAAGCTGCGGAGGCCGAGCGCGCCCGCATGATGTCCGATCTGGCTGGTCGATTCGAGCAAGGCATGCAGGGCGTCATCACCGGCGTCGGCGGGCGTGCGACCGAGATGGGCGAGAGCGCCAGCGAGCTGGCGCGCGTCGCCGAACGCGGCCGTGGCCTTGCGGAAGCGGTCGCCAGCCGGGCCGAGCAGGCCTCCGTCAATGTGCAGACCGTGGCCTCGGCGACCCAGGAGCTCGCGGCCTCGATCAGGGAGATCTCCTCCCAGGTCCAGCGCTCGGTCACGGTGTCGACCCGGGCCACGCACGAGACGCAGCGGACATCCGAGCTGATCGACGGGCTGTCCAGCGCGGCGGAGAGGATCGGCACCATCGTGCAGCTGATCCAGGCGATCGCGAGCCAGACCAACCTGCTGGCGCTCAACGCCACCATCGAGGCGGCGCGCGCCGGCGAGGCCGGCCGCGGCTTTGCGATCGTCGCGAGCGAGGTGAAGAACCTCGCCTCGCAGACCGCGCAGGCGACGGAGCAGATCTCGAGCCAGATCGCGACCATCCAGAGCGCGACGCAGGAGACGGTCGGCGCGATTGCCCAGTTCGGCACGACCGTGCGGGAGATTGCCGAGATCTCCAATGCGATCGCCGCCGCGGTGGAGCAGCAGGGGGCCGCGACCAGCGAGATCGCCCGCAACGTCGAGCAGGCGGCCAGCGGCACGGCGGCGGTCACGCAGGAGATCGGCGACGTGCGTAACGTGGCCGGGCAGACCGATGCCGGCGCTGAAGCTGCGCTGGCGGCTGCCGCCGCGCTGCAGCAGCAGGCCGCTTCGCTGAAGAGCAATGTCGCCGACTTCCTGCAGACGATCCGGACCGCGGCCTGAGCTGCAAAGTCGGTGGCGACTGGAGTTGACGCAAGGGACGCAGGCTCACACTCTGCGGCATGACCGAGCACCAGCCGCGTTCCCTCACACTTCCCATCGACGGCGCGGGCGTCGTGTCCGCGCTGTTCATGTCTCCGGCGGAGGCGCGCGCCTGCTTTGTGTTCGCCCATGGCGCGGGCGCCGGCATGACCCACGTCTTCATGAACCAGGCGGCCGCAAGCCTTGCCGCGCGCGGCATCGCGACGCTGCGCTTTCAGTTTCCCTACATGGAGAAAGGCAGCAAGCGCCCGGATCCGCCCGCACTCGCCCAGGCCACGGTGCGGGCTGCCGTGGCGGAGGCCGCGCGGCTCTGTCCGGGGCTGCCGCTCGTCGCGGGCGGCAAGTCGTTCGGAGCGCGCATGACGTCGCAGGCGCAGAGTGCAGCGCCGCTGCCAGGCGTGACCGGGCTCGCCTTTCTCGGCTTTCCGCTTCACCCCGCCGGCAAGCCCTCCATTGTGCGCGCCGATCATCTCGATGCGATCGAGGTTCCGATGCTGTTCCTGCAGGGGACGCGCGACAAGCTGGCGGAGATGGAGCTGCTCGCGCCCGTCGTGAAGCGGCTGGGACCGCGCGCGACCGTGCATTGGATCGATCAGGCCGACCACGCCTTCCACGTGCCTGCGCGCTCCGGCCGGAATGATCGGGCCGTCATGGAGGACCTGACGGAGGCGTTCGCGGCGTGGCTGGAGACCCTGGAAGCGCGTGCCGGCTGACGCGCCGAGCGCCTCTTTCGGAGAAAAATGGCATGAGAACAAAAATAGAACTTCTCCGTCACCAGAGGTTGAGGCATAGTTATAATAAAAGGGAGGGGAGTTCGATGAGGTCGGCAGTGTTGGCGGTGTCGGTGTGCGCGCTCGGCGTGCTGATGCTGATGCTCTCTGCAGCTCCGTCGCGCGCCGATGCCAGGCTCACCGGCATGGTGGTCGTGAAGGGGACTTGCCAGAAGCTCATCGTCGCGGGAGAGGATCGCAGCTCCGAATGCAAGGGCGCGCTGCTCAATACCGACTATGACGATCAGCGCACCGGCTTCTACTTCACCTTGCTCGACGGCAGCGTGGTCACGTTCTCGAACCGCGGCGATCTGCAGGAGCAACCCGGACCGGACAAGTTCGTCACGCCGGTCGATATGATGATCATTGGCCAAAGTCGGAAGACGATCAACAAGGTGACGGCGAAGGGGCAATGCCGTCACGGCAATCCCTTCAAGGGACCCGACCTGATCGAATGCACGGCCGACAGCGAGATCGGCCGCTTTGAAGGGCTATTTCTGTCCAATGGCGAGAAGCCAGTGATGCAGACCTTCTGAGGCCGTCACTTCTATGCCCAGACAGGGATGAGCGGAGAGGAGCTATCGCGGGGGCGCCCGTTGTGACTCGCCATTGTGAGATTCGTCCTTGTCGATTGGCCATCGTCCCGCGATGGCAAATCCGACCTGCTCAGAAACATCCCAATTGCCCGAGGATTGCGATGAGAAAGACAGTTTCATCCGTTTGGCTGCTGGTCCTGGCGCGGTGAGCCTGCCGGCCATGTCGGCCGGCGCGGAGGATGGCTTGAAAGGGATCGATACCTTTCACGGCGCCTGCAAGAAGCTCACGATCGCCGCAAAGGATCGGACCGCCGACTGCAAGGGCGTTTTGCTCAATACGCGTTACGCTGATCGGCGAACCGGGTTCTACTTCGTGACCCTCGAGGGAGGGATGATCACCTTCTCGAGCCCCGGCGATTTAGAACCGCGGCAGCCCGCAAACGCGCACGCCTATGCCGTCGACATGATGATCTTCAAGCTGGATGGCGACATTCGCAAGCTCGCGGCCAAGGGGATGTGCCGCATGAAAGATACGGCCTGCGCTCTCTCGAGCTTGACCTGCCGGGCCGACAGCGAAGCCGGTCGGTTCGAAGGCGAGTTCTTCGCTGAGAGCAAGGCCGCCGGCACCAAGGCGGCTGGGGTCAAGACACCCGACCTCTAAGGCTGCGATCTCCTGAAAATTTGGCGCGACATCAGGCTCGAAATATTGCAACAAGTCGGCGTCGTCGTTGGGCCGGGTGTGCAGGTCGCCAGATCTTGGAGAGTGTGATGTTCCGATGCGTTGGCGTCGTCCTGGGGCTGCTCTGGAGCCTCGTATCGATCAGCACCGCGCTGGCCGACGACGCCAAGCTCCGGATCGGCGTTCTCCGGCTGTCCTCGTCCGCGCCGGTGTTCATCGCGTTGGACAAGGGCTACTTCCGCGAAGCTGGCCTGGACGTCGAGCTGAAGTTTTTCGATGCAGCGCAACCGATCGCCGTGGCGACGGCCACCGGCGACGTCGATGTCGGGGTGACCGCCTTCACCGCAGGACTGTATAACCTCGCAGGCAAGGGCGCGTTGAAGATCATCGCCGGCATGAGCCGTGACCGCCCCGGGTTTCCGCTGATCGGCTACTTCGCCAGCAACAAGGCTTACGAGGCAGGTCTCAAGGCGCCGAAGGATATTGCCGGCAAGCGCGTGGCGATGACCCAGGTCGGGTCGAGCTTTCACTATTCGGTGGGGCTGCTGGCCGACAAATACGGCTTCAAGCTCGCCGACGTGAAGATCGTGCCGCTGCAATCGATGTCCAACATGTCGGCGGCAATCAAGGGTGAGACCGTCGACGCAGCGCTGATGCCGGTTTCCGTCGCACGCAAGCTGATGGAGGAGGGCGCCGTCAAGCATCTCGGCTGGGTCGGCGACGAGACGCCGTGGCAGGTCAGCGGCGTGTTCGCGGGGCCGAAAACCTTGGCCAACACCGTGCTGGTCGGCAAGCTGCTGACGTCGCTTCAGCGCGCCGAGCGCGAGTATCATGATGTCGTGCTCGCCTCGGTCAAGGACGGCGCTGCCGCGATCGACGGCAAGACCAGGCCATTGCTGGAAATCATCGGCAAGTATACGAACCTACCGGTCGAGCAGGTGGTCGGCAATTGCGCCTATATCGATCCTGACGGCAAGCTCGATGTGAAGAACATCGACAGCCAGATCAAATGGCTGCAGGCGCAGGGGTTCGCGGACCAGGGCTATGATGCGGCCGCGATCATCGCCAAAGACCTTGTGAAGCCGGATTGATGAAGGCGGGCGCAGCGCGGAACTGCAGCGGGATCGCCTGACATGGACCTGATCGCCGAGACCATCAGCCATCGTTTCGACGCGCTCGAAGTGCTCGATGGCGTATCATTCACGGTCGGAGCCGGCGAGGTGGTCGCCGTCGTTGGGCCGTCCGGCTGCGGCAAGAGCACGCT
Source organism: Bradyrhizobium sp. SZCCHNR1051 (assembly GCF_032489615.1). Taxonomy (NCBI): domain Bacteria; kingdom Pseudomonadati; phylum Pseudomonadota; class Alphaproteobacteria; order Hyphomicrobiales; family Nitrobacteraceae; genus Bradyrhizobium; species Bradyrhizobium sp. SZCCHNR1051. The sequence goes on along the minus strand of NZ_JAUEYJ010000005.1, from coordinate 17,444 downwards.
GCTGGCGATCCTCGGAGGGTTGTTGCAGCCGAGCAAAGGTCAGGCGCTGCTGCGCGGAGCCCCGCCGCCCGGCAGCCTCAATCCCCTGACGTTCGTGTTCCAGGACTTCGCGCTGCTGCCGTGGGCAAGCGTCGCCGACAATGTTGCCTTTCCGCTCCTCCATACGTCCCTGTCGGCGCAGCAGCGCGCCGTCGCCGTCGACGATGCGTTGCAGCGGACCGGGCTGGCAGACTTCCGGACCGTCTATCCCAAGCAGTTGTCGGGCGGCATGCGCCAGCGGGTCGGCATTGCCCGGGCGCTGGCGGTCCGCCCGGCGATCCTGCTGATGGATGAGCCGTTGTCGGCGCTGGACTCGCAGACCCGCGAGCTGCTGATGGAGGACTTCGTCGATCTGCTCGCCGACGGCACCATGGGCGCGGTCTATGTCACGCATAATCTCGAGGAGGCGGTGCGGCTCGCCGACCGCATCGTCGTGCTGTCGCGTCGTCCTGGCCGCATCCGGAAGGTCGTCAGCGTCCCGGCGACGCGGCGCAGCCGCGGCAATGCCGGAGTACGCGCGCAACTGCTGGACCTGCAGAACGAGCTCTGGGGGCTGATCCGGACCGAGGCAATCGATGCCGAGCGCGAGGTTCAGAATGCTTGAACGCTCCCCGGCCGAAGCGCCTGAGGTCGTCGGCACGCAGGCCCGGAAGGTGCCGTTCCGGGGCGGCGGCTTCACGCCGGCCGCAAGCCGCTGGGCCGGCTGGCTTGCGCTCGCGGCGGCTCTCGGTCTGTGGCAACTGATCGGCAGCTTCGCCCTGGTCAATCCCTTGTTCCTGCCGACGCCGCTGATGATCCTGCGTGCCCTGTATCGATTGGCCGAAAGTGGCGCGCTTTGGCAGCATGTCTCGGCCTCGTTCGTGCGCATCGTATCCGGCTGGGCGCTCGGCACCGCCACCGGCATCGTCGTCGGCTTCTCGATCGGCCTGTGGCGCATTGCGCGCAGCATCGGCATCACTTTCGTCTCGGCGCTGTTTCCGATTCCGAAGATCGCCGTGCTGCCGCTGCTGATTCTTTGGCTCGGCATCGGCGAGCAGCCGAAGATCGCGACCATCGCGCTCGGCGTGTTCTTCTCGACCACGATCTCGGTCTATAGCGGCGTCGATGCGGTGCCGCGCAACCTGATCCGCATGGCGCAGAGCTTCGACGTGCCGTTCCCGACCATCGTCCGCCGCGTGATCTGGCCCGGGGCGCTGCCCTCGATCCTCGCCGGTTTCCGCATCACCGCGTCGGTAGCGCTGATGCTGGTGGTCTCGGCGGAGATGATCGGCGCCGAGACCGGCATCGGCACCTTCGTGTTGCAGGCCGGCAATCTGATGCAGACCGATCAGCTGATGGCGGGGATCCTGATCCTGTCGCTGTTCGGCCTCGCCGTCGGCCGGCTGATCAGCATGATGGAAGCGCGGCTCCTGCGCTGGCGCTGATCCGGCGGTGTCAGGTGTTGCCGCGATCCTCCCGGAACAGGTCGAGCTTCTCCTGCACCGGGCGATCCGAGAACGAGAACAGCACGGCATCCTCGTCCGGCTCATGGCTGACCCATTGCCAGCTCGGAACGACGAACAGATCGCGCGGTCCCCATTCGAAGGTCTGGTCGCCGATGCGGCTGCGGCCCTTGCCTTCGATCGCGGTGAACACGGTCGCGTCGGTCGAGCGATAGCGCGCAGTCTTGAAGCCCTTCGGCAGCAGCTGGATGAAGGTGCCGATCGTCGGCATGGCGAAGTCGCCGGTCTCCGGATTGGAGAACTTCAGCTTCAGCCCGTGGCACGCATCCCATTCCTCGCTTCGCTTGGCGCTCTCCAGCGCCTCGCGCGTGTAGGAATAGGGATAGTTGAAGATCGGCGAGGTCCGCGATCTGCGCTTGGCGTCGACCGGCAGCAGGTTGTGGCCATAGCGGGCGAAGCTGTCGCCTGAGGGGCGTGCGACCTTCTGCTGATCCTCCTGCGCACCTTGCGCGAAGGAGGCGTCGAGGAACTGCACCAGGGGAATATCGAGGCCATCGAGCCAGAACATCGGCTCGGAGGTCTCGTTGCCGTGATCGTGCCAGGTCATCGACGGCGTGATGATGAAGTCGCCCGGCTTCATCAGGGTGCGCTCGCCCTCGACGGTCGTGAAGGCTCCCTTGCCTTCCAGCACGAAGCGCAATGCGGACTGGCTGTGCCGATGGGCGGGTGCGACGTCGCCGGGGATCACCATCTGAATGCCGGCATAGAGCGAGGTGGTGATCTTGGACTGCCCACGCAGGCCCGGATTCTCCAGGATCAGGACCCGCCGCTCGGCCTCCTTCGCCGTGATCAGACGCCCGGCCTCGACCATGTAGTCGCGTATCGCCGCGAACTGCCAAAGATGCGGACGGCAGGCGCTCTTCGGCTCGGGAGTGATGAGATCGCTCATCACGGTCCACAGCGCCGTCATGTTTTCGCCGTCGATCTTCTTGTAGAACGCCTCGCGTTCCGGGGTCGAAACTGCGGCCATGCGCGCCTCCCGATCAGATGTCGTTATTGATTGACAGTATACTGTCAATCCCGCTACCGTCAATTGCGACCAGAGCTATCGATTCGGGAGGACTGCCATGATGAAGCTGCACGGCTATTTCCGCAGCAGCGCATCCTATCGCGTGAGGATCGCGCTCAATCTCAAGGGTCTCACGGCCGAGCATCTGCCGCATCATCTCCGCAAGGGCGAGCAGCGCGCGCCCGACTATCTCGCGCTCAACCCGCAGGGCTTCGTTCCGACCCTCGAGGACGACAGCGGCGCCGCATTGATCCAGTCGCTTGCGATCATCGAATGGCTCGATGAGACCCATCCCGAGCCGCCGCTGCTGCCGAAGGATCCGTTGCGCCGCGCCCAGGTCCGTGCCTTCGCGCAGGTGCTCGCCTGCGACACCCATCCGGTGCAGAACCTGAAGGTGCTGGCGCGGCTGCGTGAGCTCGGCCTGCCCGAGGACAAGGTCACGGCTTGGGCCGGCTGGGCCAACCGCGAGGGGCTCGCTGCGTGCGAAGCGCTGATCAGGCATGAGCCTGGCCCATTCTGCTTCGGCGCGACGCCAACCTTGGCCGATCTCTGCCTGGTGCCGCAGCTTGGCAATGCACGCCGCTTCGGCGTCGATGTCGCAGCGTTCCCGCGCCTGCTGCAGGCCGAAGCCGCGGCGAAGGCGTTGCCGGCTTTCGCCGATGCTGCTCCGGAGCGTCAGGCCGATGCCGAGTAGGCCGCCCGACATCACGATGGACGCAGTCTACACCAAGCCGGGCTATCTGTTCCGGCGGATGCAGCAGATTGCGGTGTCGATCTTCGTCGAGGAGTGCCGGGAGTTCGACCTGACGCCGGTGCAATATGCAGCGCTGGTCGCGATCCAGACGCACCCGGGCATCGATGCCACCAGGTTGTCGGCGGTGATCGCCTTCGACCGTTCGACGCTCGGCAGCGTGATCGAGCGGCTGGAGAGCAAGGGTCATATCGAGCGCAGGCCGTCGGCCGAGGACAAGCGCGTCAAGCTGCTCTATCTGACCAGGACGGGTGGCGCGCTGCTCCGAGCGATCATGCCCGCGGTCGATCGCGCCCAGGCCCGCATGCTGGCGCCGCTGAAGGCCGCGGATCGCAAGATGCTGATGGCCTTGCTGGCGCAGCTCGTCGATCTCAACAACGAGGTCTCGCGGGTGCCGCTGCGTGCCGAGGATGCGCTTGAGCATCTCGGCAAGACCGGCTGATCGCGGAAGTCCGCGGTTGTCGGGCGGAAGGCATAGGCTCACAGCCGCATCACCGCCTGACGGTCGATCTTGCCGGTGCCCGTTTTCGGTAATTCGTCGATGAAGACGATCTCACGCGGATATTTGTAAGGCAGCAGCTTCGCCTTTACGTAGTCCTGCAGCGCCTTCGTCATTGCCGACGCGTCGTGCGATCGGCCATTGGTCACCACCACGGCCTTCAGGCTCATCCGCCGATCCGATAGCTCATGCGCGAACACGGCGCATTCCCTGATATCGGGATGCTCGGCGAGGCAGAGCTCGACCTCGAGCGGATAGACCCATTGGCCCGAGATCTTGACCAGGTCGTCGGCGCGGCCGCGGAAGAAATGGAAGCCGTCGGCATCGCGCACGAAACGGTCGCCGGTGTAGATCCAGCCGTCGTCGCGGATCGTCTCCGCGGTCTTGTCCGGACGGTTCCAGTAGAGCGGCGTGTTGGAGTCGCCGCGCACCCAGAGAATGCCCTCTTCGCCGGTGGCGACCTCGCGTCCTTCGCCGTCGCGCAGCGCGATCTCGTAGCCGGGAACGCGCAGTCCGGCGGCGCCGAGCTTCTTGCGGTCCTCGCGGTTCGAGAGATAGACGTGAAGAACCTCGGTCGAGCCGAGACCTTCGACGATCTCCAGGCCGGTCAGGCTTTTCCAGCCGTTGAAGACCTCGGCCGAGAGCACCTCTGCCGCGGAGACCGCGAGCCGCAGTGACGAGAAGTCCGCCTCCTTCGCACCCTCAGCCTTGGTGAGTGCGGTGTAGAGCGTCGGCAGGCCGAAGAACACGGTCGGACGGAAGCGGCTGATCGCATCGAAGATGGCGGCGGGCTTCGGCTGGCCCGGCAGCAGCAGCGTCGTCGCTCCGGCCGAGAATGGAAAGGTGATCGCATTTCCGAAGCCGTAGGCGAAGAAGATCTTGGGCACCGAGAAGCAGACGTCGTCCGGCTTGAGCCGCAGCACGTTGCGGGCGAACGCCTGCTCGCTATAGGCCATGTCGTGCTGCAGATGGACGATGCCCTTGGGACGTCCGGTCGAGCCGGACGAATACATCCAGAACGCCATCTCATCGCGGTGCGTGTCGGCCTCTGGCAGCTGATCGGTGAAGCCTGGCAGCCACGCATCGACCGCGACCGTCGCTGCGACGGCGGTGGTCGGCACCGCGCCATTGACGACAACCAGCGTCTGCAGTGCGGTATCGGCACAAGCCTGCGCGTCGAATCGTGCCGCAAACTCAGCATCGGCGACCGCGACCTTGGCGCCGGAATCAGCGAGATAGAATTGCAGCAGATCCGGCGGCGTCAATATGTTGATCAGCAGCGGCACGAAGCCGGCGCGCACTGCGCCGAAGAACGCGGCCGGATAGGCCGGTGTATCGTCTAGGAACAGCAGGACACGGTCGCCGCGGCTGAGCCCGAGCGCGGTGAAGCCGTTGCCCCAGCGGCAGGCGTCGGCGCACAGCTCGGCATAGCTGCGCGGACCAGCCGGGCCGATCAGCGCGGGCTTGTCCGCGTTGCCCTTTGCGAGATTGTCGAACAGCACGCGGCCGGCATTGTAGCGGGCGGGAATCGCGAAGCCGATCTCACGCGCGCCGGCGCTGTCGCGCGGAACGTGGTCGGCGATCTCTCGCGTCATACGCGTGCTCCCGTGTTCCGAGATGCCTCGTAGCGGGCCATGAACTGCGGGGCCATGGCTCGCAGCCGCGTGTCGTCGATGCGGCCGGACCGGGTGATATAGCTGTAGGCAAAATCCATCAGGCCGAGCGTCATGTGCGCCGGGAAGGACTCGTACCACTCGGCGCTGGTCCGGGCCGCAGCCACCAGCTTCTTCACGATCGGCTGCCGCTCGGCCTGATAGCGGGCGAGGCCGTCCGAGAGGCTGGTCTCCGCATCGAGCGCCTTGGCGAGCGCGATCGCATCCTCGATCGCCAGCCGCGTCCCGGAGCCGATCGAGAAGTGGGCGGTATGCAGCGCGTCGCCGATCAACACCATGTTCCGGTGCCACCAGTGCTCATTCCAGACCCAGGGAAAATTGCGCCATACCGATCGGTTGGAGACCAGCGCGTGGCCATCGAGCGTGGCGGCGAACACCTGCTCGCAGACGCGCCGGGATTCATCGACCGACATCTCGGCGAAGCCATAGGCGTGCCACGTGGCGCGATCGCATTCCACAAGGAACGTGCTCATGTCCGGCGCATAGCGATAATGGTGCGCGTTGAAGCTGCCGCGGTCGGTCGCGACGAAGGTCTGCGACAGCGTGGCAAAGGTCTTCGACGTGCCGTACCAGGCGAACTTGTTGCTGGAGTAGGAGACGGAGAAGCCGAAATCGCCTTCGAAGCTGCGGCGAACCAGCGAGTTCAGTCCGTCGGCAGCGACGATGAGGTCGTAGCCTGCGAGCTGATCCAGCGACTGGATGATCGTGCCGTAACGGGCCACGACGCCGACGCTTTCGGTGCGCGCCTGCAGCAGCTTCAAGAGTTCGAGCCGGCCGATCGCAGAGAAGCCGACGCCGTCGATCTCGACGTTCTCGCCACGCAGATTGAGCGTGATGTTGCGCCAGCTCTCCATGCACGGCGCGATCGCATCCACGGTGTCGGGATCGTCGGCACGCAGGAATTCGAGCGCCTGGTCGGAGAACACGACGCCAAAGCCCCAGGTCGCCCCGGCCGGGTTCTGCTCGAACAGATCGACCACGGCGGCGGGGTGCCGCTTCTTCCAGAGATAGGCGAAATACAGCCCGCCAGGGCCGCCGCCGAGCACGGCGATGCGCAAGGGCGTCCTCCACATTGACAGTATACTGTTTAGTTTGGATCGGAGACTAATCCCTCATTTCGATCGAGGCCAGGGAAATCTTATTGCTGAAGATCGAGCCGGCGGCCGCAGGTCACCCCGACGGGCTTCTGCCAAAGATCGCGTCGAGTGCGGCGATATAGGTGCTTTCGACCAGCTCCGGCACGTGCCGGCCGAGCGCCTCCATCTTCACGCCCGAATTGATTTCGAGCACCTGCCAGCGCCCATCGGCCAGCACGAGGTCGACCGATGCGTAGCGGATGCCGATGACGCGTGCCGCCGCGGTCGCGAGCGCGGCACAGAGGTCCCGCTGCGCGCCTGGTTCGAGCAGCTCGGGGTGAGCTCCGAACTCGAGATTGTGCCGCCAGCTCAGCAGGCGCTGCTCGCCGCGCGGCACGATCGCGCGCAAGGCCGACGCGTCGAATTCCCCATCGAGGCGCCGCAGGAGCTGTGCGTGCCCCGTGGCCGGAGTCGCCGCCAGCGCGAGATCGAGCAGCGGCTGCACGCCGTCGCCGGTCACGGTGGGGCGCTGCTTGCGGTAGACGATCATGGACGCGTCATCGAGCTGCACGACACGGACTTCGTCGACGATGTCCATGAGCGGTGCGATCGCAACGTTCGCGCCGGTCCCGAAGATGCGGTTCGCTGCGCGCAGCAGTTCATCCTTTCCCGTGACGCGGACCACCATCCGTCCAGAGGTACCCTCGTTGGGCTTGACCACCAGCCCGCGCGGATACGTTTCCAGCAGCGCCAGCGCGGCCTCGGCCGTCTGCCCGGGCTGGCCGCTAAGGGCCGGAGCAAGAAAGAACGCGTGTGGAACCGCGGCAATCCCGTCGGCTCTCAGCAGCGCCGAGGTCGCCGCTTTGTCACAGGCCAGTCTGTGCGCCACCGCACTGTTCAGGCCGAGATCATAGCCGAAGATCAGGTGACGCCGGTTGGCATCCTCGAGCACCAGCAGCCAGCCGTCCTCCCGCACGTCGAGCGCGATGCCTCGTTCGACGCAGTAGCGGGTGATGGCGGCGAGCTGGGTCTGCGGATGGTTAATCATTGCTCAAGGATTGGGCCAGGATGCGGAATTAAAGTGCTGGAAAATTGGAATCTCGGCAAGTAAATTACCCTTATCGTTTGTGTACGAACGAACGGCCGATCGAGGCGAATCCGGGCATCAGCCGGCATGCATTTGATCGTGATCAATGGTGCGTCCATGCGGGGTTGATTATTCGCTGTTTTCACGTACATCAGGCGCCGAAATCGCTGGATCTATAGGGTTTTTGCGGTCCTGCCTCCGTCACGACTTGTTTCTTCCAACTTCAGCCCACGTGAAAAAACAAACGACATGAGCGCGTTCTATAAAGAGAAAGTTCTTTCCGTTCACCACTGGACGGACACCCTGTTCTCCTTCCGAGCCACCCGCGATGCGGGCTTCCGCTTCCAAAATGGTCAGTTCGCGATGATCGGCCTCGAGGTCGAGGGCCGCCCGCTGCTGCGTGCCTACAGCATGGCCAGCGCCAATCACGAGGAGGAACTGGAGTTCTTCAGCATCAAGGTGCAGGACGGCCCGCTGACCTCCCGGCTGCAGCAGATCAAGGAAGGCGACACCATCCTGGTCGGCCGCAAGGCGACCGGCACGCTGATCCCCGACAATTTGCTGCCCGGCAGCCGGCTGCTGCTGCTGTCGACCGGCACCGGCCTTGCCCCGTTCGCCAGCCTGATCAAGGACCCCGACGTCTACGAGCGGTTCGAGAGCATCGTGCTGGTCCATGGCTGCCGCCAGGTCGCCGAGCTCGCCTATGGCGAGAGCGTCGTCGCGAAGCTGCGCGAGGATGAGCTGTTCGGGCCGCTGCTCGACGGCAAGCTGCAGTATTATCCGACCGTCACCCGCGAGCCGTTCCGTAACCGCGGCCGCATCACCGACCTGATCTCGTCGCAGCAGCTCTTCAACGATATCGGCCAGCATGAGCTCGACATCGCCAAGGACCGCATTATGATGTGCGGCAGCCCGGCGATGCTGGAGGAGCTCAAGACCATGTTCGAGTCGCGAGGCTTCCTCGAAGGCAGCGGCAACCAGCCCGGACACTTCGTGATCGAGAAGGCCTTCGTCGAGCGCTGAGCCGCCGACCCTTCGTTTGCGACTTTTCTGAAAGAGCGCCTCGACGCAATCGGGGCGCTCTTTTCGTTGGCAATATCCTCCTTGCGCGCGTCCGAGCGGCCGTGCGATTTTCGGCGCCAAGACCGGGCCTTCAGACGTCCGGCGCGAAACAGGGAGGGGACTTGGATTGCCCGCGTGGCGGCCATCCCCGTGATGACAGAGGGGATGAGCATGGATTCCATCGTACGGCGACAGACGCTCGGTGATCTCCTGCGGCGGAGCGCGGCGCGGACACCGACCAAGACGGCCGTGATCTGCGGCGAGATCAGCTGGACCTACGCCGAGTTCAACGCCATCGTCGACCGCCTCGCGGCCGGCCTCGCCGCCCAGGGGGTCGCCAAGGGCGAGCGCGTCGCGATCCTCGCGCGCAACTCGCATGCCTTTGCCGCCCTGCGCTTCGCGCTGGCGCGGCTCGGCGCCGTGCTGGTGCCGATCAACTTCATGCTGAAGCCGGAGGAGGTCGCCTACATCCTCAAGCACGCCGGGGCGCGGCTGCTCGCGACCGACAGCGGCTTCGCCGGCGTGGCGCGCGCCGCCAAGGCACTGGTGCCGGCGGTCGAGCAGCTGATCTGGCTGCCGTCAGAAGGTCCGAGCGAGCGGCAAAGCGACATGATCGACTTTGCGGAGCTCGCGGCGTCGACGGCGACGGTGCCTGCCGTCGAGATCGCCGGAAGCGACGTCGCGCAGATCGTCTACACCTCTGGTACGGAGTCGCTGCCGAAGGGCGCCATGCTCACCCATGACGCCGTCATTTGGCAGTATGTGAGCTGTATCGTCGATGCTGGCATCGCCGCCGTTGACGTCACCCTGCACGCGCTGCCGCTGTATCATTGCGCGCAGCTCGACGTGTTCTTCGGTCCCTCGATCTATGTCGGCGCCACCAACATCATCACGGCGTTTCCGACGCCCGATAATCTGCTGCCGCTGATCGCGAAATATCGCATCACCTCGTTCTTCGCGCCGCCGACGGTGTGGATCTCGATCCTGCGCTCGCCGCTGTTCGAGACCACCGACGTGTCGACTTTGCGCAAGGGCTATTACGGCGCGTCGATCATGCCGGTCGAGGTGCTGCGCGAGCTGGCGCAGCGGCTGCCCAAGGTGCGGCTGTGGAATCTGTACGGCCAGACCGAGATCGCGCCGCTGGCGACGATGTTGGGACCCGATGATCAGTTGCGCAAGCCGGGGTCTTGCGGCCGCGCCGTGCTCAATGTCGAGACCCGCGTTGTCGACGATGAGATGAACGACGTCGCGCCGGGCCTGGTCGGCGAGGTCGTGCACCGCTCGCCGCATCTGATGCTCGGCTACTTCCACGATGACGAGCGCACCGCCGCGGCCTTCCAGGGCGACTGGTTTCACTCCGGCGATCTCGCGACCATCGACGAGGAGGGCTACATCACCATCGTCGATCGCAAGAAGGACATGATCAAGACCGGCGGTGAGAACGTCGCCAGCCGCGAGGTCGAGGAGGCGCTCTATTTGATCCCCGAAGTGTCCGAGGTCGCCGTCGTCGGCCTGCCGCATCCGCGCTGGGTCGAGGCCGTGGTGGCGATGGTCGTGGTCAAGTCCGGCTGCGAGCTGACCGAGGAGGCGGTGCTGAAGCAGGCCTCGAGCCGTCTCGCCACCTTCAAGACGCCGAAGCGGATCGTGTTCGTCGATGCACTGCCCAAGAACCCCAGCGGCAAGCTGCTGAAGCGGCAGCTGCGCGAGGCGCATTCGGGGTTGTTCGCGCAGGGGTAAGCGGCTGCCGTCTTCGAACAGTGCATATCGGCGCCGGGAGCCTCGGAGGCCCGCCCGGCGCTGCGGCTCGATCTCGCAGCGCGGCAGTCGACAGAAGGCGGCTATCGACGTTGTGATATCATCGATGGCCGACTGCGCGCGCTTGTGTAACGATTGCTTCGCGATACGCGTAGTATGGTGACACCAGACCTTCCACGAGCCGCTTCGAGGCCTCCCATGGATACGCTGCTGCTCCCGTTTTCGCCGCGCTTCATCGTGCTGACGATCTGCGCCACGGCGACCGCCCTGCTGCTGATCCTCGGCATCTACGACCGCAAAATCTTCGATCTCGTCCTCATCCCACTCTTGATCTTCGGCGCGCTGACCTTGCTCGGCGTCCGCGATCTCATGCAGAAGAGCCACGCGGTGTTGCGCAACTACCCGATCGCGGCGCATCTGCGTTTCCTGCTCGAGGAGATGCGGCCGGAGATGCGGCAGTATTTCTTCGAGAGCGAGAAGGACGGCATGCCGTTCTCGCGCGACACCCGTGCGGTGGTCTATCAGCGCGCCAAGATGGTGCTCGACAAGCGCCCGTTCGGCACCCAGGAGGATGTCTACCGCGAGGGCTATGAATGGATGCACCATTCGATATCGCCCAAGCCGCGTGCGGAGGAAAAATACCGCATCTCCATCGGCGGCCCCGATTGTGCAAAGCCCTATTCGGCCTCGGTGTTCAACATCTCGGCCATGAGTTTCGGGGCGCTGAGCCCGAATGCGGTGCGCGCGCTCAACGGTGGCGCCAAGCGCGGCGGCTTCGCGCATGACACCGGCGAGGGCGGCTTCAGCCCGTACCATGCCGAGATGGGCGGCGACATCATCTGGGAGATCGGCTCCGGCTATTTCGGCTGCCGCCGCCATGACGGCACGTTCGACGCCGACGCGTTCGCGCGGGTCGCAGCCACCGAGCAGATAAAGATGGTCGAGCTCAAGATCAGCCAGGGCGCCAAGCCTGGCCACGGCGGCGTGCTGCCGGCGGCGAAGGTGTCCGAGGAGATCTCCAAGATCCGTGGCGTCGCGATGGGCGAGGACTGCATCTCGCCGGCGGCGCACCGCGCGTTCTCGACGCCTGTTGGCATGATGCAGTTCATCGGCGAGATGCGGCGGCTGTCGGGCGGCAAGCCGGCCGGCTTCAAGCTGTGCATCGGCCATCCCTGGGAATTCCTGGCGATCTGCAAGGCGATGCTGGAGACCGGCATCTATCCCGACTTCATCGTGGTCGACGGCAATGAAGGCGGCACGGGTGCTGCGCCGCTCGAGTTCATGGACCATTTGGGCATGCCGATGCGCGAGGGCGTCAACTTCGTGCATAACGCGCTGGTCGGGATGAACATCCGCGACCGGATCAAGATCGGCGCCGCCGGCAAGATCGCCACCGCCTTCGACATGGCCCGCGCAATGTCGATTGGGGCCGACTGGTGCAACTCGGCGCGCGGGTTCATGTTCGCGCTCGGCTGCATCCAGTCCTTGAGCTGTCACACCGACCGCTGTCCGACCGGCGTTGCGACGCAGGATCCGACGCGCGCCCGCGCGCTGGTCGTTCCGCACAAGATCGATCGCGTCTACAACTATCATCATGCGACCCTGCATGCGCTGGCCGAGCTGCTCGCTGCCGCCGGCCTGGAACATCCGCAGGACCTGCGTCCCATCCACTTCTCACAGCGGACGTCGACCACCGAGGTCTCCTCCTTCGCAAAACTCTATCCGGCGCTGCGGCCGGGTGAGCTGCTCGAGGGTACGCAGGACATCCGCTTCCGTGATGCCTGGGCGCTGGCGCGGCCTGATACGTTCGCGGCGGTGCAGTGAAGCGCCTCGCGCAATCTTTTTTAGGAACCTCCGGGCTCGAATTCCATCTAAGCCATGCGTGCTCAGTTGGGATGATCGACAATGCCTTGGACCATAGCGACCACACTCTCTGCGGCGACGACCGCCGAAGATGACTTGATCCGACGGGCAAAAGCCCGCGACGAGGCGGCCATTCGGGCCATCCTGCAGGCCAACAACCGCCGCCTGTTCCGGATCGCCCGCGGCATCCTGCGCAACGACAGCGAGGCGGAGGACGTCGTGCAGGAAACCTATGTCCGCGCACTCACCCATCTGGACGAGTTTCGCGGCCAGTCCAGCCTGTCGACGTGGCTGGTTCGCATCGCGATGAACGAAGCGATGGGGCGGCTGCGCGGACAGCGACCGGCATTGCAACTGGATGCGGAGCGAGGGAACAATCCTGGGGCCGAGGTGATCCAATTTCCCGCCACGTCGAGCGATCCGGAGAAGTCTGTGGCGCAGCGCCAGATCCAGGCCGTCGTCGAGCGGGCCATCGATGAACTGTCCGAGCCGTTTCGCCTCGTGTTCATCGCCCGCGTGATCGAGGAGATGAGCATCGACGAGACCGCGGACTTGCTGGGGTTGAAGCCCGAGACCGTCAAGACGCGCCTGCATCGCGCCCGCGGCATGTTGCGCGAGAACGTCGAAAAAGAGATCGGCCCCGTCCTTATGGACGCGTTTCCCTTCGCTGGCGCGCGTTGCGAGCGGCTGACGGATGCCGTGCTTGAGCGTCTGGCACGTCCGAGCTGAAGATTCTTGGGAACGTCGGCTCCCGTTTTTCATCCAATCCCTGTGCAGCCATTCATCCGCCGGCCACGAGGTCCGGCGGCACAGGAGATGAGAGCCATGTTCAAGCATATCGGCACGATGGTCGTCGTGCTCTGCCTCACGAGCAGTGTCGCGCTGTCGCAGGGCGCCAAGCTCAACGATCCGCAGATCGCCCATATCGCCTACACTGCGGGCGAAATCGACATCAAGGCGGCGAAGCAGGCCTTGGACAAGTCCAGCAGCAAGGAGGTCAAGGAGTTCGCCCAAGGCATGGTGCGCGACCACGAGGCGGTCAACAAACAGGCCCTCGCGCTCGTCAAGAAGCTGAAGGTCACGCCGGAGGACAACGACACCAGCCGCGCGCTGTCGAAGCAGGCGAGCGAGAAGCTCGACGAACTCGGCAAACTCAAGGGCGCCGCGTTCGACAAGGCCTACATCGCCAACGAGGTCGTCTACCACAAGACGGTGAATGGCGCGCTGGAAACGCAGCTCATTCCATCGGCGAGCAATTCCGAGCTGAAGGAGCTGCTGCAGACCGGCCTCAAGCTGTTTCAGGGGCACGAGCAGCACGCCGAGCACGTCGCGGCGGACCTGAAGTAGGATCAGCCGATGCTGTCGGGACGTCTCGCCTTCCTGAGTGTGGTCGTGCTTGCCGCGGTGAGCGTTCCGGCGCGCGCGGCCACGATCCGGATTACGATAGACAAGCTCGCGTTTTCGCCGGCCGTGGTTTCGGCCAGGGTCGGCGACACCGTCGAATGGATCAACAAGGACGCGCTGGCTCATACGGCTACGGCGCGGGATGGCGCCTTCGATGTCACTTTGCCGCCGAGCAAGACGGTGAGCTCGGTCCTCAAGAAGGCGGGCACGCTCGACTACTACTGCCGCTTTCACCCGAACATGAAAGCGACCCTCACGATCGCGCCGTGACGCCGCAAGGCTCAATGCGGGTTCTCCAGGCTGAAGGTTTCGGACTGCTCGTCATAGGCGAACAGCTCGGCATAGCGGCCCCATGACACGATGGTGTGCAGCGTCTCGTCGGCATAGTGCTCGGACATGTAGTCCTCGAGCTCGATGCGGAAGCGCGCCGCTGGTGCTGCGTGCGCGGGGCGGTCGTCGAGCACGCGGCGGATCAGCCCCATCAGCGGCACGTTCTCCATCAAATGCTGCGCGAACAGCTTCTTGCGTTCGTCGGTATCGAGATGGGCGAACCGCCGTCCGGCCTCGGTCAAGGTCAGATCGCCTTCGCTGAGCTGGGCGAAGCGCAAGAGCTGCAGCGCCTCGGCCAACGGAAAGATCTCGTCGACCTCGAGCTGCAGATGGCCCGCCAGCACCGGCAGGTCGGCATGCCCATTATAGGGTTCGCCGGCAAGCGTCTCGACCAGGCCGGAGATCGAGTTCGAGGACACGTGGCTCAGCACCATGCCGACGCCGGCGCTCGCGGTGCTCGGCAGCTTCGGCTCGGGCCGCTGCGTCATGCGCGCGTAGAGGCTGTCGACCAATTGGCGGAACGCCGCATCGAGCCGGTTGCGCGGATGCGGCAGGTCGACCTTGAACTCGGCGGCGACGCGGCCGGGATTGGAGGAGAACACCAGGATGCGGTCGCACATCAGCACCGCCTCCTCGATGTTGTGCGTCACCATCAGCACCGATTTGATCGGCAGCCGGCCGTCGGTCCAGAGATCGATGAGGTCGGTACGGAGTGTTTCGGCGGTCAGCACGTCCAGCGCCGAGAACGGCTCGTCCATCAGCAGGAGGTCGGGATGCACCACCAGCGCGCGGGCGAAGCCGACGCGCTGGCGCATGCCGCCCGACAGCTCCTTGGGAAAAGCGGATTCGAAGCCGTCGAGGCCGATCAGATCGATCGCCGCGAGCGCGCGCTTGCGCCGCTCAGCGGCCTCGATGCCGAGCGCCTCCAGGCCGAGCTCGACGTTCTGCAGCACGGTGAGCCAGGGAAACAGGGCGAACGACTGAAACACCATGGCGACGCCGCGCGGGGGGCCGGCGATGATCTCGCCGCGGCAGCGCGCTTCGCCGGAGGAGGGCGACACCAGGCCGGCGATGATCCGCAGCAAGGTCGATTTGCCGGAGCCGGAGCGTCCGAGCAGGCCGACGATCTCGCCGGCGCGGATCGTGAGGTCGACCTTCTCGAGCACCACGAGATCCTCGCCGCTGCCCTTCGGAAACAGCCGGCTCACGCTCTTGATCTCGATCAGCGATGTGTCTTTGACCTGGTCGCGCATGACAAATTCTCCCGGTCAGCCGAGCCGCAGCCGGCGTTCGCCGAAGGCGTAGAGCGGCCGCCACAGCAGCCGGTTGAACAGAGTGACGAGAATGCACATCACGGCAATGCCGAGCACGACGCGGGGGAAGTCACCACGCTCCGTGGCCGCGGCGATGTAGGCGCCGAGGCCGCTCGCGGTGAGATGGGTATCGCCCCAACTCGCGACCTCGGCGACAATCGCCGCGTTCCACGAGCCGCCGGAGGCGGTGATGGCGCCGGTGATGTAGTAGGGGAAGACGCCGGGCAGCACGACCTTGAACCACCAGCGCCAGCCGGTCAGCTGCAGGCTCGCGGCGGCCTCGCGCAGGTCGGTCGGGAAGGCGCTGGCGCCGGCGATGACGTTGAACAGGATGTACCACTGCGTGCCCAGGATCATCAGCGGGCTCAGCCAGACATTGGCGTCGAGGCCGTAGCGCACGATCAGCACGACGAACACCGGGAAGGCGAGGTTGGCCGGGAATGCGGCGAGGAATTGCGCCAGCGGCTGCATCCGTTCGGCGAGCTTCGGCCGCAGCCCGATCCAGACGCCGACGGGGACCCAGATCAGCGACGCCAGCGCGATCAGCACCACCACCCGCACCAGCGTGATCAGGCCGTAGCCGATCGCAGAGAGGATATCGGCGAGCGCCAGCGTTGCCGAGAGGTAGAGATAGGTCTTCCAACCGGCATAGGCGCAGCCGAGGATGACGACGGCGAGCCAGAGGCCGTCGACGAGCTGCGACGGCGGCGCGTGGCGGACGGGGCCGCTCCACGCGCGGGGCCAGTTGAGGCGCAGGTTCGAGAAAGTGCGGTTGACCGCTGCGAACGGGACCGACAGCGAGCGCAGCGCGCGGGTGCGCCGGAACAGATCGAGCATCCAGGAGGTCGGCGGATTGCCGGAGGCGGTCTGCTCGAAGCGGAACTTGTCGGCCCAGGCCACGATCGGACGGAATAGCAGCTGGTCATAGGCGGTGATCACCAGCAGCATCGTCAGCAGCGCGGCGGCAATTGCCGTGAGATCCTTCTGCTGGATTGCGAGTGCGACGTAGGAGCCGATGCCCGGCAGGGTAACCGTGGTGTTGCCGACGGTGATCGCCTCCGACGCCACGACGAAGAACCAGCCGCCGGACATCGACATCATCGCATTCCAGATCAGGCCGGGCATCGCGAAGGGCACGTCGAGCCGCCAGAAGCGCTGCCAGCCGGAGAGGTGGAAGCTGCGCGTCGCGTCCTCCAGATCCTTCGGCACGTTGCGCATCGACTGGTACATGCTGAAGGTCATGTTCCAGGCCTGGCTGGTGAAGATCGCGAACACGCAGGCGAGCTCGGCGCCCAGCACCTTGCCGGGGAACAGGTTCATGAAGAACACGACGGTGAACGTCAGGAAGCCCAGGATCGGCACCGACTGCAGGATGTCGAGCAGCGGGATCAGCACGATCTCGGCGCGCCGGCTCTTGGCGGCGAGCGCCGCATAGACGAAGGTGAAGACGAGCGAGCACACGATCGCGAGCAGCATGCGCAAGGTGGTGCGCAGCGCGTAGAGCGGCAGGTTGGCCGGATCGAGCGAGACCGGGACCACGTCCAGCGCCGACAGCGGCTGCGTGGTCTGCTCGCCGCCATAGACGATCAGCACCATGGCGCCGACCACGATGATCAGCGCGACCACGTCCCAGACGTTGGGGCGCACGGCGTCGCGGAGCACGGTTGTCCGGAGGTCCTGAAGCATCATCCGCGTGTCTCGTCTCGTCGTCCGCAGCCGACGGCTCCGGACGTCTCCTTGTCATGGCGCTGAGGGCTGGTTCGCGCCGGCGGGGCTGCCGGCCAAATCCGCACCCTAAGTGCCCTCTGTGATGGTTTGATTTCAAGCGGCGTCTGCCGGGATCCGGCCCCTTGGTCCGGCCTATCAAAGGATACGCAGGCCGCGCCTTCACGTTCCCGCGACATCGGCTGTCCGGGGTGTGCTGGTCCGTCGGCCCTCGTTGAGCGTGAGGGCGCAGGGAAGGCCGGACCTCGACTGAGGCCCGTGGCCCGCCTGCGGAAAAAGTGCAGGCGGCAGGTACCACAGATCCTATGGGGCGGCGGGTGGTCAAGAAGGGTTAGGATTGGATTTCCGAACCATCC